>CANGXU010000054.1 GCA_947457885.1 Betaproteobacteria bacterium
AGCCCGCGCTTCCGCGGCCTGCATGCGCTGCGCCGCTATCCGAACGGCGAGGAACGCTGCATCGCGTGCAAGCTGTGCGAGGCCGTATGTCCGGCGATGGCGATCACGATCGAGTCCGACGTGCGCGACGATGGCACCCGGCGCACGACGCGCTATGACATCGACCTCACCAAGTGCATCTTCTGCGGCCTGTGCGAGGAGTCCTGCCCGGTCGATTCGATCGTCGAGACGCGCACGCTCGAGTACCACGGCGAGCGGCGCGGCGACCTTGTCTACACCAAGGAAATGCTGCTGGCGATCGGCGACCGCTACGAGGAACAGATCGCCCGCGACAGGATGGCCGATGCGAACTACCGCTGACACGACGCCCGGCGCGACGCCGGGGTGCCCGACCACCGCTGCCTTGCGCGCGCCGGGGGACCGATGAACTTCCAGGCCGTCGTTTTTTTCACGTTCGCCGCGGTGCTCGTGCTGTCGGCGCTGCGCGTGATCACCGCGCGCAATCCGGTGCATGCGGCGCTGTTCCTGGTGCTCTCGTTCGCCTCGGCGGCCGGGCTGTGGCTGCTCCTGCATGCGGAGTTTCTCGCGATCACGCTGATCCTGGTCTACGTCGGCGCCGTGATGGTGCTGTTCCTTTTCGTGATCATGATGCTCGACATCAACGTCGACCGGCTGCGCGAGGGTTTCTGGAACATCCTGCCTGTCGCTCTGCCGGTCGCGGTACTGCTGCTCGGGGTGATGGGCGCGACGCTGATGGGGCCGTATTTCGGGCTGTCGCTCCGGCCGCCTCCGCCCGAGGTCGCCGAGGGCTACAGCAATACGCGCGCCATCGGCATGGTGCTGTACACAGAGTACCTCTACCCGTTCGAACTCGCCGCAGTGATCCTGCTGGTGGCGATCGTGGCCGCGATCGCGCTGACCCTGCGCGCGCGAAAGAACACTCGCAGCATCGACCCGGCGGTACAGGTGGCGGCTACCCGCGAAGGGCGGGTGCGCCTCGTTTCGATGCGTTCCGAGCCGAAGGGCGTGTCCGCCCCGCCGCCGGACGCCGGGCAGGACGAACCACCGCAGCAGAAATGATCCGGGCCCGCCTGCCGCGATGGCACGGGCCCGACCGACACCTGGAACAAGCAGGAAACATAGGGGAGCGAAGCCGTTGGTGCCGCTGTCGTACTATCTGATTCTGGGCGCGATCCTGTTTGCGATCAGCGTGCTCGGCATCTTCCTCAACCGGAAGAACGTGATCATCCTGCTGATGGCGATCGAGCTGAACCTGCTGGCGGTGAACCTGAACTTCATCGCCTTCAGCTACTACCTGCAGGACATCGCCGGGCAGGTTTTCGTGTTCTTCATCCTGACCGTCGCCGCCGCCGAATCGGCGATCGGCCTGGCCATCCTGGTCGCGCTGTTCCGGAACCTGCGCACCATCCATGTCGACGACCTCGACACGCTGAAAGGGTGAGGGCGCCGCGATGACGATGCAGACGGTCTACCTGCTGGTCCCCCTCGCGCCGCTGTTCGGGGCGCTGGTCGCGGGCCTGTTCGGCCGCCAGGTCGGGCGCACCGGGGCGCACCTGGTCACCATCGCCGGGGTCGCCGTGTCGCTCGCCGCCTCGGTCTGCGTGTTCCTCGACGTACGCGAGGGCAACACGTTCAATGGCACGGTCTACACCTGGCTCACGTCGGGCGACCTTCGCCTGGAGGTCGGATTCCTGATCGATAGCCTGACGGCGACCATGATGCTGGTGGTGACGTCGGTGTCGCTGATGGTGCACGTCTACACCATCGGCTACATGCACGACGACCCCGGCTACCAGCGCTTCTTCGCGTACATCTCGCTGTTCACCTTCTCGATGCTCATGCTGGTGATGAGCAACAACTTCCTGCAGCTGTTCTTCGGCTGGGAAGCGGTCGGCCTGGTGTCCTACCTGCTGATCGGCTTCTGGTACAAGCGCCCGACAGCCACCTACGCCAACCTGAAGGCCTTCCTGGTGAACCGGGTCGGCGACTTCGGCTTCCTGCTCGGCATCGGCCTGGTGCTGGCCTTCTTCGGCACCCTCGACTACCAGCAGGTGTTCGCGCGCGCGCCCGACATGGCTGGTACCGGCATCGAGATCCTGCCCGGCATCAACTGGTCGATGATCACGGTCACCTGCATCCTGCTGTTCATCGGTGCAATGGGCAAGTCGGCGCAGTTCCCCCTGCACGTATGGCTGCCCGATTCGATGGAAGGCCCGACGCCGATTTCCGCGCTGATCCACGCTGCGACGATGGTGACGGCCGGCATCTTCATGGTCGCCCGCATGTCGCCGCTGTTCGAACTGTCCGATACGGCACTGTCGTTCGTGCTGGTCACAGGCGCCATCACTGCGCTGTTCATGGGGCTTCTCGGTATCGTCCAGAACGACATCAAGCGCGTGGTGGCGTATTCGACGCTCTCGCAACTCGGCTACATGACGGTGGCCCTGGGTGCCTCGGTCTACTCGGTGGCGATCTTCCACCTGATGACGCATGCATTCTTCAAGGCGTTGCTGTTCCTCGCGGCCGGCTCGGTGATCATCGGCATGCACCACAACCAGGACATCCGCTGGATGGGTGGGGTGCGCAAGTACATGCCGATCACCTGGATCACCTCGCTGGTAGGATCGCTCGCACTCATCGGCACGCCTTTCCTTTCGGGCTTCTACTCGAAGGATTCGATCATCGTCGCGGTCTCCGAGACTGAGATCGCCGGTGCGGGCTTCGCATCCTTCGCGGTGATCGCTGGCGTGTTCATCACCGCGTTCTACTCGTTCCGCATGTACTTCCTCGTGTTTCACGGCGAGGAGCGCTACCACCTGAAGCCGCACGATCCGCACGACGCACACGCAGACGATCACGGCCACGGGCATGGCCATGACGAAAAACCGCACGAGTCGCCCTGGGTGGTGACGCTGCCGCTGGTCGCGCTGGCGATCCCGTCGGTGGCGATCGGCTACCTGGCGCTGTCGCCGATGGTCCTCGGCGACTGGTTCGCCGGCTCGATCTTCGTCGATCCCGCCCACGGTGCGCTCGAGCAACTGAAGGCGCACGTGCACGGGCCGCTCGAGATGGCACTGCACGGTTTCGTCACCGCCCCCTTCTGGCTGGCGCTGGCCGGCGTGGTGCTCGCCTGGTACCTGTACCTGAAGCGGCCCGACCTGCCCGCTGCGATCGCTGCCCGGATGAAGGGCGTGCATGAACTGCTGCTGAACAAGTACTACATCGACGAGATCTACGCCTTCCTGTTCCGCGACGGGCTGCGCAAGCTGGGTACCTTCCTGTGGAAGGTCGGCGACGTGAAGCTGATCGACGGCGTGATGGTCAACGGCACGGCCTGGGTGGTCGGTCAGGTGGCACGGCTGTCGCGGCAGCTCCAGTCGGGATACCTGTACACCTATGCGTTCACGATGCTGATCGGCGTGCTCGGCCTGTTGCTGCTGTGGGTCGTGCGCACGCGCGCGGTGCTCTGACCGAAAACACGAATCGAAAATGACTGATCGAAAATGACTCCGCTGCTGACACTGGCCATCTGGGTGCCCATCGCCAGCGCGATCCTCGTGCTGGCTACCGGCTCCGACCGCAACGCCGGGATCGCGCGGGTACTCGCCCTCGCCGGAGCGCTGGCGGGCTTCGCGGTCACGCTGCCGCTCTGGTTCGGATTCGACCCGCAGCAATCCGGCCTGCAGTTCGTCGAGTTCCTGGCCTGGGTGCCGGCGTTCAATATCAACTACCACCTGGGCATCGACGGCATCTCGCTGCTGCTGATCCTGCTGAACAGTTTCACCACCGTGCTGGTGGTGCTGGCCGGCTGGAAGGTGATCGACAACCGGGTGGCGCAGTACATGGCCGCCTTCCTGTTCCTGTCGGGCCTGATGAACGGCGTTTTCTGCGCGATGGATGCGCTGCTGTTCTATTTCTTCTTCGAGGCGACGCTGATTCCGATGTTCATCGTGATCGGCATCTGGGGCGGGCCGAACCGCGTCTACGCGTCGGTCAAGTTCTTCCTCTACACGCTGATGGGCTCGTTGCTGATGCTGGTGGCGCTGATCTACCTGTACCTGTTGTCCGACGGCAGCTTCGCTCTGTCCGAGTGGTACCGGCTGCCGATTCCTTTCCAGGCTCAGGTGTTGATCTTCATCGCCTTCTTCCTCGCCTTCGCGGTGAAGATCCCGATGTGGCCGGTGCACACGTGGCTGCCCGATGCGCACGTCGAGGCGCCGACCGGCGGATCCGTGGTGCTGGCTGCGATCATGCTGAAGCTCGGTGGTTACGGCTTCCTGCGCTTCTCGCTGCCGGTGGTGCCCGACGCCAGCCATGCGCTGGCGGGCGTGGTCATCGCGCTGTCGCTGGTGGCCGTGGTGTACATCGGCCTGGTCGCGCTGGTGCAGACCGACATGAAAAAGCTGATCGCCTATTCATCGATCGCCCACATGGGCTTCGTCACCCTCGGCCTGTTCCTGTTCAACGCGCTGGGCATCGAAGGCGCGATCGTGCAGATGGTCTCGCACGGGTTCATCTCGGCCGCCATGTTTCTGTGTGTCGGAGTCCTGTACGACCGGGTACACAGCCGGGCGATCGCCGACTACGGCGGGGTGGCCAATACGATGCCGGTGTTCGCGGCCTTCTTCATGCTGTTCGCGATGGCCAATGCGGGCCTTCCGGGCACCAGTGGCTTCGTCGGCGAGTTCATGGTGATAATGGCGGCGATCGAGGTCAACTTCTGGTACGCCTTCCTGGCCTCGACCACGCTCATCTTCGGCGCCGCGTACACGCTATGGATGTACCGACGGGTGGTGTTCGGCGAGGTCGCGAATGCAGCGGTCGCCGGGCTGAAGGACCTCTCCGCCCGCGAGGCGCTGGTGCTCGGCCTGCTGGCGGTGGCCGTGCTCGGCATGGGCCTCTGGCCGCTGCCTTTCACCGAAGTGCTGCACACCTCGGTCAACGATCTGGTCGCGCATGTCGGCCAGAGCAAACTGCCGGCACGCTGACATGATTATCCCGATTCCCGATCTCGCCCCGGCGGCGACCGAGCTTTTCCTGCTGGCGGCGGCGTGCACGGTACTGCTGATCGACCTGTTCATCCGCGACGAGCGGCGCTGGATCACCCAGGTGCTTGCCCAACTGGTCCTGGCCGGTTGCGCCGTGATCCTGATCGCCACCGCGAGCAGCGGCACGGCTTTCACGTTCAGCGTGATGTTCATCGACGACCCGCTGGCCGACGCGCTGAAGCTGATGATCATCGTCGCGGTGTCGATGCTGCTCGTGTATTCGCGGCGCTACCTGGCCGACCGCGGCATGTACCGGGGTGAGTTCTTCACGCTGACGCTGTTCTCGGTACTGGGCATGATGGTGATGGTGTCGGCCAACCACTTCATCACGCTCTACCTGGGCCTCGAGCTGCTGTCGCTGTCGCTGTACGCGATGATCGCCCTGCAGCGGGATTCCGCGGTCGCCACGGAAGCTGCGATGAAGTACTTCATCCTGGGTGCCCTGGCCTCCGGCATGCTCCTGTACGGCATGTCGATGGTGTACGGGGCGACGGGCACGCTGCAGATCGGCGATATCGCTGCGATGATCGCTCGCGGCGAGGGGAGCCGGACGGTGCTCGTGTTCGGACTGGTTTTCATCGTGGCCGGGCTCGGCTTCAAGCTGGGTGTGGTGCCGTTCCACATGTGGGTGCCAGACGTCTACCACGGCGCGCCGACCGCCGTGACGCTGCTGATCAGTTCGGCGCCCAAGATCGCGGCGTTCGCGTTCTTCATGCGGATCCTCGGTGAGGCGCTCGGCGGGCTGGCGGCCGACTGGCGCAGCATGCTGGTGGTGATGGCCGTGCTGTCGCTGGCGCTGGGCAACATCGCGGCGATCGCGCAGACGAACCTCAAGCGCATGCTGGCGTATTCCAGCATCTCGCACATGGGCTTCCTGCTGCTGGGCTTCCTGGCGGGCAATGCGTTCGGCTTCGCCGCCGCGATGTTCTACGTCGCCGTCTACGTGCTGATGAACCTCGGCACCTTCGGCATGATCCTGCTGCTCGCGCGTTCCGGTTTCGAGGCGGACCAGCTCGACGACTACCGCGGTCTTGCGCGCCGTGCGCCCTGGCAGGCCTTCCTGATGCTCCTGCTGATGTTCTCGATGGCAGGGTTGCCGCCGATGGTCGGCTTCTACGCGAAACTGACCGTGCTTTCCGCCGTGGTGGATATCGGACTGGTGTGGCTGGCCGTTTTCGCGGTGATGATGTCGCTGGTCGGCGCGTTCTATTACCTGCGTATCGTGAAGCTGATGTACTTCGACGAGCCGGTAGACACCGTGCCGTTTACGGCGACTGCCGACGCGCGGGTGCTGATGACGATGAACGGCCTGGCGGTGCTGGCGCTCGGCCTGCTGCCGCAGCCGCTCATGGCCTGGTGCCTGCTTGCGATAGAACGATCGATGTAGGCCCGCAGCAGCGCGGACCGGCGAGGACCGGATGGACGATTTCACCGAACGCCAGATCGATTCCACCGCGGTATTCGACGGTGCGCTGCTGAAGGTGCGGCGCGACCGTGTCCGCCTGCCCGACGGGCGCGAGGCGCTGCGCGAGTACATCCTGCACCCAGGGGCGGCGATCATCCTGCCAGTGCTCGATGATGGACGGGTGATCCTGGTGCGTCAGTATCGCTACCCGGTCGGGCGCGAGACGCTCGAGTTCCCTGCCGGCAAGATCGACGCGGGAGAGTCCTCGCGTACGACCGCCGAGCGCGAACTGCTGGAGGAGACTGGCTATCGTGCGGGAAGCCTCGAGTTCGCGTTCACGGTGCACCCCTGCGTCGGCTATGCCGACGAACGGATCGACTATTACCTGGCGACCCGTCTGGTGCATGTCGGCCATCCGGGAGAGGATGGTGAGTTCCTGTCCACGGTGGTGGTGCCACTCGACGAGATGCTGCGGCAGGCCGACAGCGGCGAGCAGACCGAGACCAAGACGTTGCTCGGTGCGTACTGGCTCGCGCGCAGGCGTGGCACCGTCGCGGTTGCGTGAGACTGGGCCGCTCGCCTTCGGCAGCGCGTCTCGATCAGGCAGGCCAGACTAGCCCGCGTACTTCACGTTTCACCCGTAGGCCTGGGTCAGCGGCCGCGAGACCGGCTTGCCGGCGCGCGCTTCTTCGATCGCGGCGAGCGCGAGGTTGCGTGCCCTGCGCACATCGCGCATCGTCCGCTGGTCGTCTATCGCACCCGCGTAGATCAGCGTGCCCGACGGATCGATCACATACGTGTGCGGCGTTACCATCGCACCGTAGGCTCGCCCGGTACGGCCGTCGGGGTCCTGCAGCATCGCGCTCTGGCCGCCCTTCCACTGGCGAAGTATCGCGGCCGCGCGTCTGGCATCGACGAAGCTGGGATGCGCGGAATGGGTGGAATCGATCGACAGCCATACCGTGCCACTGGCGCCCGCGCGACGCTGTGCAGCCTGCATAGCGCCCGCGCCGTAGTGGGTATTGATCGCGAAGCACTCGCTGTTCCACCATTCGAGCACCACGTACCTGCCGCGGAAATCGGCCAGAGAGACATTGCGTCCGTCGATCGACTGCAGCGTGAAGGCAGGCGCAGGGTCGCCGACACGCGCCAGCGACGACTGCGCCCATGCCGGCAGCGCGAGCAGCAGTGTCACCCCCAGCGATACCAGCCAGCACTGCCGCCACCGGCGTTCGACCGTACGGGCGCCCGGGAGCGCGAGGGAAAGGATCATCTGGATCTGGCTCAGGTATGCGTGGGGGAAGGACGGGTGTCAGCGCGTGCCTGCTGCGACTCCCGGGGTGCCATCCAGCGCCGAGCGCACGCTGTCGCGGGTCAGCAGTTCAGGCAGCAGGATGGGCGCATCGCGTCCGGGCAGGTACAGCACATAGACCGGGACACCGCTGCGACCATACCCTGCCAGCGCTTCGCTGATCGCGCGGTCCCGGCGCGTCCAGTCGGCGCGCAGCGTGGCGGTGTTGCGGCGGGCGAATGCATCGCGGACCGCGGCGGTGTCGAGCACCAACTGTTTGTTGGCCTGGCACGTCACGCACCAGGCGGCGGTGAAGTCGATGAATACCGGGCGGCCCTCGGCGCGCAGCGCGGCGACGCGGTCGGGCGACCAGGCCTGCCAGGGGCGGTCCGGCTCGTGGGCGTCGTCCTGCCGCACTGCAGCCGGCGAGGCGATGGACGCGTCTTCCGTTGCGGGCGGCCATGCCACGTAGCCGCCTGCGAGCGCCACGAGCAGCCCGCATCCGAGCGCGATCGCGTGCTTGCCCCGGTTGGCGGCCGGGACCGCGAACCGGCCATACAGCCAGGCGGCGAAGGCAACGAGCACCAGGCCGGCGAGCAGGCCGAACACGGCGTCGACGCCCGCCTGCAGGCCGAGTACCCAAGCCAGCCACGCCACCGTGGCCAGCAGCGGGAACACCATCGCCTGCCGGAACGTGACCATCCAGCGCCCGGGGCGGGGCAGCATCCTCGCAAGGCCGGGTACGAACGACAACAGCAGGTAGGGCAGGGCCATGCCCAGCGCCAGCGCACTGAACACGGCCAGCGCGTGCAGTGCAGGCTGCGCCAGCGCATAGCCCAGCGCCGCGCCCATGAATGGAGCAGTGCATGGCGCCGCCACTGCGACCGCGAGCATCCCGTTGAAGAACGAACCCGCAGGCCCCTTGCGCTCGGGCAGGCTGCCGGCCAGAGCGGCCACTCGCGATCCGACTTCGAACACCCCCGCCAGGTTCAGCGCGAGCAGCGTGAACAGCACCGCCATGGCTGCGATGAACAGTGGCGACTGCAGCTGGAAACCCCAGCCTACCTGTGCGCCCCCCGCGCGCAGCGCGATCAGTGTGCCGGCCAGTGTCCAGAAGGCCAGAAGCACGCCGGCGCCGAAAGCCAGGCCGCTGCTGCGCAGGCCGCGCGGATCGGAACTCGCCTGGCCGACCATTGCAAGTGCCTTGAGCGACAGCACCGGGAACACGCACGGCATCAGGTTCAACACCAGTCCGCCAGCCAGTGCCAGCAGCAGGGCGAGCAGCAGCCCCGCTGCAGCGGCGTTGCCCTCTGGCGGCGGGACGACGGCGAAGGGCTGGCCAGGCCCACCGCCAACCCGCGCTGCCGGGCCGGCGACCGTCGTTTTCGCCAGAAGCGGTCCGAGGTCTGGCAAGGCCGTTGCCAGCGGTGACCCGATCGTCGCGGCCATCGGCTGGCCCGGACCGAAGCCTGCCGCGGCGACCAGCAGACCGTCCATGCGACCTACCGGTGTGACGGGCTGAAGTTGCAGCGGCACGTCGATCAGCAGGCCGTCCCGATGACGTGCCACCGTCTGGGCCGCTGCATGCGCGACCTGCCCTTCGGTCGCGTTGAAGAAATAGACCTCGCCTGCGGGCGCCGGCATACCGTCGGGCGCGCGCAGCGCGATGCGCAACCTGCCGTCTGCGACGCTGGCCGTCGCAGTCCAGGCCGGGAGGCTGCCGGGAAGCGCGGCACGCGCTGCGGCAAACAGCGCTGTCGTACGCGGGTCGGCCAGCGCGGCGATCGGTGCCACCGGCAGCTGGAAGCCGACTGCTCCGGACTCTGGGATGCAGACATCCTTGCAGACGAGCCACTCGGCCCTTGCCGCGATCCGTAGCACCGGATCGCTGAATCCGGCCGGTACCGTGACCTGCACCGGCAGCAGCACCTCATTCTCGTAGCCGTAGTTCATCAGCGGCCCGACCGGCAACCGCTTCGGCACCGGCCAGGACAGCGGACCGGCAGTCACGCCGGCTGGCAGCTGCCACTCCAGGCTGGTCGCGAGACCGGAATCGCCCGGATTCATCCAGTACGTGTGCCAGCCGGGTGCGATGCGCATGCGCAGCAGTGCCTGGAACGGCTCGCCCGGGCGTGCGGTGCTGGGCTCTGGCACCAGGTCGACCAGAACCCGGTTCTGTCCGGTCGGCAGCCCCTGTCCGATGGCAGCGGTCGAGGCCAGCAGCACGGCCAGGGCAAGCATCGCGCACAGCCAGCCGGCGGCCGGCGGCAGCATGCGCCGTCGCCGTCCTGCGTGCTCGATGCCGAGGTCTGGATTCATCGCAACGTCTGCCGTGGAACGATCGGAACCTGGGAAGGATCGGAAACAGCCGAGGGCTGCCGTGGCGACCCGTCCGGCGCGCTCAGTTGAGCAGGAACGCCCGTGGGACGGTTTCTATCACCAGCCGCCGGTAGGCCATCTGCGCATCGGCGATGTCGAGCGAGATCGAATTGCGCGCATCGGTGATGATCGCCCCTCGGCGCAGGGTATCCGAATCGAGCTTGTTCGGTCGCTCGAGCATCGTCTGCAGCATCGCTGCGTGACGGGGCGGAGCCTCGCGCAGGCGCACCGGCGAGGGTGGAACCAGTGCGCCGGCGCTGGCTACGACGAAACTGTTGACGTGCCGCGAACCTGCCGCGTCCGGGCGATAGACCACGATCTCCGGCAGCTCCGCGTGCAGCGTGACCAGGAAGTTGGCATACACCGTGGGCCGGTCGAGGTCGACGAACGTGTTGAACACCACCACGCCATCGGGCTTCAGGCAGCCGCGCAGGTCGTGGAAGAAGTCTCGCGTGATCAGGTACTCGGGGATGCCGTCGCCATGGAACAGGTCCACTACCACGGTGTCGTACTCGCCATTGCAGCCGCGCAGGTAGGTGCGGGCGTCCGCCTCTACGGTGCGGACCTGGGCGGGGTCGAAGCCGAAATGCTTTCGTGCAACCTCGAACGACACAGGGTCGATCTCTACCGCGGTCACTTCGATACCATGTCGCGCGAGCGACATGGGCACCACGCCGGCGCCCAGGCCGAGCACCAGCGCGCGCGTGGCGCGGGGCTTGAACGACTGTACCAGCCCCTCCAGGCCGTAGGTGAAGAAGGACTGCGACCGGTTCTGCGCGTCGAGCGTGTTCTGCACCAGGCCGTCCTGGAAGTAGATGCGCAGCTGGTTGTCCGGGTCTGCGCCCACCGGGCCGGCGAGAATCTTCACCGTACCGAACAGCGAGCCGTACTCGGCCGTCTTCTGCCACTCGACACCACCATAGCGCGCGGGCCACAGGCGGTCGAGGTAGCTGTCGGAGAACGCGAGCAGGCCACCCGAGGCCAGCGTTGCCGCCATGCCAACGGCCAGCAGGCGACGCCGGCTGGCCACCGGCACCGGCGGGCGCACTGCACCGGCGAGCGACAGCAGCGACAGCACCAGCGCGACCGCCAGCACGGCGTTGTAGTTGGATACATAAGGCATCAGCACGAAGGCGGTGACGATCACGCCGGCAACAGAACCGACGGTACTGACGAAGAAGACCCGGCCCGAGCCGGCATCCAGCTGCTCGAGCGGCGCCGTGGCCTTCGAACCGCTTGCATCCGCTTCGGCGCGCGACGACTGCGTCATGATCGCGACCAGCAGCGGGTTCATCGCCGAGGTGGTCAGCAGTGGCAGGAACAGCAGCACGATACAGGCCACGAATGCGCCGATCACCAGGTCGAAGCTCGCCAGTGCATGGAACGCATACGGGTAGACCAGGCAGGCGGCGACGATGGTCAGCCCGGCCAGTGCCGGCTGCTCGAGGTACCACTGCGCGAGCCGTTCGATCGACGGCTTGCGGCGTGCGTGGGTGACCCGGCCGCCGTACCAGTAACCGGCGGCCAGGGCGATCAGGGTGATCGACAGGATGCCAGTCCAGATGTAGATGCTGACCCCGAAGTAGGGCGTCATGATCCGTGAAGCGAGCAGTTCGAGCGCCAGGATCGCACCGCCGGTGGAAAAGATGATCGCATACAGCAGGAACATGGTCTGGATCCGCAGCGGCCCGCGGGCCATGGAGGGCCGGGCAGCCCGGCGGTCGCGGATTGTACGGCGGCGGCGGCCCTTTCGCAGCGGTTTGCAAGGCGGAATTGCGCATCCGCACCGTTTGCTAGACTCGACTCCTCGTTGTCCCGGAAAGGCCGTCGATGAAGTCGCACATTCCTCCCTTGCGCGTACTGTCCGCGCTGTTGCTGTCCGTTGCCATCGGCGCGGCACTGCAGCCTGCCGCATCGTTCGCCCAGGCGGGTACCGCCCCGACAACGCAGTCGCCCGTCGATGCCGGCATCGTCGACGAGGACACCGATACCCCGTATGTGCCGACGCCGATCGACGTCGTCGAGCGCATGCTCCATCTGGCTGGCGTCGGTCCATCGGATTACCTGATCGACATAGGCTCAGGCGACGGCCGGATCGTGCTGGCGGCGGTCTCGAAGTTCGGCGCGCGCGGCCATGGCATCGAGATCGATCCGCGCCTGATCGAACGCAGCCGGCAGGCCGCGGCGAAGCTCGGCATCGGCGACCGCGCCCAGTTCCTGACCCAGGACCTGTTCGAGTCCGACTTTTCGAAGGCGACCGTGGTCAGCGTATACCTGCTGCCCAAGGTGATGCAGCTGCTGACCCCGAAGCTCGCTGCGCTGCGCCCGGGCACCCGTATCGTTTCGCACGACTACGCGATGCTCGGCGACTGGCAGCCCGACATGACGCTGCGCATGTATGTGCCTGACAAGCCGGTCGGCCGCGACAGGCACAGCACGCTGATGCTCTGGACCGTGCCAGCCCCGGTCGCCGGTCGCTGGCAGTTCGACCTGCCGAAGGCCCAGGGTGGTGCCCGCGTCGAGATCGCGGTGTCGCAGGCCCGGCAGATCCTCACCGGCAAGGCGACCCTGAACGGACAGCCGGTGGACCTCCTGGGCCTGCGCATCGACGGCGAACGGCTGCGTTTCGCGCTGGAGCCGTCCGGCCGCGTGGAACGGTTCCGCCATGAATTCGACGGCGTGGTGAAAGGCGACAGCGTGTCGGGTACGGCTACCTACCACGCGCGCGCGGCGGCGGTGGCGGCAAGATGGGAGGCCAGGCTGGCGCGCTGACGTACATGCCTGCCGCCAGGAGCGGGCGCGTTCGCTGCGTATCCGTCGCCTGCATCCCGATTCGCAATCTGAAGGAGAGTTCCATGGGCAAGAGCAGCGGAAAGAAAGCACCCGTCATCGATATCGGCATCAGCGAGAAGGACCGTGCGGCGATCGCCCAGGGCCTGTCGAAGCTGCTGGCCGACACCTATACCCTGTACCTGACCACGCACAATTTCCACTGGAACGTGACCGGGCCGATGTTCAACACGCTGCATACGATGTTCATGGTCCAGTACACGGAGCTCTGGAACGCGGTCGATCCGATCGCGGAGCGGATCCGCTCGCTCGGTCATGTCGCGCCGGGATCCTATGCCCAGTTCTCGCGCCTCACCTCGCTGAAGGACGCACCCGAAACGCGGCCGGCCGCATTGGAAATGGTCGCGATCCTGGTCCAGGGCCACGAGGCAGTCGCACGCACCGCACGGTCGATCTTCCCAGCCGTCCAGAAGGCGGATGACGAGCCGACGGCCGACCTGCTGACCCAGCGCCTCACGGTGCACGAGCAGTCTGCGTGGATGCTGCGATCGCTGCTCGAGGAATGACGCGGCGCGACAGAGGGGGCTGAGCCTGCCTCGGGGCTGTGCGCCCTTGCCATTGCATGGCAAAGGCGCACACTGTGCCTGGGGGGGCGCGGGGGGACATGACGCCGCCCGTCACAACAAAAGGGGAGGCGGGAATGAAACTCGGGAAATGGGCGCTCGTGGCGTCCGCAACAGTGCTGGCCGGCTGCATGCTGATCGATGAGCCGAAGTCGCCGATGACCTTCTTCATCACCAGCGTCGATTCGGGCAAGGGCGCCGATTTCGGTGGTCTCGCCGGCGCCGATGCGCTTTGCCAGCGGCTCGCCGAAGAGGCCGGCGCCGGTGGCCGCCGCACCTGGCGCGCCTACCTCAGCACGCAGGCCACGCCGGATACGCCGGCAGTGAACGCGCGCGACCGGATCGGCCGCGGTCCGTGGGTCAACGCGAAGGGCGTGGTCATCGCCGCCAGCGTGGCCGAACTGCACGGCACCAACAACCTGAACCTGCAGACCGCGCTGACCGACAAGGGCGTCACGCTGAACGGGCGCAGCGACAAGCCGAACATGCATGACATCCTCACCGGGTCGCGCGCCGACGGTACGGCGTTCCCGCCGGGCGACGACCGCACCTGCGGCAACTGGACGCGCAGCGGCACCGGCTCGGCGATGGTCGGTCACCACGACCGTGTCGGGCTCAGGGACGACGAGGCGTCGCGCTCGTGGAATGCTTCGCATCCGTCCAAGGCGTGCAGCATCGAGGCGCTGCGCAGCACCGGCGGCGACGGGCGGCTGTACTGCTTCGCGGCAAACTGAGCGAGGCGGCGGCCGGCGGCCGCGTAACGCCCCGGAACGCCGGGGCGGGCGCGGCCACGCGTGTTTCCGCCGGCGCGTCCTTCTCGCGCGACCGGCAGTACCGGTATCGGCTGTGGCGCCACTGGGACCTGTCCCGAGCGCCGCTGCTGATGATCATGCTCAATCCGTCGACGGCCGACGAGGAGCGCAACGACCCGACGGTCGAACGCTGCGAGCGTCGCGCGCGGGCGAGCGGTTTCGGAGGCCTGCTGGTGGCGAACATCTTCGCGCTGCGCAGTACCGATCCGAAAGCCCTGTATGCACACCCGGCCCCGGTCGGGCCGCGCAACGATGCGGCGATCCTGGCGATGGCGGCCGAGGCGGGACAGGTGGTCTGCGCCTGGGGCGTGCACGGGGCGCTGTCCGATCGCGGCCTTCATGTGGCCTCGCGTCTCGCCCGTGCAGGCATCCGGTTCGGCGTGCTCGGGCTGACCCGGGAAGGACATCCGCGCCACCCGCTCTACATGGCCAGCGCGACGGTGATCGCTCCGTGGGAGGGTTACGCCCGCTGACGAACGTCTGCTGGCCGGCCGGGCCGGAACGATCGGTCGAAGGCGCCATGCTAGACTTTGCGCCTTCGCAACGTCCGTTCTCGCCCATCCGGTTGATGCCGCCGAATTCCCGCCGTCGCTCGCTGCTCGCCGCGCTGTCGGCCGCCGCAGGCAGCACGCTCGCGTTGCCGTCCGGCAGTGCCCGCGCAGAGTTGAAGCTCGACGTTCCGTTTGCGCCGACCAATTTCACCCTGATCGACACGATGTTGCGTGTCGCGAACGTGGTGCCTGGAGACTTCGTGATCGATCTCGGGTCGGGCGACGGACGCATCAACATCGCGGCGGCGCGCGACTGGGGCGCGCCCGGTATCGGGTACGAGATCGATCCCGCGCTGGTGCGCGAGAGCATCGAACTGGCCAGGGTCGCCGGGGTCTCCGGGCAGGTGCAGTTCACCGAGCGGAACCTGTTCGACGCAGATCTGTCCAGGGCGACCGTCGTCACGCTCTATCTCGGGGTCAAGGTCAACCTGCGCGTGCGTTCGAAGCTGTTGTCCGAGCTGCGGCCCGGCACGCGCATCGTGTCGCACGACTTCGACCTCGGCGACTGGAAGCCTGACCTGCACATCCGCCTGCGCGACTACGGCAGCCAGGTGTTCTTCTGGTGGATTCCCGCCCGCATCGCGGGTACCTGGACGGCGCGGCTGGACCTGCCCGGCATCGGGCCGCGTGACCACGAGATCGTCCTGCGCCAGCGCTTCCAGGACATCGATGCCGAAGTGAAGGCCGATGGCGCGAAGGTCGGTCTGCGCGACATCCGGCTCGCCGGCGACCGCCTCACCTTCATCATGATGGAAGAGGTGAAGCGGCAGTTCACCTTCCGCCGTTTCTTCGGGCGCGTGGTACGTGGTCCAGGCTCGACCGGCAACACCATCGAAGGCTACTTCCGCACCGAGACCGAAGGCCGGCGCAGCGAGTCGCCGTTCCGGATGACCCGTGCCACGATCGCTGAGCCCGGGCCGGAAGGCGCCTGGACTTACGTTCGCGGCAGCTGATGGCGCGCATGCGCAGGCGCGGGATGCTGGCGCTGGCCTCGGGGCTCGGCGGTGCCGGACTGGGGCTCGGCGCGATACCCCTTCTGGCACAGACCCCGGCTGCCACGAAGCCGCTCGATCGCAACGGCGGTCCGTATGTGCCGACGCCCTGGCCGGTGGTCGACCGGATGATCCGCACCGGAACCATCGGCGCACAAGACCTGGTGATGGACCTCGGCTGCGGCGATGGCCGGCTGGTGATCGCCGCGGCGAAACGCCACGGCGCCCGCGGCTATGGTGTGGACATCGATGGCGAGCTGGTCCGCCTCGCCAGCGACACCGCTGCCCGCGAGGGCGTCGGCCACCTGGTCCGATTCGAGGAGCGCAACATCTTCGACACCGACGTGCGCGAGGCGACGGTACTCACGCTGTACCTGCTGCCGTGGATGATGATGAAGCTGCGCCCGCGGTTTCTTTCCGACCTGCGGCCGGGCACGCGCATCGTCGCGCACGACTATCATTTCGAGGACTGGCGCGCCGCGAGCGAATTCACCTTCGACGTGCCGGAGAAGGTCGCGATCACCGGCATACCCACCACGACGGTCTACCTGTTTCTGGTGCCTGCGCGCGTCGAGGGGCGCTGGGCGGTCGAGGCCCCCGGGGCCGCCGCTTTCGATCGCGGCGAACTCGTGCTGCGCAAGACGCTGAATGATTTCGAGGGCACGATCGGACTCGGCGGGCGCGTGCCGCGCCGGCTGGACGCGACCTCGCTCAGGGGGCTCGACCTGCGCTTCGCTCTCCCGTTCGATGGCCCGGGCGGCCGACCCGGCCGTGCCATCGTGCGCGCACGGGTCGATGGCGACCGCATGGAAGGTACGATCGAATCGACGCTCTCGGCGACGACGCGGTTTGCCGCGTCGAGGCTCAATTGAAGGTTCCCGGAGGTACATCGATGGATTCGAATCGTTCGTCGTCTGCGTCGCGGCAACTGCTGCCTGCCGACCCGCTGCGCCGGCGGATGCTCGGCGCTGCCGCGGCTGCCGGTGCAGGCGCGCTGGTATCGGCACCGCTGCTGCGGGCGCAGACCGGAGCCGGGGACGTGGTCTACGTGCCGACGCCGCAGGTGGTGGTCAACCGGATGATGTCGATGGCGCGCGTAGGTCCTGCCGACTTCGTGATCGACCTGGGGTCGGGCGACGGACGCCAGCTGATCACGGCGGTGGCGAAGTTCGGTGCCAGGGGCGGCCGGGGCTACGACCTCGACGACGAACTGCTGCGCCAGGCGAACGATAACGCGAAGAAGCAGGGCGTTGCCGAGCGGGTCACCTTCACGAAGCGGAACATGTTCGAGACCGACGTCAGCGCGGCGAGCGTCATCACGCTGTACCTGCTGCCGGACCTGAACCTGAGGCTGCGGCCGAAACTCCTGGCCGAACTGCGCCCCGGTTCCCGCATCGTCTCGCACGACTACAACATGGGCGACTGGCAGGCGGAAGAGTCGGTCACGATGCAGGTTCCCGAGAAGCAGGTCGGCAATCCGGGGGTCAGCTATGTCTATCTTTGGATCGTGCCAGCCAACGTCTCCGGCACCTGGCAGTGGAAGCTGCCCGGCGGCCAGCCGGTCGAGATGTCGGTGCGCCAGCGGTTGCAGGAGATCGAGGTACGCGGCACTGCCGGCGGCAAGCCGGTCAACGTGACGCTGGCCACCATGCGCGGGGAGGACCTGCGCATCACCGCCATGGTCGACATCAACGGACGAACGCTGCGGCACGACTTCACCGGCAGGGTACGGGGCGATACGGTCGAGGGCACGCTGCGCCTGTTCGACAAGGTCGAGTCGAGCGTACCCTGGTCCGCCTCACGCACCGGTGGCAAGGTGGTGTCGATCGATCCGTCGGCAGGGGTGCGCTAGATGGCGGCCGGCCTTCCCGACTTCGGGCGCCGTCGCATCGCCGCGGCCTGCGCTGGCGTCTGGCTCGCCATGCCCGCCCTGCCGCTGGCACTGGCGGGGCGCGCAGCGTGGGCCCAGGAGGACAAGCCCTTCTCGCCGTTCATCACCACGCCGAGCAACACGGTGATGCGCATGCTGTCGATCGCCTCCGTCGGCAAGGATGATCATGTGATCGATCTCGGGTCCGGCGACGGCCGCATCCCGATCACCGCTGCCCTGAAGTTCGGTGCCAGCGGTGCCGGCGTCGACCTCGATGCGAGGCTGGTCGAACTGTCGAACCGCAATGCCGCGGAGGCCGGCGTCGCCGCGCGGGTGCGTTTCGAGCGCGGCGACGTGTTCGCAGCCGATGTGCGCAAGGCGACGGTCGTCACCCTTTACATGCTGCCGCCGATCATCCAGGGCCTGCGTCCGGTGCTGCTGCGCCAGTTGCGCCCGGGCAGTCGTATCGTCAGCCACGACTTCCCGTTCGAGGGCTGGCGGGCCGACGCCACCGAAACGTTCTTCGCGCCGGAAAAGAACAACGGGCGCGGCGGCGACAGCACGGTGTTCCTGTACGTGGTGCCCGCCGAGGTCCATGGCCGTTGGGCGTTGACGCTGACCGGAACCTCACCAGAAGACCTGCCCCAGGGGTCGCTCGAACTGCGTCTGCTGCAGGTCAACCAGATCCTCGATGCCGAAGTGAGCGTCGGGCGTGAGATCCTTGAAGCACGCGACGCCCGTCTCGCCGGTGATCGACTGCGCTTCGCCACCGTACTGCCGGTCCGCGCCGGCGGACCACCGGCGATGCCCTGGCAGTTCGACGGCCGGGTAGAGGGTGAAACGATGTCCGGGGTAGCGCGCAACCACCGCGGCGCGGAAGTCCGCTGGCAGGCCCGAAGGACCGCGAGGCGGTGACCCGGGAGCGGGTAGCAGGCCGAGAGGCCGATCGAATCCGTTCGACGCGCTGACATTCGGCGCCGTTGCAGGCAAACTGCGCTCCGCGATTCTTCGCACCCGACGTGCGGGGGAGCCCGCGCACCGAAAAGACCATACGCGCCACGGGAACCAGAGCGGAAATGCCACACCAGCTGTGCAACGATCACGCGAAGCCGGGGAGCGCAACTGCAGTGGCCGATAGGATCCCTCGCGTGCCGCGCGGCGCTGCGGTGCTGGCCACCGCAGTCCTGCTGTTGCTCGGGTCGATGGCCGCCCCGCTGCCGCTGCATGCGCAGGAGCGCTTCTCGCTGTATGTCCCGAGCCCGCAGAGCGTGGCCGAGGCGATGGCGAAGATGGCCGGCGTCGGCAAGTCCGACGTGGTGGTCGACCTCGGGTCCGGCGACGGCCGCATCGTCACTACCGCCGCCCGGCTGCACGGCGCGCGCGGCTTCGGGGTCGACATCAACCCGGAACTGGTCGATCTCGCCTCGTCGATCGCGAAGAAGTCGGGCGTGGGTGACCGGGTTACCTTCATCCAGCAGAATGTGTTCGATGCCGACCTGCGCAAGGCGACGGTCGTCAATATCTACCTGTTCCCCGAACTGATGCGGATGCTGCGTCCGAAACTGCTGAACGAACTGCAGCCGGGAACGCGTATCGTCAGCCATGACTTCAACTTCGGCACCTGGGAGCCAGACGAGCAGCTCACCTTTTTCGCGCCGGACAAGTTCGGCGGGGCCGGTGCGGATGCGCGGATCAGCCTGTGGATCGTGCCGGCGAAGATCCATGGCTACTGGAACTGGTCCCTGCCGGTCGGCGGCCGGGTGGTGAACTACGCGTCGATCGTCGAGCAGCGATTCCAGGTGGGCGAAGGCATCGTCCGCGTAGGCAACCGGCGCGGCCTGTTCACCGATCTGAAGCTGCGTGGCGAGCAGGTGTCGTTCGGCCTGCGCATCACGATAGATCCCGGAGTGCTGGTAACGCACGAGTTCCGCGGTACGGTGAAGGGCGATTCCATCGAGGGTACGGTGCGAGTCACCCCGGACGGCGGCAAGGCCGCCGACCTGCCCTGGCGCGCGGCCCGCACCAGCGGCACGACCTATTTCCAGCCCACCGGGCTGGCGGTTAAGTGAACCACGGAGGATACATGGGCATTGAAATCCTGCGGCGCGCTTGCGCCATCCTGATTGGTGCGTTGCTGCTGCCGGCCGTTGCAGCCGCGCAGGAACAATGGTCGTTCCCTGCGGGCAGCAGCCCGGCCATCATCGACCGGATGGTGAAGGTGGCGCAGTTGCGCGACGGCGACGTGGTGGTCGACCTCGGTTCCTTCGACGGCCGCATCGTGCTGGCGGCGGTGCGCAGCAACCCGAAGGTACGTGGCTGGGGTGTCGACATCGAGGCGAGCCTGGTGGCAGCGGCCAACGAGACGGCGAAGAAGGAGGGCCTGGCCGACCGCGCGCAGTTCTTCCATCGCAATGCGTTCGACGTCGACCTGCGCGAGGTCACCGTGATCAACATGTGGCTGTTCCGCAGCCTGACCCAGTTGCTGCGGCCGAAGATCCTGGCCGAGGCGCGGCCCGGCACCCGCGTGATCGTCAACGGCGCGCTGATCGACAATGCGAACATGATGGGCAACTGGCTGCCCGACCGGATCGATCGCGGCGATGGTACGCAGAGCCCGATCCTCGTGTGGGTCGTGCCTGCCCGGGTCGAGGGAGCATGGTCGTGGCAACTGCCGCTGGGCGGCGAGGCACGCCCGTATGACCTGCTGGTGAGCCAGCAGTTCCAGGTGATCGAAGGCCATGCCCGCGTCGGCAACCGGCGCGAGTCGATCAGCGAGGCGCGGCTGCAGGGTGCCGACATCGCTTTCGCGATGGAGATCACTGTCGAGGGTGTCGGCCGTGCGCGCCACGCGTTCTCCGGCAGAGTCGAGGGCGACGAGATCCGCGGTACGGTCACGGTGACTCCGGCCGATGGCAAGCCGCAGCAGCTGCCCTGGGTCGCACGCCGCGGCACGGCGGCGTCGTGGTTCCGGGCCACCGGCGTCAACATCAAGTGAAGTACGTTCCCCCAGGTTCGATTGTTCGAGGATGAAGATGAACACAGTTTCCACGATGGGTCCCGCGGTGCGCACGCTGCTCGCCGCCGCCATGCTTTCCCTTTGCGCCGGCGCAGCCACCGCGCAGGAG
>CANGXU010000055.1 GCA_947457885.1 Betaproteobacteria bacterium
GCCGGTAGAAATTGCGCAGCTGCGCGAGGCCGCCCTGCAGGGGTTTGCCGCCCTCGAGGTGCAGGATGAACTTGACGTGGTCGTGCAGGCGCGCGACCGGCAGGTCGCCGCGGGTCTTCACGAGCGAGAAGCGGCTGCCAGGCGCAGACATCTCCTGCAGGAACTGATCGAGGTTGTCGAGCGTCGTCTCGAGGAAACGCCCCGTGTTCTGCGAGTGTGCCCACGAGTCGCCTCCGACCGCATAGACCGACAGGTCGATCCGGTCGCGGATCAGCCGCGGCACGATCGCGTCGGCAAGCGGGCGGGCCTCGCCCATCAGCGTCCGGTGTACCTGCTCGTAGACGTCGCGGTGGCCTTCGATGACAAGGTGCCGCTGGAGGATCGCCGAAGCTTCGGTTTCGGTCATGCCTTGCCCCCTGCGCGGCTACTCGGCCGATTCGAGGTTCAGGTCGAGCTGCGTAGTCGCCTCGCGCGACCGCTGGCGGTCGCCGTCCTCGCGGTTGGCTTCGAGGCAGTTGAGGTACTCGGCAGTGACGTCGCCGGTGATGTACTTGCCGTCGAAGCAGGACGTCTCGAATCGGGCGATCGCCGGGTTGGTCGCACGCACGTCATCGATCAGGTCGTCGAGATCCTGGTAGATGAGGCGGTCGCAGCCGATCTCGCGCGCGATCTCCTCGACCGAGCGTCTGGACGCGATGAGTTCGCTGCGCGTGGGCATGTCGATGCCATACACGTTCGGGAAGCGTACCGGCGGAGCTGCCGAGGCGAAATGCACCTTGCGGGCACCGGCATCGCGCGCCATCTGCACGATCTCCTGGCTGGTCGTGCCACGCACGATCGAGTCGTCGACGATCAGCACGTTCTTGCCCTTGAACTCGGTACCCAGCGCATTGAGTTTCTGGCGCACCGATTTCCGCCGCACGGCCTGCCCCGGCATGATGAAGGTGCGCCCGATGTAGCGGTTCTTGATGAAGCCTTCGCGATAAGACAGGTTCAGGTGCTTGGCGAGCTGCATCGCCGCCGGACGCGAGGAATCGGGAATCGGCATCACGACGTCGACGTCGAGGCCGGGGAACTCGCGTTCGATCTTGCGCGCGAGGCTCTCGCCCATGCGCAGGCGGGTGTCGTAGACGGAGATGCCGTCGATCACCGAGTCCGGGCGCGCCAGGTAGACGAACTCGAAGATACATGGCGCGAGTTCCGTGTGCTCGGCGCACTGGCGGCTCTGGAACACGCCCTGATCGTCGATGAACACAGCCTCGCCGGGCGCGACGTCGCGCAGTGGCGTGAAGCCGAGCGCATCGAGAGCCACCGTCTCGGAGGCAACCATGAACTCGGTGCCGGCTTCGGTCTCGCGGCTGCCGATGCCGAGCGGCCGGATGCCGAACGGATCGCGGAACGCCAGCAGGCCATAGCCGGCGATCATCGCGACCACCGCATAGGCGCCGCGCACCCGCTTGTGCACCCCGGCCACCGCCTTGAAGATCGTGTTCGCGTCGAGGTGGAAGCCCGCGGCATTGCGCGAGAGTTCGTGCGCAAGCACGTTCAGCAGCACTTCGGAATCCGAGTCGGTATTGACGTGGCGCAGGTCGTCGCGGAACAGTTCGCGGCGCAGCGCCTCGGAATTGGTGAGGTTGCCGTTGTGGCCGAGCACGATGCCGAATGGCGAGTTGACGTAGAACGGCTGCGCCTCGGCCGACGACCACGCAGAACCGGCCGTGGGGTAGCGCACGTGGGCGATGCCGACGTTACCCGCGAGGGTCCGCATGTTGCGCGTGCGGAAAACATCACGCACCAGCCCGGGGCCCTTGTGCATGTGGAAGGTACTGCCTTCACTCGTCACGAGGCCCGCTGCATCCTGACCACGATGCTGGAGCAAGAGCATCCCGTCGTACAACTCCTGGTTGACAGGAGACTTCGCAACCATTCCGACGATGCCACACACGAAGATTTCTCCCTTCGGCCCGATACCGTTGCAACGGAGCATTCACGGGAGAATCGAGTCCCTGCGGCCCCGGCCGGTTCGTCTTGGCTCTAGCGAAGCGGAGTATAGACCACCTGCTGTCCTCCGTCGTACCTGATCTTGCGCGCGAGGTCCGTGGGGAGATAAGGAAGCACGACCCGTGCAAGCACCTCGAGCGGCTGCGACAGCATCGCGTCGCGCCAGCCTGCCTCCTCCGGCAGGCGAGTGAGTCCGGCGAGCAGGACCACGATCAGCACGATCAGCAGGCCGCGCACGAGCCCGAACGCAAGGCCGAGCACCCTGTCGACGAACCCGAGTCCGACCACGCGCACCAGTTCGACGATGGCGAGCGTGATCACGACCATCAAGAGCAGGGTTGCGCCGAACACAAGCAGGAACGCGGCAAGCAGGCGCAACGAATCGTTCGGGATTGCCGCCGGCAGCATCGGCGCGATCCTGCCAGCGAACGTGCTGGCAGCCACGAACGCTGCCACCCATGAAAGCAGCGACAACACTTCGCGCATGAAGCCCCGGATCACCGCCACCAGCGCCGAGACGCCCATGACCAGCAGCACGCCGTAGTCGAACCACGTCATCGGCGATCACTCCTCGAAGCCAGCCCCGGAGCCTGGAGACCGCCCGCCTTGCCCCGCACGCTCAGTAGCGCCGGGGGACCACGATCCCGTCGGTCATGCCCAGCCCCTTCAGCCGCTCGTTGGCCTGCTCGGCAGCTTCGCGTGTCGGGAACGGACCGGCCCGGACGCGCGTCTTGTCGCCGGTGGGCGTCTTTATGACCTCGGTGTAGGCCTTGACGCCGGCCTTCAGCAATTGTGCATGGCGATCCTTCGCGCGATTGACCTCGGCGAATGCACCCAGCTGGATCACGAAATTCTTCGCCTCGGCATCACCTGGAATCGCCTTCGCTTCGCTGCCCTTTGCATCGGCGCCCCTGGTCGGCACGGCTCTGGCCTCGGTTGCGGCCTTCGCCTCGGCCGCGCGAGCTGCGGCGGCCACCTCGGCAGCGTTCCTCGCATCGGCTGCGGTGCCGGCAACAGCACCGGCCCCGTCGGACGGTGGCCGCAGCGCGCCAGCCACTTCGATCTTCTGGTCTGCGGGCGTCGCCGAGGACGGCGCCGGGGTCGGACTGCGCGCCGGCGCGGCCGTGGCCGGCGCCGGAGACGAAGCCGCGGGCAGACCATCTGGCGGCGCCAGGGACGGTGCATTCACCGTGCTGCTCGTGCTCACCGGCGCAGCGCCCGCACGCGGAGCCTCCGCCTGGCCCTTCGGTGCATACGGGCCATTGTTCGGCGAGGGTATCTGCACGGCGATGTCATTGCCGATCGGCCGCGGTTCGCTGTCGAGCACCATCGGCAGCGTGACGACCACCAGCGTGGTCAGGGCGATCGCTCCGATCAGCCGGCGCCGGGCGCGTTTACGGAGCCTGAGTTCTTCTTCTGAAATGCTGCGTGCCATGCCTGTCTGTCCTGGCCGAGGGTTGGACGCAACGGGCCGGTGCTGCTCGTCGCTCAATCGCGAGACGCGCCGATCGACGCCAGTACCTCGGCCACCGTATAGAACGACCCGAACACCACGATCCTATCACTTTCGCCTGCACGTTCCCGGGCCTTCAGCCAGGCCTCGGCGACCCCGCTGCATTCGGTCGTCGGGTCGAGCGCAGCGGCTCGGGTCAGGGCGCCGCGCAGCGCAGGCAGGTCAGCCGCGCGCGCGGCGTCCACGGGCGCGATGAACCATTCGTCGATACGCGCCTTGACCGCACGAACCACACCCTCGATATCCTTGTCGGCCAGCATCGAGAATACCGCCAGCGTGCGACCTGTCCCCTCGAGGCGTGCCAGGCTGGCATCGAGCACCGCCGCTGCATGCGGATTGTGGGCAACGTCGAGCACCACCGTCGGCCGTCCAGGAAGGACCTGGAATCGCCCGGCGATCTCGGCCGTGAGCAGCCCGGTGCGGATCGCCTCGGCACTGACCGGCAAACGGTCGGCCACCTCGTCGAGCGCGGTGAGCGCAGCCGACGCGTTGGACAACTGGTATGCCCCGCGCAGCGCGGGAAACGGCAGGCCGTAGCGGGCCTTCGACACCACGGTGGCGTCGGGCACGGCACCGCCCGGCGAGGCGAAGCGCCGGTAGCGCCACTGGCTGCCATCCTGATCGGTGAAGTCGTAGTCGATGCCGGCACGCAGCAGCCGCGCACCGATCGCCAGGGCATGGTCGACCAGCGGGGCTGGAGCATCGGCATCCGCACAGATGGCAGCGCGGCCGGGACGGTAGATGCCAGCCTTCTCGAAGCCGATCTGCTCGCGGGTGTCTCCAAGGTATTCCATGTGGTCGAGACCCACGCTGGTGACGACCGACACGTCGGCATCGATGATGTTTACCGCATCGAGCCGTCCGCCGAGGCCGACCTCGAGCACGGCCACGTCGACTCGGCCGTCGATCATCAGCCAGAGCGCGGCCAGCGTGCCGAACTCGAAGTAGGTCAGGCCGATATCGCCGCGCGCCGCTTCGACCGCCTCGAAGGCGCGGCAAAGGTCTGCGTCGCTCGCATCGCGCCGCGCGAGACGCACGCGCTCGTTGTAGCGCAGCAGATGCGGCGACGTGTAGCACCCCACCCGGTAGCCGGCGCGATCGAGGATCGCCTCCAGCATCGCGCAGGTCGAACCCTTGCCGTTGGTGCCGCCGACGGTGATCACGGGAAAACCGGTCGACCGGGGATCGGCGCCGGGTCGAAGCCGGCGCCACACTTCAGCAACCCGGTCGAGCGTCAACTCGATCGTCACCGGATGCCGGGTCGAGATGTACTCGAGCCAGCCCTCGAGCGTGCGTAACCCGCTCACCTGGCCGGCTGGGCCTGCATGTGCGGTTGCGGCTGCCGCGACAGCAGCGCCAGCAGCGACGCGAGCCGGTCGCGCATCTCGCGCCGGTCGACGATCATGTCGATCGCACCGTGCTCGAGCAGGAACTCCGCGCGCTGGAAACCTTCGGGCAGCGTCTCGCGCACTGTCTGCTGGATCACTCGCGGACCGGCGAAACCGACCAGTGCCCCCGGCTCGGCGATCACCACATCGCCGACCATGGCAAAGCTGGCCGACACGCCGCCCATGGTCGGGTCGGTCAGGACCGACACGAAGGGCAGTCGCTCGCTCGCGAGCAGGGTCAGTACCGCGCAGCACTTCGACATCTGCACCAGCGACAGCACGCCTTCCTGCATCCGCGCACCTCCCGAGGCAGCGATGCACACGAACGGCATGCGCTGTTCGATCGCAGCGCGCACGCCGCGCGCGAAACGTTCGCCAACCACCGACCCCATGGAGCCGCCGAGGAATCGGAACTCGAACGCCGCGATCACGACGGGCGTCGCATGGATGCTTCCCTGCATCACCACCAGGGCATCGTCCTCGCCGGTGTCGCGGGTCGCGGCAGCGAGGCGGTCGGTGTACTTCTTCGTATCCTTGAACTTCAGGCTGTCGACCGGAAGCACTTCGGCACCGATCTCGTAGCGCCCCTCGCCGTCGAGCAGCATGTCGAGCCGCTCGCGCGCGCCGATCCGGTTGTGGAAACCGCAACCCGGGCAGACCTGCAGGTTGTTGTCGAGGTCGGTACGGTAGAGCACCGTCTCGCAGCCATCGCACTTGATCCAAAGGCCCTCGGGCACCGACTTGCGTGCCGCGCTGTCGTCGCGCTTGATCTTCGGCGGCAGGTGTTTGTGCAGCCAGCTCATCGGGCCCGCGCCTGCCTGGCCTGCATCGCCTGCCCCGCCCCGCTGGCGGCCACGCCGTCAGTCCTTCCGCGCGACGGCATCGATCGCCTGCCGGATGCCGCGCACGAACGCGCCGACGTTGGCAGCCTCGCTGCCGGGTGCGGAGCCTTCGATCTCCTCGACGATGCGGCTGCCGATCACCACCGCATCGGCAACCTTCGCGATGCCGGCGGCGCTCTGCGCATCGCGGATGCCGAAGCCGACGCCGATCGGCACGCTGAGATGCCGGCGCAGCACTTCCATACGCGCGGACACGTCCCCCACCTGCAAGTGCTTCGCGCCGGTCACGCCGGTCAGCGACACGTAGTAGACGTAGCCGCGCGCGAGCCGGGCGATCTCGCCGATACGGGCATCGGTCGTGGTCGGCGACAGCAGGTAGATCGGGTCCAGCCCGGCACTGACCAGCCGGTCGACGAAGCCGCGTGACTCTTCAGGCGGCAGGTCGACCAGGAGCACGCCATCGACGCCGACCTCGGCCGCACGGCTGGCGAAAGCGTCGTAGCCCATCGCCTCGACCGGGTTCGCATAGCCCATCAGTACAACGGGCGTATCGGCGTCGAGACTGCGGAACCGCGCCACCACGTCGAGGATGCGCCGCAGCGTAGTGCCGCGCGCCAGCGCCCTTTCGCTCGCGCGCTGGATCGTCGGACCGTCGGCCTGCGGGTCCGAGAACGGTACGCCCAACTCGATCACGTCCGCACCGGCGGCAGCCAGTTCGTGCATCAGCGCAAGCGTCACCTCGAGCGAGGGATCGCCCGCGGTGATGTAAGGGATCAGTGCCGCTCGGCCCTCGCCCTTCAGCTTTTCGAAACGTCCATGGATGCGCGACATCAGAGGGTGATTCCCGCAATGCCGGCGACGGTGTTGATGTCCTTGTCGCCACGGCCGGAAAGGTTGACCAGCAGCACCTGGTCCTTGCGCATCGAGGGTGCCATCTTCGCCGCCTGCGCCAGCGCGTGGGCGGACTCGAGCGCCGGGATGATGCCTTCTAGTCGGCAAAGCAGGTGGAACGCCTCCATCGCCTCGTCGTCGTTGATCGCGACATACTCGGCACGGCCGAGGTCCTTCAGCCACGAGTGCTCGGGCCCGACGCCAGGATAGTCGAGACCTGCCGACACCGAGTGGGTGTCCATGATCTGCCCATCCTCGTTCTGCATCAGGTAGGTGCGCGTGCCATGCAGCACGCCCGGACGTCCGGCGGACAGCGGTGCCGCATGCTTGCCGGTCGCAACACCGGAGCCGCCAGCCTCCACGCCGATCAGGCGTACGCCCTCGACGTCGATGTAGGGATGGAAGATACCCATCGCGTTCGAGCCTCCGCCGACGCAGGCGATGCAGGCGTCCGGCTGGCGCCCGACGAGTTCCGGCATCTGCCACAGGCATTCGTGGCCGACCACCGCGTTGAAGTCGCGCACCATCATCGGGTAGGGGTGCGGGCCGGCCACGCTGCCGATGATGTAGAAGGTGTCGGCGACGTTGGTAACCCAGTCGCGCATGGCTTCGTTAAGCGCATCTTTCAGGGTCTTCGAGCCGCTCTCGACCGGCACCACCTCGGCACCCAGCAGCTTCATGCGGAACACGTTGGGTGACTGCCGCTTGACGTCCTCCGAACCCATGTACACGGTGCACTTCATGCCGAAGCGGGCGGCGACCGTCGCGGTCGCCACGCCATGCTGCCCTGCCCCGGTCTCCGCGATCACGCGCGGCTTGCCGATCTTGCGTGCAAGCAGCGCCTGGCCCATGGTGTTGTTTATCTTGTGCGCTCCGGTATGGTTCAGGTCTTCGCGCTTCAGGTAGACCTGCGCACCGCCGAAGTGTTCTGACCAGCGCCGGGCGTGGTAGATCGGGCTCGGGCGCCCGACGTAGTGCTTCAGTTCACGCGCCAGTTCGGCCATGAACTCGGGGTCGTTCCGGTATTTCAGATAGCACTCGTTCAGTTCGTCGAGCGCATGCATCAGCGTCTCGGCCACGAACACGCCACCGTACGGGCCGAAGTGGCCGCGCTCGTCGGGCAGGTCATACATCTGCAAGGTGAACCTCCTCAATGAACCGCTCGATCAGGACGTGATCCTTGACCCCCTTGGGGCCGCTGCTGCGCTCGACGCCGCTCGATACGTCGACAGCCCATGGACGCACCTGCCTCACCGCGTCTCGCACATTCGTCGGCGTCAGGCCCCCGGAAAGGATCACCTCGCCGCGCATCGACCCGGGAATCAGCGACCAGTCGAACGACTGGCCGGTACCCCCGTGCAAGCCGGGGACGAAAGCATCGACAAGCAGTCCCCGCGACAAAGGCCGGAACGGCACCGACATCACGGACGATTGTAGCAAATCGACTCCCGGCCTCACCCGCACGGCCTGCACGAACGGTTTGTCGAACTGGGCGCAGAAAGCTGGCGCCTCGGAACCATGGAACTGCAGCAGGTCCAGCGGAACCGCCGACAGCACCTCGCGCACCTCTGCTGCGGGCGCATCGACGAACAGGCCAACGGACATCACATAGGGTGGCAGACTGCCGGCGACCCGCGCCGCCTGCTGCACCGTGACATGGCGCGGGCTCGGGCCGTAGAAGACAAGCCCGATCGCATCGGCACCCGCCCGCGCCGCAGCCTGTGCGTCGTCGACAGTGCGGATACCGCAGATCTTGACCCGGGTGCGATGGCGGCTCATGCAGCCGCCCCATCGGCCGCACCCCGCAACGGCGCCGCCGGCAGGACGAAGGCCGGCAAATGTCCGGCCATCGAGGCGCGCGGCCCCGGAAGCGCCGGCGCCCGTCCGGGCGCGTAGGCCACCTCCGTCAGGTACAGGCCGGCCGGCGAGAAGGTAGGAGCAGCTCGGGTGCGGTTACGCCCTTCCAGCAGTTGGCCGAGCCATTGCGGCGCTTCGCGCCCCCGGCCGATACGCACGACGCTGCCGATGATGTTGCGGATCATGTGGTGCAGGAACCCGTCGGCCCGGAACTCGAAGGTGAACAGCGAGCCCTGTTGCGCCACCGCTGCGCGGTACATCCGGCGCACCGGCGAGCGAGCCTGGCATTCGGCGGCACGGAACGCGCTGAAATCATGCTCGCCCTCGAGCGCGAGGAGCGCTTCGCGCATCGGCTCCAGCGACAGTCGTTCATGGTGCCATCCAGTGGTACCCGAGAGCATCGCGGGCCGCACGGGATCGCTGACCAGGACGTAGCGGTAGGTACGCGACACGGCGTCGAAACGCGCATGGAAGTCGTCCGGCACCGTTGCCGCACCGACCACCGCGATCGAATCGGGCAACAGCGCATTGGCCCCTCGCACCCACGCCTGTGCCGGCCGGATCGTCGGTGCATCGAAATGAACGACCTGCATCAGTGCGTGCACGCCGGTGTCGGTACGGCCGGCACACGAGGTAGACACCGGTGCGGCCGCGATGCCGGCAAGCGCTCGCTCGAGCGCATCCTGCACCGCACATCCGGACGGCTGGCTCTGCCAGCCGCAGAACGGGCCACCGTGGTACTCGATCTGTAGGGCAATCCGCATCGTGCAAGGATAGCGCCAAAGGCGGCCTGCGGCGCACCGCAGCAACGATGGCGCCGTGCGCTGTGCGAGCGGGCCGCAGGCTCGCGGCCCCCCCTCGCCCGCCCGACGGATCAGCCCAGGCGGGCGAGCATCGCTTCCGCGTCGGCCTTCTGCTGCGCGTCGCCCTCAGCCATCACCTCGCGCAGGATCTCGCGCGCACCGTCCTTGTCGCCCATCTCCTCGTAAGCCTTCGCGAGGTCGCACTTGGTGTTGACGTCGTTCCAGTGCTCATCCCTGTCCGGATTGCTCCCATCGACCTGCGTCTCGCCCAGGTCGAGATCGACTCGAGGCAGGGTAGCTTCCTGCCAGTTCTGCGGCAGCCCGGCCGGATGCGTCATGTCGAACGTGACCAGTTCGCCCGGGTTGGCCATGATCATCGTGTCCTGACCCAGAGACGCCTGCGTCGGCTCTCCGGACTCGGAATCTGCAGCGGACAGCCCGGACTCGGCACGCGCAGCCTCGCGCTTGAAGTCGAGAATGCTGCCAGTGGGCGGACCGGAATCGAGCAGAACGTTGGTGGCCTGCGACTGGAAAAGCGGGGCGGGCAGGCCCTCCTCGCCAGCCACCGACGGGAAGACCGGCTCGAAGGTCAGATCAGCTTCGGCTGTCTGTGTTCCAGCGGAAGGCGCCTCCAGTGGGAGATCGGGCAACGATGGCACCGAAGAAGCCTGGGCCGAACCGAAGTCGAGCGTGAAATCCATGTCGGTGGCAGCCGCGCCGGACGGGAGGTCCGACGCGCCACCGATGTCGACGATGCCCTCGACACGGGCGGCCGTGCCCGATGAGGCCAGCGCACCAGCGGGTTCGAAGTCGAAGTCGATGGTCGGCGGCGCGTCCGACAGGCCCGCATCCTCAACCTGGAGTATCTGTGTCTTCTCCATATCGAGCGCGTACGGCGCCGGGCTGGCCGGCGTGGGCGCCGGCCTGGGCGCCGGGCTCGCCGGCCTTGGAGAGGGGCTCGCTGCCTTGGCTACGGTGGCTGCCGTCGCAGCGACCGCCGCGACCGCGGCTGCGGCGACGGGGACGCTGGACACGGTCGTCACGGCGGGCCTGGGAACCGGCTGGCCAGACGAGTACAGCGGGTTCGCCGGATCGATCGATGCACCCATCACGGATGCAGCCTGCCATGCCTCGCCTTCGCCACGGCTAGTGGTATACAGCTTGCGGGCCACCGGTTCAAAAGCGGCCGCATCCCCGCGCTTCTGGTAGATACCCAGAAGCTTCAGATAAAGCTCGTGGCGCGTCGGAGCCTTGGCGATCGCTTCTTGCAGGATCTCCTCAGCCTGATTCTCGCGCCCGTAGGCCAGGTAGACCTCGGCCTCGGCAAGCGGATCGACCTCTTCAAGACCACCTTGCGATGCCTGCATCGGCTCCAGGAACGAGTCCGCCTGGGCAGCCACCGCGGCTGGCGCAGCAGGCGCAGGCGCAGGAACAATCGGCGGTACTGCCGCAGCCCGGGCGACCGGAGACTTGGGCGCACTGCCTTTCCGACGGCGGGCAACCAGTGCGCCCAGGCCGAGCAGCGCGACCAGACCAAGACCCAGCTCGGTGAGGTAGGTCGTTACGAATTCCATTCCCTGATCGACGAGGCTCGGCGCAGGCGGCGGCGGTGGCGGCGGCGGAACCGATTTCGGTTTCGCAGCCTCGACAGGCGGCGTGGGGGCGACCGGTGCGGCCGGTGGCTCCGCCTTGGCAGGCTCTGCCATCGGTGGCGCCGCTGGCGCGACCGGAGCGACCGGCTCAGCCTTCGCTTCAGCCTTCGCGGGCTCGGGCTTCGGCTCCGGTGCGGCCGGCGCCGGTTTGGGTTCTGCCTTGACCGGCTCGGGCTTTGGCGCCTCGACCGCCTTCGCGGGCTCTGCCTTCTTCGCCGGCTCGGCAGCCTTCGCAGGCTCTGACTTGGCGAGTTTCTGAAGGTCGGCCAGTTGCTTGCTCTGGATATCGAGCAGCCGCTGAGCGTCCTTCAGCATCTTCTCGAGCGACGCAACCCGGTCGTTGGCCTCGCGCAGCGCCTTCTCGCGAGCGGTAGTGTCTTCTTCCCGCGCGGCCTGGGCCGCCTTCGGATCGCGGCCGCCGCCTTTGGACGGATCGCCCTTGGAGACGCGGAGCACGTCGGAACCGGCTGACGGCGCGGGCGCCTTCTCCTCCACCCTCGGTGCAACGCGCCCGGATGCTGCCTGGCCAGCTTCGGCCGCCACGGGCGGCGCATCCTGGACCGCACCCGCGAGCCGCTGACGGTATCCATTGAAATCGGCTGCCTGGGCGCGCACCTCGCGCGAAGCCTCGGCGACTGACGTGGCGCTGAGCGCTGAAGCATCAGGCACGCGCAGGACCGCTCCGGTGCGCAGCCGGTTCATGTTGTTGCCGTCGAAAGCTGCCTTGTTCTCGCGATAGAGCGAAACCAGCATCTGATCGAGCGACACGCCGGCAGGACGAACCGATTCGGCGATCTTCGCGAGGGTGTCGCCGCGGCGCACCGGGCCATACTCGCCAGCGGCGGGCGCAGCGGTGGCAGCAGCGCCTTTTTCCGCAGCGGCACGTGCGACAGGGGCGGGCTTGACCGCGGTGGCCGGAGTAGCCGGAGCAGCGGCCCCCGCAGGTGTCTCGGGCGCGATCGGGGCCGCGACCACAGGACGCGGATCCGCGACGGCCGGACGCACAGCAGCAGACGGCGCAATCGGGGGCGATACGATGTCCGCCGCGGTAAATCCGGGCGGATCGATCAGAGACGTGTACTCGCGCATCAGGCGGCCCGAAGACCACACCAGTTCGACGAGCAGTTCGATGAACGGCTCGTTCACGGGACGCACCGTGGTAGCGCGCACGATCATCGAACCGTCACGCCGCTGCTCGATCGCAAGCCGTACCGATGTCACGAACGCGGAGAACTCGAGGTTCGCGCGTCGATAAGCGTCGGCCGACGCGATGCGGACCTGCATCGTGGAGAGCTCGTCCTTCGTCGCGTTAAGCTCGATTTCAGCATTGAGCGGCTGGCCGAGCGCGGACAATACGTTCATCCGCCCGAGACCTGCGGCGTCAGCCGCGACGGGGAGGAAGACCGCAATCATGAGCGCGCAGGCTGCGAGCCACGCGCGGGTGCCACTGGAAACGCTGTTGCGCACGGACCGTCCTTCAGGACTTGTCGGAGTTTGAACTTAACATCATGGGCTTACCGACGCAAGCTCACTCAGTCTCTCGGGGAACGGACGCTCGACGAGCAGCCGGAGCATACGTCGCAACGGCTCGGCTGCGCCCCAGAGCAGTTGGTCGCCCACTGTGAACGCGGTGAGGTAACTGCCTCCCATCGGCAGTTTGCGCAACCGGCCGATCGGAATCTTCAAGCCACCAGTCACCGCCGCAGGCGTCAGACGCGCGAGCGACTCCTCGCGCCGGTTCGGCACCACCTCGACCCAATCGTTACCGGACGCGAGGAGAGCTTCAATCTCCGCTAACGGCAGATCGCGGGCAAGCTTGATGGTCAGCGCCTGGGAGTGACAGCGCATCGCGCCGATGCGAACGCATACTCCATCGACCGGCACCGGATCGGCAGACCGGCCAAGGATCTTGTTGCACTCGGCCATCGCCTTCCATTCCTCGCGGCTCTGGCCGTTGCCAAGATCCTTGTCGATCCATGGCAGCAGGCTGCCGGCCAGCGCGTGACCGAACTGTTCGGTCGGAAAGGCGTCGCTGCGCAGGCGTGCCGACACGGCGCGGTCGATGTCCAGGATGTTCGACTTCGGGTCGGCGAGCAGGCCGCGAACTTCCTCGTGGGCCGACCCCATCTGCGCCAGCAGTTCGCGCATGTTCTGGGCACCGGCGCCCGACGCTGCCTGGTACGTCATGGCGGTCACCCACTCGACCAGCCCTTCGCGGAACAGACCGCCCATCGCCATCAGCATCAGGCTGACCGTGCAGTTGCCACCGATGAAATCGCGTCTGCCCGCGGCAAGCGCAGCGTCGATCACGCCGCGGTTTACCGGATCGAGGATGATCACTGCGCCATCCTGCATGCGCAGCGTCGAAGCCGCGTCGATCCAGTAACCGCTCCAGCCGGCCGCACGCAACTTCGGGTGCATCGCAGTCGTATAGTCACCGCCCTGACAGGAAATCAGCACGTCCATCGACGACAGTGCGCCGATGTCGCTGGCGTCAGCTACCACCGCCTCCGCGTTCGGCAGCGCCATCGCGGCCTGTCCCGCCTGGGTGGTCGAGAACAGCGTCGTACGCACGTGGTCGAAGTCACGCTCTTCCTGCATCCGTCCGACCAGCACCGAGCCGACCATGCCGCGCCAGCCGATCAGCCCGACCTTCATCATCTTCGCCATGATCTTCTCCTTCGGCCCGCGACGCAGCGCGCCGCGGCGACCTCAACCAGGAATAGCGAGGGCCGCCACGACCGCATCGCCCATCGCGCGGGTGCCGATCACCGGCTCACCTTTCTCGGCGATATCCGAAGTGCGCAGGCCCTTCGCGAGCACCGCGCTGACCGCGCCCTCGATACGGCGCGCAAACGCATCCTGGTCGAGGCTGTAGCGCAGCAGCATCGCAGCCGACAGGATGGTCGCCAGCGGATTGGCGACATCCTTGCCGGCGATGTCAGGCGCGGAGCCGTGTATCGGTTCATACAGGCCCTTGCCGTTCGCGTCGAGGGATGCGGACGGCAGCATGCCGATCGACCCGGTGAGCATCGAGGCCTCGTCGGACAGGATGTCGCCGAACATGTTGCCGGTGACGATCACGTCGAACTGGCGCGGATTGCGCAGCAGTTGCATCGCCGCGTTATCGACGTACATGTGCGACAGCTCGACGGTCGGGTAGTCCTTCGCCACTTCGGTGACGACATCGCGCCACAACTGTGACGTCTCGAGCACGTTGGCCTTGTCGACCGAGCACAGCCGGCGGTTGCGCTTGAGCGCCGACTCGAATCCGACGCGGGCGATACGGCGTATCTCCGATTCGGCGTAGAGCATCGTATCGAAGCCTTCGCGCTCACCCGCCGCATTGGTGCGAATGCCGCGCGGCTGGCCGAAATAGATGTCGCCGGTCAGTTCGCGGATGATCAGCACGTCCATGCCGGAGACAACTTCCGCCTTGAGCGTCGAGGCAGCGGCCAGTTCGGGATAGATCACCGCCGGCCTGAGGTTCGCGAAAAGCTTCAGTTCCTTGCGCAGGCCAAGGATCGCCTGCTCGGGACGCTTCTCGCGCGGCAGCTTGTCCCACTGCCAGCCACCGACCGAACCGAACAGGATCGCGTCGGCCGAGCGGGCGAGATCGAGCGTCGCCTTCGGCAGGGGATCGCCGGACAGGTCGTAGGCGGTGCCACCGACCGGGGCCTCCGCCATTTCGAGCACCAGGCCCTGTGGTTCGAGGGTGCGAAGCACGCGCACGGCCTGCGCGATGATCTCGGCGCCGATGCCGTCGCCGGGCAGGACTGCGATCTTCTTCATGGGGCCTCCGGGCCGTCTAGAGGAACAGCCAGGGCTGCTCGGCCCTGTGCTTCGTTTCGAATCCGCGGATGTCGTCCGCGTGCTGCAGCGTCAGGCCGATCTCGTCGAGCCCGTTCATCAGGCAATGCTTGCTGAACGGCTCGATGTCGAAATCGAACTGCCGGCCGGACGGCGTGGTGACCTTCTGGGCGGCGAGATCGATATCCAACCGGTAGCCTTCGCTGGCGAAGGTCTCGTCGAACAGCACATCCATCGCATCCTTCGCCAACCGGATCGGCAGCAGGCCGTTCTTCAGGCTGTTGCTGTAGAAGATGTCGCCGAACGACGAGGCGATGACGACCTTGAAACCGTAATCCTGCAGCGCCCACGGCGCATGCTCGCGCGAAGACCCGCAGCCGAAGTTCTCGCGGGCGAGCAGCACCTGCGCGCCCTGGAAACGGGTCTTGTTCAGGATGAAATCTTCGTTCAGCGGCCGGTTGCTGTTGTCCATGCCGGGCTCGCCAGTGTCGAGGTAGCGCCAGGAATCGAACAGGTTGGGGCCGAAGCCGGTGCGCTTGATCGATTTCAGGAACTGCTTCGGGATCACCGCGTCGGTGTCGACATTGGCACGGTCGAGCGGCGCAGCCAGGCCGTTCAGGCGGATGAACTTGTCCATCATCGGGCTCCTGCTTCGAGGGAACGTACGTCGACGAAATGCCCGGCGACAGCAGCGGCAGCGGCCATCGCCGGGCTGACCAGGTGCGTGCGTCCGCCCGCGCCCTGCCGGCCCTCGAAATTGCGGTTGGAGGTCGACGCGCAACGCTCGCCCGGCTCGAGCCGGTCGTCGTTCATGCCCAGGCACATCGAGCACCCCGGCTCGCGCCACTCGAACCCGGCGGCGGTGAACACTTCATGCAGGCCTTCCTGCTCGGCCTGCTCCTTCACCAGCCCGGAACCCGGCACCACCATCGCCAGCTTCACGTTCGGCGCCACCTTGCGGCCCTTCGCCACGGCAGCCGCCGCACGCAGATCCTCGATGCGCGAGTTGGTGCAGGAACCGATGAACACCTTGTCGATCGCGATGTCCTGGATGCGCGTGTTGGGCTTCAGGCCCATGTATTTCAGTGCACGCTCGATGCCGTCTCGTCGCACAGGGTCGGCCGCATCTGCCGGATCGGGGACACGGCCGCCGACCGGTACCACCATCTGCGGGCTGGTACCCCAGGTGACCTGCGGCTCGATCGACGCGGCCGGCAGGTCGACGATGGCATCGAAGCCGGCGCCCTCGTCGCTGACCAGCGTGCGCCAGTACGCGACGGCGGCGTCCCACTGCTCGCCCGTCGGCGCGAACGGCCGGCCCTTCACGTACTCGATCGTCTTCTCGTCGACCGCGACCATGCCGGCGCGGGCGCCGGCCTCGATCGCCATGTTGCACAGGGTCATGCGGCCTTCGACCGACAGCCCGCGGATCGCGGAGCCCGCGAATTCGATCGCATGCCCGGTGCCCCCGGCGGTGCCGATCTTCCCGATCAGCGCCAGCACGATGTCCTTGGCGGTGACGCCGGCACCGAGGTCGCCCTCGACCCTGACCAGCATCGACTTCGCCTTCTTCTGCACGAGCGTCTGTGTTGCCAGCACATGCTCTACCTCGGAGGTGCCGATACCGAAGGCCAGCGCGGCCAGCGCACCGTGCGTGCTGGTGTGCGAATCGCCGCAGACAAGCGTGGTGCCCGGCAGCGTGAAACCCTGCTCCGGCCCGATCACGTGCACGATGCCCTGCTGCTTCGACAGGAACGGGAAGTAGGCGCGCGCACCGTACTCGCGGATGTTCGCGTCCAGCGTGTCGACCTGCAGCTTCGACACCGGATCCTTGATGCCGCCGGCCCAGTCGCGGGTCGGCGTGTTGTGGTCCGCGGTCGACATGATCGAGTTGACGTTCCAGGGTTTGCGCCCGGCGATCTTCAGCCCTTCGAATGCCTGCGGGCTGGTCACCTCGTGGACGAGGTGACGGTCGATGTAGAGCAGCACGGTACCGTCGTCCTGGCGATGGACGACATGGCTGTCGAACAACTTGTCGTAGAGCGTGGAGGCCATGGTCTCGGGCACAGCGTTGGAGAACCCGCGATTATGTCATGGACCCGCCCGGCCGGCGCACTGACCAGGCCGCCTCTCGGGCCGGAGGCCCGCTACAGCCCGACCGACGCGGCCACCAGCCGGGCCAGCTCCGCCCGCAGCGTCCGGCGCACCTCGGCGCAGGCGGGGTCATCGATGAGGTTCTTCATCTCGTACGGGTCGCGGTCGAGATCGTAGAGTTCGTCCAGTTCGCCGTCGTCGCCACGGTTGACCCAGTGGATCAGCTTGTAGCGGTCGGTGCGCACCGCCTTGTACGACATGCCGATCAGCCAGGGCATGGCGTTCTCGCTGAAGTACTCGCACAGGATCGAGTCGCGCCAGCCCGGCGTGGTACCGCGCGGCCGGCCTTCCATCAGCGGCAGCAGCGAACGCCCCTGCACCTGCGCCCCGGGCGTGCCACCGGCCAGTTCGATGCAGGTCGGCGCGATGTCCAGCGCCAGTACCAGGTCGTCGATTTTCATGCCCGGCTTCACCCGGCGCGGATAGCGGAAGATGAAGGGCGAGCGGATGCCCTCCTCGTAGGCGAACCTGCGCTCGAGGCCCAGCCCGTGCTCGCCGAAGAAGTACCCGTTGTCGCCCAGGAACAGGATGAAGGTGTCGTCGAGCTGGCCGCTCTTCTCGAGGGCGTCGAACAACTGGCCGACGCCTTCGTCGACCGAGGCCATCATCCGGGCGCGCAGCCGCATCTCTTCCTGGTCGCCGCTCTTCACCGATTCGAGCAGCGCCTGCGAGGTCTCGGTCGACTTGATCTCGAACGCCTCGCGCCAGACCGGCTTGTCCTTCACGACTTCCGACATGGGGATCACGTTCGGCCGCGGCGGGAAGATCGCGCCTTCGTAAAGGCCTTCATGGCGCGGCGCCGGCTTGTAGCCGTTGCCCGGATCGAGCGTGAGCTTGCCATCGGCCGCCTGCACCGCGTCCGGGTGCACCGCCTTGTGCGCGAAGAACAGCGAGAACGGCTTGTCGCGCGGGCGCGACACGAACTCGACCGCACGCTCGTTCAGCAGGTCGGTGATGTAGCCCTCGTACTTCGTGTAGACCCCGTCTTCGTTCAGGCGCGGGTTGAACAGGTTGCCGTGACCGTCGAAACTGACCCAGTAGTCGTAGCCGGGACGCGGACCGCCCTCGTTGCCCATGTGCCACTTGCCGACATGAGCAGTCTCGTAGCCGAGCTTCTGCAGCGCGAGGTGGTAGTTGGGCAGCCGGTGGCTGTGCGCATCGCGCGCGACGTTGTCGATGATGCCGTGCCGGCTGGCGTACTGGCCGGTAACGATCGATGCCCGATTCGGCGAGCACAAAGGCGTGGTGTGGAATGCACGGTCGCACAGCGCGCCTTCGCGCGCGATGCGGTCGATGTTCGGCGTCTTCATGTACGGATGACCACCCGCGCCGAATTCATCGAAGCGCAGATCGTCGATCAGGATTACCAGCAGGTTGGGACGCTTCACCGCGCACACTCCCTCGTCGTTGTCGTTGTCGCTGTCGTTGTGGTGACCGCCGCTGCCGCTGCCTTCAGCTTCAGCGCGGCTTGTAGATCGCCAGTGCCTCGGGCAGCATCGCCTCGATGTCGCGGATGCGGCTGGCGTTGGACGGATGCGTGGACATCCATTCCGGGGTGGAACGGCCCATCTTCGCGGACGCGTCCGCCATGCGCACCCAGAGGTCTCGCGCGGCGCGCGGGTCGTAGCCAGCCCGAGCCATGTAGGTCAGGCCAAGGCGGTCGGCCTCGGTCTCCTGCAGGCGCGAGAACGGCAGGATCACCCCGAGCGTTGCGCCGGCACCGAGCGCGCCGAGCAGCGCCTGCGTGGATGCCGGATCCCGCCCGCTGGCACCGGCGGCGATCGCACCGGCAGTGAGTCCCGCCTGCACCAGCAGCCCCTGGCTCATACGCTCCGCACCATGGCGCGCGGTGGCATGCGCGATCTCGTGGCCGATCACCGCAGCGAGCCCCGCCTCGTCCCGGGTGATCGGAAGGATGCCGGTGTAGACCGCGACCTTGCCCCCGGGCAGGCAGAATGCGTTGACCATCCGGTCGTTCTCGATCAGCCGGAATTCCCACTGGAAGTCGGTGCGGCCGGTGGCCGCCGCGATGCGCGCACCGACCCGGGCGAGCAGCGCGGTCTTCTCCGGATCGGTGGAGATCTTCTCCTTCTTCAGGATCTCCTGGTAGGCCTGCAGGCCGAGCTTCACCTCCTCGCCCGGGGAGAGAAGGATGAGCTGACTTCGGCCGGAGATCGGCACAGTCTCGCAACTCACCAGCATCGGCCCGAGGCCGAGCGCGAGCAGCAATGCGGCAGCCGCCGACCGAAGGCGGCGCGGCGTCCGGTGCAGGCTGCAGGCTGCAGGCGCTTCGTCGATGGCGTTCATTCGGTTCTCCTTCCGTTCCGCGGCGCACGATCGGAACCGTCGCGCCGGCACGCAGGACGCGTCCCGGGCGTGGCACCGCCAGTCCCGCACATTATCGCAGCCGGTCATGTCGCGGGGGGCGGATGTTCCGGAACCCGCCCGCGCACCATGGCCAGCAGCAGCGCGAACCCCAGGCCGGCTGCCAGCGCAGCGAGCGTGAAGGTAATCGCCGGGCCGAACGACGACCAGACCAGACCGGAGGCGAAGCCACCGAGCGTCCCGCCAGCCCCGAACGACAGTGCGGTATACAGCGCCTGGCCCTTCGCCTGGTGCGCCCCCTGGAACCAGCGGTGTATCAGGCCGATGGCTGCGGCATGGTAGGCGCCGAAGGTCGCTGCATGCATCGCCTGCGCCAGCACCAGCGCAGTCGGGGACCCGACCAGCCAGCCGATCAGCAGGAAGCGCACCGCAGCGATCGCGAATGTCGCTACCAGCAACCGGTACAACCCGATGCGCGCGACCAGTTGCGGCATCCACCAGAACACGGCGACTTCGCAAACCACACCGAGCGCCCAGAGCCAGCCGACAGCCGACTTGCTGTAGCCGTTGTCGACCAGGTGCACCGAGAAGAACGAATAGTAGGCCCCGTGCGCGGTCGCCATGAGGAAGCAGGCACCGAGCAGTCCGGCCACCTCCGGGCGCATCAGGATCGTGCGAGCCGGCACCTCCTCCCGCACCGACCGATGGGCCGACGATTCCGGCACCTGCCAGGTCGCGACCAGCGCCACGGCATAGATCGCGATCACCAGCCAGAGCCAGTCGCGCAGGGTCGCGAAATCGAGGAAATGGCCGATGCCGATCACCGAGAAGATGAAGCCGACCGAGCCCCAGAGCCGGATGCGCGCATAGCGCCCGGTGTCGCCGCGCACGTGACCGAAGGTGGTCGCCTCCGCCAGCGGCATGGTGGCGCTGGTGAAAAAGCTCATCACGAGCAGCGCGGCGAACAGCGCACCGAAGCTGTCGCCAGCGAACAGGCCGAACATCGCGAGGCCGCCGGCCAGCGCGGTCAGGCGCACGATGTGCATTCGGCTGCCACGCCGGTCGGCAAGCACTCCCCAGAGCATCGGCGCGAACATGCGCGAGGACTGGTTGACCGCCATCAGCAGCCCGATCTGCACCGCGCTCATGCCCACCGAGTCGAGGTACAGGCCCAGGTA
>CANGXU010000056.1 GCA_947457885.1 Betaproteobacteria bacterium
CAAGCGCTGGACCTGCCGTTCTCGACCGGGTGGTTCTCGGTGCCCCCTGGGGCGCCTCATGGTCAAGTCCCAAGGTTGGGAATCCTTCATCCTTCGCTGGTGAAAGCAGTACAGGCTGCGTTCAGGGCTGCGATGTCGTGACCGCTCTCCCTATCCAACGTCGAACCGTATCCCCTGCGCCAGCGGCAGTGCGTCGGAATAGTTGATCGTGTTCGTCGCGCGCCGCATGTACGCCTTCCATGCGTCGCTGCCCGACTCGCGCCCGCCGCCGGTCTCCTTCTCGCCACCGAACGCGCCGCCGATCTCCGCGCCCGACGGGCCGATGTTCACGTTGGCGATGCCGCAGTCGCTGCCCGCGGCGGACAGGAAGCGTTCGGCTTCGCGCAGGTCGGTGGTGAAGATGCTCGACGCCAGACCCTGGGCGACGGCGTTGTTCAGCGCGATCGCCTCGTCCAGCGTGCGATAGCGCAGCACGTACAGGATCGGTGCGAAGGTCTCCTGCTGCACGATGTCGGTCTGTGCCGGCATCTCGACCAGCGCCGGCGCGCGATAGCCGGCGTGCGGATGCGTGTCGCGCAGGCGCGGTTCGCCGCCGAGCACGATGCCGCCTTCGGCCGCCGCCGCGTCGAGGGCACGCTGCATCGCCTCGCCGGCCGCTGCATCGATCAGCGGCCCGACCAGCGTGCCGGGCTCGCGCGGGTCGCCGACCGCCAGCGTGGGCCAAAGCGCGCGCAATCGCGGCAGCAACCGATCGACGATGGACTCGTGCACGATCAATCGCCGCAGCGTGGTGCAGCGCTGGCCTGCCGTCCCGACCGCGGAGAACACGATCGCGCGCAGCGCGAGGTCGAGGTCGGCCGACGGTGCGACCACCATCGCATTGTTGCCGCCCAGTTCCAGCAGCACGCGGCCGAATCGGACCGCGACCACCGGGGCCACCGCGCGACCCATGCGCGTGCTGCCGGTGGCGGACACCAGCGCGACCCGCGGATCGGCGGCCAGCGTCTGTCCGACCGAGGCATCGCCCTGCAATACAGTCGACAGCGCCGACGGCGCCGCGTCGAACCCTTCGCACGCGGCTTCGAACAGCCGCTGGCAGGCGAGCGCGGTGAGCGGCGTGTTCTCCGACGGCTTCCACACGACCGCGTTGCCGCACACCCAGGCGAGCGCCGCGTTCCACGCCCACACCGCCACCGGGAAGTTGAACGCCGAGATCACCCCGACCACGCCGAGCGGATGCCAGGTCTCCATCATCCGGTGGCCGGGCCGCTCGGAGGCGATGGTCAGCCCATGCAGTTGCCGCGACAGCCCGACCGCGAAGTCGCAGATGTCGATCATCTCCTGCACTTCGCCCAGGCCTTCCTGCAGGATCTTGCCGTTCTCCAGCGTGACCAGCCGGCCGAGGTCGTCCTTCGCCGCGCGCAGCTTCATGCCGAAGCGGCGCACGAGTTCGCCGCGCAGCGGCGGTGGCACGTTGCGCCAGGCAGCGGCAGCCGTCGAGGCCAGCGCGATGGCGGCGGCGACGCCTTCGATTCCGGAATACGCCACGCTGCCGATCGGCAAGCCATCGATCGGCGAGTGCGACACGATGGCGCCAGGGGGCGCTGAACCGGCAGACACAGACGCGGCCACCGAAGCCTCCACCCCCAGCCGCGCGAGGATCGCGGCCACGTCCTGTGCTGGCGTCATCGCACCACCCCGCTGATTGCCATCCTCATCGCCACGCCCTCCGTTGCGGACGATTCTAGCGTCCACCCGGCGGCAGGCCGGCATCGCCCTGCTCGATCACCGCCGCGAGTTGCTTCGACGTGTCCAGCAGGTGCTGCCCGAGCAGGCTGCACACCGCCACCTCGTTGCCGAGCCGGTAGGCGGCGAGGATCGCGCGATGCTCCTCCTGCGCGCGATAGCGGTAGTCCGACCGGCTGAGCAGCACGCGGATGAAGCGGTCGATCTGGTTGTTCAGCGTGCGGATCATCGACACCATGCGCGGCCGGCCGGCGCGTTCGTAGAGCGTGCTGTGGAAGGTCCAGTTGAGTTCCATCCAGCGGTCGACGTCGGCAGTGCGCTCGGACAGGTCGAGGCTGTCGGCCGCGCGGGCATGGATGTCGGCGTCCGCCTGGGGCAGCGCCCAGCGCACGAGCTGCGTCTCCAGCGTGCAGCGGATCTCGAGCAGTTCGGTCGCCTCGTCCGGCGACAGGCTGGCCACCACCGCGCCCCGGTTGGGCCGGATCGACACCAGCCCCTCGGCGGCGAGCTGGCGCAGCGCCTCGCGCACCGGGATGTGGCTGACCCCGAAGCGCTGCGCCAGGGTTTCCTGCCGCAGCGCTTCGCCGACGGCGATGGTGCCGCGCAGGATGTCGGCGCGCAGCGCGTCGGCGACGGCATCGACCGACAGGCGTTCGACCGGTTCGCGCGGGGTCATCGGAGGTCCACCGTCAACAGCCTTTCATATATCGAAAACCGGCCAGTCGGCATGCGTCTTGCATGAACCGGACTGAAACCGCGTTGTGGACCGCAAAACAGCACCATTCGCGCACCACGCTGGAACACATCATATACAAAGTGCACCATTTGCCGACCCTCGAGGCCCGTCCATGATCACCGCCATCGTCCGCTACCGCCTGCCGCCGTCGATCGACCATGACGCCTGCCTGGCCCACTTCAACATGATCGCACCGGGCTTCCAGGGTGTACCGGGCCTGATCAGCAAGCACTTCATCTGGAGCGAGTCGGGCACTGCCGGCGGCGTGTACCAGTGGCAGTCGCTGGACGCGGCCAAGACGTTCTACACCGGCCCGTGGCACGACGGCATCGTCGAGCGCTACGGCATGGCGCCGGAGATCGAGTTCTTCACCGTGTTCGCGCTGACCGACAACGCACGCGGCACGGTCGAGCCGATGGCCTCGCCGCGCGGCTGAACCACCCCCACCACACCGGAGACCCGCATGAACCGTCGCGCCTTCCTGAACAAGTCCGCCGGCAAGGCTGCCGTCCTTGCAGCGGCCACCACGGCTGCTGCAACCGTGTCCGCGCCCGCGATCAGCCAGGGCCGGATCGAGTGGCGGATGGTGACCGCATGGCCGAAGGGCCTGCCCGGCCTGGGCACCGGTGCCGAACGCCTCGCGCAGCGCATCACCCAGATGTCCGAGGGCCGGCTGACCGTGCGCGTGTTCGCCGCCGGCGAACTGGTGCCTGGCCTGCAGACCTTCGAGGCGGTGCAGAACGGCACCGCCGAGATGGCGCACGACACCCCCGGCTTCCACCTTGGCAAGCACCGCGCGTTCGGCTACTTCTTCAGCGCACCGTTCGGCATGAGCTACACCGAACACGTGGCCTGGCTCGAGTACGGCGGCGGGCAGGAACTCTGGGACGAGCTGTCCGGGCAATTCGGCCTGAAGAGCTTCGCGGTCGGCAACATCGGCACGCCGCCGTTTGGCTGGTTCAAGAAAGAGCTGCGCACCGTCGCCGACTTGAAGGGCGTGCGCATGCGCATGCCGGGCCTGGGCGCCGAGATGATCCGCCGCGTCGGCGCGGTACCGACCCTGATGGCCCCGGGCGACGTGTTCCCGGCACTGCAGTCGGGCGCGCTCGATGCCGCCGAGTTCACCGGGCCGGCGAACGACATGGCGCTCGGCTTCCACCAGGTGTGCAAGTTCTACTACTGGCCGGGCATCCAGAAGCAGGGCGCGATCCAGCAGGCGATCATCAGCCAGAAGGCATGGAACGCGCTGTCGCCGTCGCTGAAGGCGATCGTCGAGCACGCCTGCCAGTCGTGCCACCAGGACATGCTGGCCGAGTACAACTGGATCAACGCGCGCGCCTCCGACACCCTGCGGCAGAAGCACGGCATCAAGTTCCTGCGCCTGCCCGACGAGATCCTCTCGGCGCTCGGCACGGCGGCCGGCGAACTGCTGGTCGACGAGCGCGCGAAGCTTGATCCGCTCGGCCGGAAGATCTTCGATGCCTACTTCGCGGCGCGCAACACGACCTCCGCGCTGACCGAAGTCTCCGACCGCGCGATGTTCAATGCGCGCTCGCTGAAGTTCAAGTATGTCTGACCGGCAACGCAACCCCATGGCGGACCGGGCCGGTGCGCGCTGAGCGCCTGCTGCTCGGCACCGCCGATGCGATCGACGCGCTGAACGATCGCATCGGCCGCACCACCGCCGTGCTGTTCCTGGCCACGGTGGTGATCTGCTTCACCACCGTCTACCTGCGCTATGCGCTGGGCGTCGGCATGACCTGGCTGCAGGAGCTGTACATGTGGACGCATGCGGCGGCGATCATGTTCGGCGCCGGCTACTGCCTGCTCAAGGGCGGCTTCGTGCGCATCGACATGTTCTATGCGCGCATGTCGACGCGGCGCAAGGCGATGGTCGACCTGTTCGGCACCGTCGTGTTCATGGCGCCCTTCCTCTGGATGATGTGGGCCTACGGTTGGCCGTTCTTCGCCAGTTCGCTGAAGATGAACGAGGCCTCGCAGTATGCCGACGGCCTGCCGCGGCTGTACCTGTTGAAGGGTACGTTCCTCGTGTTCGTCGCGCTGGTCGGGCTGCAGGGCGTGTCGCTGGTCTGCCGCTCGCTGGTCGCGCTGCGTGATCGACCCGAAGTCACGACGAGAGACCCGGCCCGAGACCCGGCCGCAGGCACCGCCTGATGGATCCGATCCTGCTCGGCGAGATCCTCGCGGTCGGTCTGTTCGCCTCGATCGTCTTCATCCTGATGCTCGGCTATCCGGTCGCCTTCACGCTACCGGGCGTCGCCGTGCTGTTTGCGGTGCTCGGCTGGTCGCTCGGCGTATTCGACCTCAACTACTTCAACTCACTGCCGCTGCGCTACTGGGGCATCCTCACGAACGACGTGCTCATCGCGGTACCCCTGTTCGTGGTGATGGGCGTGCTGCTCGAACGCTCGAAGATCGCCGAAGACCTGCTGACCACCATGGGCCAACTGTTCGGCCCGGTGCGCGGCGGGCTTGGCATCTCGGCGATCATCGTCGCCACGCTGCTCGCCGCCTCCACCGGCATCGTCGGCGCCACCGTGGTGACCATGGGCCTGATCAGCCTGCCCTCGATGCTCGCCGCCGGCTACGACAAGCGCATGGCGAGCGGCCTGATCTGCGCATCGGGTACGCTCGGCCAGATCATCCCGCCGTCCACCGTGTTGGTCGTGCTGGCGGTGGTGCTGCAGAGCGCCTACAGCCAGGCGCAGATGGCCAAGGGCAACTTCCAGCCCGAGACGCTTTCGGTCGGCGACCTGTTCGCCGGCGCCTTCCTGCCCGGCCTCCTGCTGGCCGGGCTTTACATCCTCTGGGTCGGTGGCCGCGCCTTCTTCCTGCCGCATACCGCGCCGGCGCTCGTGCTCGACGCGGCGCAGAAGGCCTCCCTGCCGCGCCGGGTGGTGATCGCGCTGGTGCCGCCGCTGCTGCTGATCGTCGCGGTGCTCGGTTCGATCATCGCCGGCGTGGCGACGCCGACCGAGTCGGCATCGGTAGGCGCGGTCGGCGCGCTGGTGCTGATGCTGGTGCGCATGCTGTCCGAGTGGTACTCGCGCAGCCTGTCCCCGGAACGGGTCGAGCGCTTCAACTTCTGGTTCTGGATCGCGTTGCTGGCGCTGCTGGCGATCGTCGACCTCGTCGCCGGCGCGCTCGGCCTGCTTACGCTGGCGGTGGTGCTGCTGGTCGGCCTGCTCGCCTGGGTATTGCTGCTGCGCGGCACCCGCGCGCAGTGCATCCGCTCGCTGTCCGAGACCGGCACCTCCAGCCTGGTGATCACCGGCATGGTGTTCGTGATCTTCTTCGGCGCCAGCGTGTTCTCGGTGGTGTTCTCGCGGCTGGGCGGCGAGAACCTGGTGCACGAGTTCCTGAACGCGATGCCCGGCGGCGCCGATGGCGCGCTGTTCGTCGTGATGGCGATCATCTTCGTGCTCGGGTTCTTCCTCGACCCGTTCGAGATCATCTTCATCGTGGTGACGCTGGCCGCGCCGGTGCTGCTGAAGATGGACGTCGACCCGGTGTGGCTGGCGATCCTGATCGGTATCAACCTGCAGACGAGCTATCTCACGCCACCGTTCGGCTTCTCGCTGTTCTACCTGCGCGGGGTCGCGCCACCCGAGGTCACCACCGGCGACATCTACCGCGGGATCGTCCCGTTCGTCGCGATCCAGGTGGTCTGCATCTTCGTTGTCTGGTACTTCCCGGCACTGGCGACCTGGTTGCCGAAGATGCTCTACGGCTGAGCCGCGCTCAGCGCACAGCCAACCTGCGCTCGCGCCACGCATCCAGGCTGACCGGGCCGGCACCATGCACCGCGAGCATCACCAGCCCGCCGATGAACGCGAGGTTCTTCATGATCTGGTCGACATAGGCCATGCCCATCCCGCCAGGTGCACCGATCATCGGCAGCATCACCCCGGTCACGCCGGCAAACAGCACGATCAGCGCCGCCGCCGCGAGCCGTGTACGGTAGCCGAGCACCAGCATCATGCCGCCCGCGAACTCGACCAGGATGGTGAGGTACAGCGCGATCTGCGCCACCGGGAACGATTGCAGCGCGTCGGCCTGGACGCTGCCCATCAGCGCCCGCACTTTCAGCACCGCGTAGCCGAGCAGCAATGGCGCGAACAGCAGGCGCCCGATCAGGGTGCCGTAGCGTGCGAGGAAGCCGTTGCGCAATTGCAGACCGTTGTCGGATTTCACCCTATCTCCGTTCATGGAAGGTCGAACAGCAGTACCTCGGCGCCGCGGCCCCGCTCGAGCACCAGTTCGCGCTCGCCCTCGGCCTTCAGTGCATCTCCGGCCGACAACGGGTGACCATTCACGGTCACCTCGCCGCGCGCGACATGCACGTACACCCGGCGCCCGGCGGCCACCGGCTGCTTCAACGCATCTTCGCCGTCGAGCAGCGTCGCGTACACCGCCACAGCCTGGTGGATCTTCACCGAACCTTCGCGCCCGTCGTTCGACGCGATCAGCCGTAGCCGGCCCTGCCGGGTTTCGACCGGGAACCGCGCTTCTTCATAGCTGGGCTCGACACCCTGCCGGTCCGGCTCGATCCAGATCTGCAGCAGGTGCGTCGGTTCATCCTGCGAGGGATTGAACTCGCTGTGCATCACGCCGCGTCCGGCACTCATCCGCTGCACGTCGCCCGGCCGGATGGTCGAGCCGTTCCCCATGCTGTCGCGGTGCGCCAGCGCGCCACCGAGGATCCAGGTGATGATTTCCATGTCGCGATGTCCATGGCTGCCGAAACCGCGTCCGGCCTGCACCCGGTCTTCGTTGATCACGCGCAGCGGACCGAAACCCATGTGCTGCGGATCATGGTAGCCGGCAAAGGAGAACGAATGCCGGGCCTCCAGCCAACCGTGGTTCGCATACCCTCGATCGAGGCTCTTGCGGATCGTGACCATGCCAGTCTCCCTTTCTGGACGGATTGGACGCGCGGCTGGTGCAACGAGGGCGCATGCAGCGGGGGAAGTCGCTCAGGCGGGACCGGCTCCAGACCCATCGCTTTCGGCGCGCTCGGCGATCTCGCGGTGCACTTCCGCCATGTCGAGCGTACGCGCCTGCTCGAGCAACGCATCGAGCTGTGGCGCCGGCAACGCTCCAGCCTCGCTGAACAGGATCACCTGCTCGCGAAAGACCATCAGGGTAGGAATGGAGCGGATACCGAACTGGGCGGCGAGCGCCTGTTCATCGTCCGAGTTGACCTTGGCGAACACGAAATCGGGATGCCTCCCGGACGCGGCCTCGAACACCGGCGCGAACTGGCGGCACGGGCCGCACCAGGGCGCCCAGAAATCGATGATCACACAGGCGTTCTCGGTGATGATCTGTTCGAAATTCGCATCGGTCAGTTCAACCGTGGCCATCGTTACCCTTTTCTCGTCGGCACCCGCAGAAACGACGCAGAATGAGGACAATTTGGCGGGCATTTCTCAGGATAGCATGGCATCCTCGGAACTCAGGGAGGTTCGCAGGGCGGGACCCGATTCCGCAGTACCTTCCGGAGTAGCTGCACACTGTCCAGAGTCTTCAGATTACGCTGCGCAGGCCGTTAAGAGCACGATCCCGGAAGTCCCCGAGCCCCACACCGCCCGGCACAGCCGCCGCAGATCCCTGCCCCATCCGTTTCCAGTCCATGCATCCGCAGCGACACAGCGAAAACGAAACGCCGCAACCGGCATTCGAGCGCGCGAGCTTTCGCGCGGGCTCGATTCGCACGCGCTTCCTCGGCATGCTTCTGCTCGCGATGCTGCCGGCGCTGCTCTATACGTTCCACGTGCACTCGCAGCAGCGCCAGCAGGCATTCGACGCACTGCAGCAAGAGGCGGCACGGGTACTGCTGCAGGCACTGCGCGACCGTGAAACGCTGGCAGAAAACGCCCGACCGCTGGTATCGGCAAACGGAACGATCGGCGCGGTGCCCCGCTCGAGCGCCGATCCGCGACTGCTCGAGAGCCTGGCGCTGAGCAGCCGGCTGCCCGCGAATGCCACCATCGCCGTATTCGATGCCGACGGCACGCTGACAGGCATGCATCCGGAGGTCTCACGTGCAGGGACGCGCTGGCCGCTGGCGCAGCAGTTGCGCACCGCGACCAGCGACAACAGTCCGTTCACGCTCAGGGCAAGGGATACCGATGGCGTGGAGCGGGCTTACGCCAGCCTGCCACTTGACTCGACCGCGCGTGGCACCTATCTGGCGGTCGGCCTGCCGACCGAGGCGGCGATCCGCGCCATTGACCGGGACCTGCGTGACGATCTGTACATGCTCGCGCTGCTGACCGTGCTGTCGATGCTGGCGGCATGGGCGAGCCTGAACGTGCTGTTCTTGCGGCCGCTCAACCGGCTGACCGAAGTCGCGCGCCAGATCGGCAGCGGCGACCTGCAGGCCCGCGCCGCGGTGCGCTCGGGCGCGTCCGAACTGCGGCAAGCCTCGGACGCGCTCGACCGGATGGCGAGCGCGCTCGAACGCCGCGAGATCGCGCGGCGCGAGGTCGAAGCCGACCTGCGCGAGAACGGATCGAATCTGCTGCTCGCGCAGCGCGTCGGGCGCGTCGGCAGCTGGCGGCAAGATTTCTCGTCCGGCACCATGCAGTGGTCCGACGAGCTGTACCGCATCTTCGGCCTGTCGCCGGACGCCTTCACGCCGACGGCGGCGGGCTCGCCGCACTTCGCGCATCCCGACGATCGCCAGTGCGTGATCGATGAACGCGCCCGCGTGCTGCAAGAGGGCGGCGAGTTCCAGGTCGACTACCGGGTCTTGCTGCCCGACGGCCGGGAGCGGATGATCTCTTCGCGCGCGCTGCTGCAGTACGACGATGAAGGCCGGCCGCGGGCAATGATCGGCACCGTGCAGGACATCACCGAGCGCAAGCGGGCACAGGCTGACCTGGTGGAGAGCGAGCAGCGCGAGCGCGCGAAGGCCGCCGAACTGGCGGCGGTGCTCGATGCCGTACCCGTCGCGGTCTGGATCGCGCACGACCCGGATGGCACGCGCATCACCGGAAACCGCGCGTCTTACTTGCTGCTCGATGCGGCCGCCCCCAGTACCGGCGCTTTCGATGAGCCGGACCTGCCCCCGGGCGATGCGCGGGCATTCAAGGACCACGTCGAGATCGCCCCCTACGAGTTGCCGATGCAGGTGGCTGCCGGGCTCGGCATCGAGGTGCGCGATTTCGAGCAGCAGCTGGTGTTCAAGGACGGACGTGTGCGCAACGTGTACGGCAACGCGACACCGCTGCTGGACAAGGAAGGCAAACCGCACGGCGCGGTAGCGGCCTTCATGGACATCACCGACCTGAAACGCACGGAAGAGGCGCTGCGCCGCGAGAAACGGCGCGTCGAGGTCACGCTCGCTTCGATCGGCGACGCGGTGATCACGACCGATGCCGAGGGCTGCGCCGAGTACCTGAACCCGGTTGCCGAGACGCTGCTCGGCGTGCTGTCGGCGCAGGCGATCGGCAGACCGTTCCGTGACCTGTGCCATATCTCGCACGAAGTCCAGCGCGCGCGGCCGGTCGATCTGGTCGGCGAGTGCCTGCTGCGTAATGCGCTGGTTGAACTCAATGACCAGCACGTGCTCGAGCGCGTCGACGGCGCCGAGCTGTTCATCGATGCCTCGGCCGCCCCGCTGCGCAACAACGACAGCGGCATCACCGGGGTCGTGCTGGTGCTGCATGACGTGACCCAGCAGCGGCGGATCGCGCAGCAGGTCTCCTACCAGGCCACGCACGATGCGCTGACCGGGCTGATCAACCGCTTCGAATTCGAGCGCCGGCTCACGCGCATCCTGGAGACCCTGAGCGAGGAACCCGGCCCGCATGCACTGGCCTACCTCGATCTCGATCAGTTCAAGGTCGTCAACGATACCTGCGGCCATGCCGCCGGCGACCAGTTGCTGCGCGAACTAGCCGCGCGCCTGCAGGAACGGATGCGCAAGCGCGACACGCTGGCACGCCTCGGTGGCGACGAGTTCGGCCTGCTGCTCGAAGACTGCCCAGCCGACCAGGCACGCAGGATCTCCAACGCGATCGTGCAGGCGGTTCGCGACTACCGGTTCACGTGGGAGGGGAAGACCTTCACCATCGGCGTGAGCGTCGGCCTGGTCGCCGTCGACCAGACATCGGGCAGTTCGGCCTCGGTGATGTCGGCCGCAGATACCGCCTGCTATGCGGCGAAGGAGCGCGGTCGCAATCGGGTGCATGTCTTCCACCCGGACGATACGGAACTCGTGCAGCGCCAGGGCGAGATGCATTGGGTCGCGCGCCTGAGCGCGGCGATCGAGCAGAACCGACTGCTCCTGCACTCGCAACCGATCGTACCGCTGCAGCCGGGCGTTGCCGACGCGGCGCCCCACCTCGAGATGCTGGTGCGGCTGTTCGACGAACAGGGGAACCTCACGCCACCCGGCGCGTTCATCCCCGCTGCCGAACGCTACAACCTCATGCCGCAGGTCGATCGCTGGGTGATCCACCGTACGATCGAGTGGCTGGCCGACGAGATCGACGTGCCCGGCGTGGTGCTGCCGGTGTGCGGCATCAACCTGTCGGGGACCTCGCTCTCGGACGAGACGCTGGTGGCATTCGTCCGCGAAGAGCTGCGCACGACCGGCGTGCCGGCGTCGGCGCTGTGCTTCGAGATTACCGAAACCTCGGCGATCGCAAACCTGAAGCAGGCGACCCACTTCATGTCGGAACTGAAGACCTTGGGGTGCAGCTTCGCACTGGACGACTTCGGCAGCGGCATGGCGTCGTTCGCCTACCTGAAGAACCTGAAGGTCGACTACCTGAAGATAGACGGCAGCTTCGTGAAGGACATGGTCGAAGACCCCATCGACTGCGCAATGGTCGAGGCGATCAACCGCATAGGGCAGGTGATGGGCATCCGGACCATCGCTGAGTACGTGGAGAACGACCACATCATCGAGAAACTGCGCGAAATGGGCGTCGACTACGCTCAGGGCTACGGCGTGCAGAAGCCCCGGCCGCTGGTCGTGCGGCCGCGCCGTGAGGTATCTGCGCTCGCCATCGATGGTTGAGCAGGGGGGCCGGGCGCGCGGTTGATCGCCCCCCTGGCGACGGACCCGCGTTCAATCGTCCACCAGGGCCAGGAAGGCGGCGGCCTTGGCCAGCGTCTCCGCGTATTCGAGGCCGGCATCCGAGTCGGAGACGATGCCACCCCCTGCCCAGAAATCGACCCGACCGTCACGCAGCATCGCGGTGCGGATCGCGATGTTGAGGTCTGCGGCACCATCGAAGCCGATGTAGCCGATCGCCCCGCAATACACCCCGCGCCGGTGCGGCTCGAGTTCCTCGATGATCTGCATCGCGCGCAGCTTCGGCGCGCCGGTGATCGAACCGCCGGGGAACGCGCCGCGCACCAGGTCGAGTACATCGCGCGATTCGTCGAGTTCGCCGATGACCGTGCTGACCAGGTGGTGCACCGAGGCGAAGCTCTCGACCGCGAACAGTTCCGGCACCGACACGCTGCCCGTACGGCAGCAGCGGCCGAGATCGTTGCGCAGCAGGTCGACGATCATCACGTTCTCGGCGCGATCCTTGCCGCTCGCCGACAGTTCGCCGATCGCCGCTGCGTCGGCGGCAGGATCGGCGTGACGCGGCCGCGTACCCTTGATCGGCCGCGTCTCGACCCGGCCCTCGCGCACCTGAAGGAAGCGTTCAGGCGACACCGACAGTACCTGGCCGAACGGCAGGTCGAGGAAGGCGCTGCACGGACCGGACGCGCGCTCGCGCAACCGCCGGAACAGCGCGAGCGGATCGCCCTCGTAGGCCGCGCTGAAGCGCTGCGCAAGGTTCACCTGATAGACATCGCCGTCGCGAATGTAGCGCGCCACGCGATCGAAACGCTCACGATAATCGGCCTCGGTCAGGTTCGACTCGACCCCTTCGATGCGGGCAGGGTCCTGCCCGGCCAGCGGACCGCCGATCGGATCCTGCGAGAACAACGCACGCAACCGGTCGATCGCATCGGTTCCGAGCACCTCCGGATCGGCGACAGCGAGCATGCTGCGCCGTGCCGCGTGGTCGGTGAGTGCAGCCCAGCGATAGATGCCTACCGCAAGTTCCGGCCAGTGCCGGTCGTCTTCCGCGATGGCGGGCAGTCGCTCGATCCGGCGCGCGAGGTCGTAGCCGAGGTAACCCAGTGCTCCGCCGGCGAAAGGCAGGTCGGCGCGGGTCGCGCCGGCACCGGTGCCGGCGCGACCGAGTTCCCGCCGCAGCAGCGAGAACGGATCGCCCTGCGCGAGCTCGAGTGCGGGCGCGCGGGACGGATCGCCATGTCGTTCGATCTCGGTGATGCCACCCCGGGTGACCATCGTGGTCACCGGATCGGCGACCACGATGTCGAAGCGTGCCAACGGATGCGCGCGAGCGGCATGGCTGTCGAGGAGCATCGCCCAGGGCTCCCCGGCCACCGGCAGATAGAGATCGAGCGCCGAGGCGCGGTAGGGGATGTCGAACTGCAGCGGCAGGTTCATCGGCGATGGGACGGGCCCCCGGCGGCCGCCAGTTCACGGCAACCGGGCAGACGGACATTATCCGGCAATCGCGCCCCCGCGCCCGGATGCAGGCCGATGACCGGCCCGACCGTCATCTCACGCGCGGCCCGTCGACGCGGCCGCGCTGGCGTACACGCGGCGCCGACGGCACAATCAGGCCGTGAATTACCGAGGGCGTTTTGCACCGTCTCCCACCGGCGCGCTCCACTTCGGCTCGCTGGTGGCGGCATTGGCAGGCTGGCTCGACGCCCGCGCGGCGGGTGGCCGGTGGCTGCTGCGCATCGACGACCTCGACACGCCGCGCAACAGGCCTGGAGCGGTCGATGCGATTCGCCGTACGCTCGAACGACTCGGCCTGGTCTGGGACGGTGAAATCCGGGTGCAGAGCCGGGAGATCGGCGCATACCGCGCGGCCCTCGATGCACTGATCGCCGCCGGCCACGCGTACCCCTGCGCCTGCACACGGACCGAAGTCGCAGCTGCCTCGACGCACGCTGGCATCGAGGGCCCGGCCTACCCGGGCACCTGCCGCGGCGGCCTGCCATCCGGCCGCAGTACCCGCGCCTGGCGCGTGCGCGTAGACGACCACGCGATCGCTTTCGACGACCGGATCCGCGGGCGCATCGAACAGCACCTGGAAAGCGACATCGGCGACTTCGTCGTGCACCGGGCTGACGGCATCTTCGCCTACCAGCTCGCGGTAGTCGTGGACGACGCGGCCCAGGGCATCACCGACGTGGTGCGCGGCGCCGACCTGCTCGACTCGACACCGCGCCAGATCTGGCTGCAGCGCCTGCTCGGCCTGCCCGTGCCGAGCTACGCGCACCTGCCGCTCGCGCTCAATGCGCAGCGGCAGAAGCTGTCGAAGCAGACGTTCGCACCAGCCATCGATCTCCACCATGACGACGCAGCGGTACCGTGGCTGCGCCGGGCGCTGGCCTTCCTGGGACAGGCGCTGCCGCCGATCGATGCCGGTCGCGACGGGGCCCTCGCGTTCGCGATCGACCACTGGTCGATCGCACGCGTGCCAACCGCTGATTCGATCGTGGAAGGCTGACCCCTCCGCTCAGATCGTGCCGTCGGCGTGCAGTGCCGCCAGTTCCGCGGCGCCGACCCCCAGTTCGCCTAGCACTGCATCGGTATCGGCTCCCACCGGACGGGGTGCCAGCCGGATCGATCCGCGGTCACCGTCGACCGAAAATGGCGCGAGCGGCAACTGCATCTGCGCACTGGCACCGTTGGCCTCCACGGACACCTGCTGGAACAGGTTGCGCGCCGCGAACTGCGGATGGGCGGTCACCTCCGCCAGCGAGTTCACGCGTCCGCCGGGGGCACCGGCTTCGTTCAGCACCTGCTCCCAGTGCGCCGAGGTATTGGTCTCGAACACCCGCTGCAGTTCGGTCCGCAGCGCCGGGATGTTACGGTTGCGGTCGGCGAGCGTCGCGAAGCGCGGGTCATCCAGCAGATGCGCGAGCCCCATCGACTGGAACAGGTGCACGTACTGGTGCTCCTCGTTGATCGCGATAGCGAACTGCCCGTCGGACACCCGGTAGGTGGTCGACGCGGGAGCACGGCTGGCGGCATCGTTCCCCGGCCGCGCCGGCTGCCTGCCGGTGTTCACGAACAGGGTCAGCGCCGAAGTCATCAACGCGAGGTTCGAGTCGAGCATCGCCAGGTCGATGCAGCGTCCGCGGCCCGTCTGCGTGCGTTCGAACAGCGCGCACACAACCGCCAGCGCGGCATTCATGCCGGTGACGTAGTCGATGACCGGCGGCCCCACCTTCAGCGGATCGCCATCGGGCTGTCCGGTGAGGCTCATCAGGCCGGAGACCGCCTGTATCACGCTGTCGTAGGCGGGATGCGTGGCACGCGGGCCGTTGCCGCCGTAGGCGGTGATCGCGCAGTAGATCAGTTTCGGATTGAGCTCTGACAACTGCGCGTAGCCGATGCCACGCTTCTCGGCCGAGCCGGTACGCAGGTTCTGTACCACCACGTCGGCACCTGCCGCGAGTTCACGGAACAGTTCCTGCCCGCGCGGGCGGTCGAGGTCGAGCGTGATGCAGCGCTTGTTCGCCGACTGCGTGGACCACGCGACCGACACGCCGGCCTCGGCGAGCGCCGGATCTCCGCCGGTGCGGCGCCGTATCGTCTCGCCGCGGCCGGGCGGCTCGACCTTGATCACCTCGGCGCCGAGCAGCCCGAGCAGATAGGTGCAGTAAGGACCGGCGAGTACGCGGGTGAGGTCGATCACCCGCAGGCCGGCGAACGGCCGGAACGCCGGTCCGTCACCCTGCGCGTGGAACACGCCGGACGCAGAAACCTTTGGCTGGGTCATCCCTATTCCCTTCTTTCTTGATCGTGTACCGACGGGAGGGATGTTAAACGCAGTCGACGCAAGTCAATCGTCGTGATGGGTCAGGCGCAGGATGAAGCCGCCCGACTTCTCGTCGCGGGTGAGTTCGAGCAGCCGGCGAGCCTGGGCCTCCTCGAGCAGTTCGCTGAACGAGCGGAAGCCGTAGTACGACTCGTTGAAGCCCGGATTGCGCCGCTTCAGCGTCTGCTTGACCATCGAGCCCCAGATGCGTTCCTCTTCGCCGCGTTCGGCTACCAGGGCCTCGACCGTAGCCAGGACCAGGTCGATCGCCTGCTGAGCCTTGTCGGAACCGTCGCTGACCGGATCGGCCGGATGGATGGCTGCCGGGTTGGCACCCGATTCGGCGACCTCCGCGCCTTTGCCAGCCGCCGGCAGCACCACCGGTTCTGCCGCAGCCTCCGCCTCGGCCTCGGCGAGCTTCGCGGCAGCCGCCAGCGCGGCCTTGCTGCCGGCCCGCGGTCGGCGGGTACGGCCCTTCGCCGCTGGCGCGGGCGATTCCGCCATCACGGATCCGTCGACCGGCACCGTATCTGCCCTGGACACCTCTGCATCGGTAGCCGTCCCGGCGGGTGCTGGTACCGCTTCGCCCCCTTGCGCCGCCGCGTCGTCGGCGGAATCGGCTGCAGCTGCCGCCGAACCGCGGCGCGATCCTGCCCGGGTCCGCGTGCTCTTCGCGCGAGCCCTGCCGCGTGGCGCCGGTGCGGCCGCCGTATCGCCTTCCGCCGCCGGGATCGCGCTGTCGATTGCAGCGGCCTTCTCCGGCACCGGGGGCGCCTCGGCGGCAAGCTGCAGCGGCGGATTCACGGCAGGCATCAGCGCCTCTACGGCCGATTCGACCGATGCTTCGCGCGGCGCACCGCGGGCTGGCCCGCGCAGCGACTCATGCAGCGGGAGCGGCGGACCGACCATCGGCTGCACCGCATGGCCGTTACCGTCGGACCGCGCCGAACCCGAGCGCCGCGAGGGACCGGACCGGCCACGCGGCATCCCGCCGCGCCCTGCCGGCTGCTCGCGCACGAGGTCGTCGTAATAGATGAATTCGTCGCAGATGTTGATCAGCAGGTCGGAAGTCGACTGCTTCACCCCGACGCCGATCACCGTCTTCGCGTTCTCGCGCAGCTTGGCCACCAGGGGCGAGAAGTCGGAATCGCCGGTGAGCAGCACGAAGGTGTCCAGGTGGGCCTTGGTGTAGCAGAGGTCGAGCGCATCGACCACCATGCGGATGTCGGCCGAGTTCTTGCCCGACTGGCGCACGTGCGGGATCTCGATCAGTTCGAACGAGGCTTCGTGCATCGCGCGCTTGAACTGCTTGTAGCGGTCCCAGTCGCAGTACGCCTTGCGCACCACGATGTTGCCCTTCAGCAGCAGCCGCTCGAGCACCTTGTCGATGTCGAACTTCGCGTAGTTGGCGTCGCGCACGCCGAGGGCCACGTTCTCGAAATCGCAGAACACGGCCATGTTGGTGATCTCAGTCGCCATCGACAGGCATCCTCACAGGGGGGCCCGCGGGCAGCGCCACGCGGGGAGTCCCGCCGCCGGTGGACCGGCGGATCTTCAGAAATCCGAGCGCAGCTTGCCGGCGATGCTCGCCAGCGCCAGCGCACGGTGGCTGATCCGGTTCTTCTGCTCCGCCGGCATCTGCGCCACGGTGAGGCCGGTCGAAGGAATCAGGAACCACGGATCGTAGCCGAAGCCGCCCTCGCCGGCCGGAGCATGGGCCACTTCACCCGCCCAGAGGCCTTCGCCGATCAGCGGCTGGGGGTCGTCGGCCGAGCGCACCACCACGATCACGCAGTAGTAGTGTGCGCGCCGATCGGCGGCGCCGTCGAGCGCGGCGATCAGTTTCTCGTTGTTGCGCGCATCCGATTTCGGCTCGCCCGCATAGCGCGCCGAATGCACGCCCGGGGCACCGCCCAGCGCAGTGACGCAGATGCCCGAGTCGTCGGCCAGGGCCGGCAGCCCGGTCGAGGCCGACGCATGGCGCGCCTTGGCCAGCGCGTTCTCGATGAACGTGCAGTAGGGCTCGGGCGCCTCGCTCACGCCGAGCGTGCCCTGCGGGATCACCTCGAACTCGAGCGGCGCGAGGATGTGGTCGATCTCGCGCAGCTTGCCGGCGTTGCCGCTGGCGATCACCAGGCGGGTACGTGCCATGTCAGGCCTCCCCGCCGGCCGTGCCGGCCGCCAGCGCCTGCTTCTGCAGCGCGACCAGTTCCGCGATGCCCTTCTGCGCCAGTGCGAGCAGTGCGTCCATCTCCGCGCGCGAGAACGCCTCTCCCTCGGCCGTGCCCTGGACCTCGATGAAACGGCCGCTGCCGTTCATCACCACGTTCATGTCGGTGTCGCAGTCGGAATCTTCTGCATAGTCGAGGTCGAGCACCGGGGTGCCGCGCCAGACGCCGACCGACACCGCGGCGACATGGTCGCGGATCGGCAGCGCCGGGATCAGCCCCTGGCGGACCAGCCCGGAAAGCGCATCGTGCACGGCCACGAACGCACCGGTGATGCTTGCGGTGCGGGTGCCGCCGTCGGCCTGGATGACGTCGCAGTCGATCTGCAGCGTGCGCTCGCCCAGCGCGGTGAGGTCGACCGCGGCGCGCAGCGAACGGCCGATCAGCCGCTGGATCTCCTGGGTACGGCCGGACTGCTTGCCGCGTGCGGCCTCGCGCGCCATCCGCGTATGGGTGGAGCGCGGCAGCATGCCGTACTCGGCGGTCATCCAGCCCTGCCCCTTGCCGCGCAGGAAGCCCGGCACGCCCTCCTCGATGCTGGCGGTGCAGATCACCCGGGTATCTCCGGCAGTGACCAGCACCGAGCCTTCGGCATGGCGGGTGAAGCCGCGCTCGAGTGTCACCCGTCGCAGGGCGGAAGGTGCACGTCCGCTGGGGCGTGCGGCGGCGGTGGCAGGGGTGGGAGCGACGGCGGGGCTGGCGGGCTGGGTCATCGGGGCTGGGCGCTGTGCTATCGTCAATGCGAGGCGCGGATTGTCTGCGCTGGCGCCCGCGCTTACAACCCCCGACCCGGGTACCCTCGCGCAGGCGAAGCAATGCCGCACATACCCCGGTCGAATCCAGGCCAATCCAGGCCAGTCGAGCATCACACGCATCACAGGCAGGCACAATGGCAGGCAAGATCAGCAGCATGACCGGCTACGCGGTGGCCACGCGCGAACTGCCCCAGGGCGTGTTCACGATGGAGCTGCGCGCAGTCAACAACCGGTTCCTCGACCTGCAGTTCCGGATGCCCGAGGAACTGCGCCCGTTCGAGCAGCCGATGCGCGAGATGGTCGCCTCGAAGGTGGGCCGCGGCAAGGTCGAGTGCCGGGTCTCGATCAACGCCGCAGGCACCGGCGGCACGCAGGGCTCGCTCGATCCGGCGGCGCTGGCGAACCTGCTGGAACTGGCCACCGCGGTGCGCACCGCAGCACCCGGCGCGCCGGCCCTGGGCGTAGCCGAGATACTGCGCTGGCCAGGCGTACTGGTCACCCAGGCACTCGCCGGCGATGCCCTGCGCGAAGTGGTCCTGGGGCTGTGCACCGAGGCGCTGGCGCAGTTCAATGCCTCGCGCGAACGCGAGGGCGACAAGCTGCGCACCTTCATCCTCGAGCGCGCCGACGGCGTAGCCGCCATCGTCGTCGACGTCAAGCCGCGCATCCCGGCCCTGCTCGCGGCCCAGCGCGAAAAGCTGCTGGCGCGGCTGGCCGATGCGGGGATCACGGCCGACCCGGAGCGGCTGGCCCAGGAACTGGTGCTGTATGCGTCGAAGATCGACGTCGAGGAAGAACTGTCGCGGCTGTCGGCCCATGTCGAGGAACTGCGGCGTACGCTGGAGCGCGGCGGGGCAATGGGCAAGCGGCTCGACTTCCTGATGCAGGAGTTCAACCGCGAATCCAACACGCTGGGGTCGAAGTCGGTCGACACCGCCACCACCCAGGCCGCCATCGAGCTCAAGGTGCTGATCGAGCAGATGCGCGAGCAGATCCAGAATGTCGAATAGATGAGCGGCTGCCTTTTCGTCGTCAGCGCGCCGTCGGGCGCAGGCAAGACCTCGCTGGTCAATGCGCTGCTGGCCGCAGACCCCGCGGTGCGCAAGTCGGTCTCGTACACCACGCGTCCGCCTCGCCCGGGCGAGGCGGACGGCCACGACTACCATTTCGTCGCGATGCCCGAGTTCGAGCGGATGATCGAGGCTGACGACCTGCTGGAACACGCCCGCGTGCACGGCAACTGCTACGGCACGGGCCGCACCTGGGTGCTCGATGCGCTGGCCGCAGGCGACGACATCGTGCTCGAGATCGACTGGCAGGGCGCGCAGCAGGTGCGCCGGCTGTATCCACGCGCCGTGAGCGTGTTCATCCTGCCACCTTCCATAGCGGCGCTGGAATCGCGCCTGCGCGGCCGGGGACAGGACAGCGAGGACGTGATCGCGCGCCGGGTGCAGGCTGCACGGGCCGAGATCGCCCATGTCGACGAATTCGACTATGTTATAGTCAACTCTGTATTCGCGACCGCTGCGCGTGAACTGCAAAGCATCGTGATCGCGCACCGCCTGATGCGTCCCGCGCAACTCGCACGCCACCAGGCGCTGATCGAAGCGCTCAGATGAACCCTCCCGGCGTGCCCCGCACGCCAGGCAGCCGGAGATTTCGACATGGCCCGTATCACCGTAGACGACGCCCTCAAGCAGGTCACCAACCGTTTCGAGCTCACCCTTGCCGCGACCTATCGCGCACGTCAGTTGACGATGGGCGCCACCCCGCTGGTCGAGGCGAACAAGGACAAGCCGACGGTGATCGCACTGCGCGAGATCGCCATGGGCAAGATCGGCCTGGACATCATGCACCGCGCGCCGAACACCTGAGCAGTGCAGGGCGCCGAGCGCCCGCCTGCCCCCGTGCGATCCGCGGCTGCGGATCGCGATGGAAA
>CANGXU010000057.1 GCA_947457885.1 Betaproteobacteria bacterium
CGAAGCCGCCCAGGTTGACCACGCCTGCATGCAGCAGCGCGGACACCGGCGTCGGCGCCTCCATCACCTGGATCAGCCAGCCATGGAACGGCAGCAGCGCGCACTTCAGCAGCGCCGACACGACGATCAGCACGACGGCGGCATGCACCACCATCGGAACCTCGCCCGACGACAACGACGGGTGCTGCAGCATCGCGTCGATGCGCAGCGTGTCGAAGGCGATCCAGCACAGGCCGATCGCGGCGAACAGGCAAACCTCCGCGATGCGGTTGGCGATCAGCTTCTTGTGCGCGGCGATGCGCGCAGCCGGGCGCGAGCCATGGAACAGCAGCAGCCGCTGCAGGGAGGCGCTGGCCAGCATCCAGCACAGCGCGAGCAGCAGGAGGTCGTTGGCGATGGCCACGCCGCCGACGCCGGCGAGCGTCGCCATCAGCCAGCAGGCATAGCGCAACTGTCCCGATTCGCCGGCGAGGTAGCGGCGCGAATAGCCGGCGATCACCCAGCCGACGAACGCCACCAGCAGCGTCATCACGGCGCCCGTGATGTCGGCGCGCAGCAGGTGCAGCGGTCCTGACGTCTGCACAGCATGGCCGGCCGCTGCGCCCAGCAGCAGCGACGCGGCCGCGATGGCGAGCGCCAGCGCCGCACAGCAGCGCACCAGCAGCCAGGTCGAGGCAATGGAAGGGCGCAGCGCTGCGGCGATGAGTGCACCGGCTGCGAACACGGCCGGCAGGCCGGGCAAAAGGGCACTGCGCCAGGCCGGCAGGTCCTGGATCAGCGGGTGCAGCGCAGTGGCATCCATTCGGGCTCCGGGGTGCTCGTGTCATCGGGGCAGGTCTGGGCACCGAATGTACGCAGCCATGGATGATGCGTAAAATTCATTGTTCAGTACAGTTCGTTAATCAATACAGAACGATGGCAGCGACCGGAGACGCGCATGGCAAGGCTCAATTACCACCACCTGCACTACTTCTGGGCCGTGGCGCGCGAAGGCAACCTCACGCGCGCGGCCGCGCGCCTCCATGTGTCGCAGTCTGCGCTGTCGAGCCAGATCCGGCAGCTCGAGGAATCCTTCGGGCAGCCGTTGTTTTCCCGGGTCGGCCGCACCCTGAAGCTCACCGAGGCGGGCCACCTGGCGCTCGCCTATTCGGAGAGCATCTTTGCCTCCGGCAACGAACTGCTCGCGCTGTTGCGCGATGGACACCGTGAACAGCGGCAGGTTCTGCGCATCGGCGCGATGGCCACGCTGTCGCGCAACTTCCAGGAGAACTTCGTCCGGCCGCTGCTGGTGCGCGATGACGTCTCGCTCGCGCTGCAGTCGGGCAGCCTGCAGGAACTGCTCGCGCGACTGCGGGTGCATGCGATCGACCTCGTGCTGTCCAACCGGCGGGTTCCGGCCACGGTCGACGATCCCTGGCGCTGCCGCCGGATCGCACGCCAGCCGGTGAGCCTGGTGGGCAAGCCGCGGCCGAGGCGACGCGCGTTCCGTTTCCCCGACGACCTGGCTGATGTACCGCTGCTTCTGCCGGGACGCGACAACGACATCCGGACGGGTTTCGACCTGATCTGCGAACAGCGCGGGCTACGCTACCGCCTGCGCGCCGAGGTCGACGACATGGCCCTGCTCAGGCTGCTCGCACGCGATTCGGACAGCGTGGCGCTGGTGCCGACCGTGGTGGTGCAGGACGAACTGCGCAGCGGCACGCTGGCCGAGTACTGCGTGGTACCGGACCTGCACGAGAACTTCTATGCGATCACGGTGCAGCGGCACTTCGAGCCGCCGCTGCTGAAGACCCTGCTGCGACGGCCGGAGGCGGACGTGCTCGCGTTCGCTGGCGAGTAGGGCGCGGCCGGTATCCAGGTCCGGGCACGCAGTGCTGCCCGGCCCGCAACCGCCCCTTGTCCTACTTTGCTTCCTGCAGCTTGAGCAGCCGGGCCTTCACTTCCCGCTTGCCGAGCGCGCGCAGCTCGGCGATCGTCTCGATCATCGCCGGCTGCGGCCGGGTCGACGCCGTTTCCCAGTTGTAGACGGTCTGGTCACTCACGCCCAGCAGCAGGGCGACCTCGCGCACCGTGAGGCCAAGGCGGACACGGAACGAGCGCAGGCCGTCGGCGCGGAAGCGCCGCCGGGTGACGCCGCCTTCTGCCGTCCCGGGGGCGGCCTTCGGCGCGAGCGTCGTGCCGCGCTTGCTCAGTTGCGACAGCTCGCGGCGCAGGGCGCTGCACTCTTTCTTCAGTGCCGCGATCATGCGGCGTTGTTGTGCACAGCGTTTCTTCAGCGGAGCGATCTCCGCGTTGATCTGCCGCCTGGCGAGGCGGGTGATCTCGTCCCGCAACAACGATGTCAGGTTTGCCATGTAGACAGATGCCTTCACTACCGATGGGGCAATCATGGTACGCGGTCGTACGGAGGTTGCGCACGGAAACAGTGCGCGCGCGGCGTGTGTCGTTCTGCCGGGTGTCGCGCCGTTGCAACCCTGCCACGGCCGTCAGTCGGCGCGGATGTCCAGCGCGCGTATCAGCTGGCCATAGCGCTTGAGGTCGGTTCGTACCAGTTCCACCGATTCCGCCGGGCTGTTGGCGATCACGTCCGAGCCCGTCTGCTGTATCGATGCGGTGAGTTCCGGGGTGCGCAGGATGCGGACCAGTTCGGCGTTGAGCCGGTCGATCACCGCTGGCGGCGTGCGCGCGGGCACCAGCACCATCTGCCAGTTGCCTTCGACATAGTCCGGCACTCCCGACTCCGATACGGTCGGTATGTCGGGCAGCGCGGCGATGCGCTTGCGCCCGGTGACGGCGAGCACGCGCAGCTTGCCCGAGGTGAGATGCGGCCGTACCGCGACCGACGAAGCCCAGGACAGCTTCACCTCGCCGGCAAGCAGTGCCTGTATCGCCGGGCCGACGCCACGGTAGGGGACATGGGTGAACGAGACCTTCGCCATCGATGCGAACAGTTCGGCGGCAATATGGGTGGCGTTGCCGTTGCCGCCGGAGCTGTAGGTGATGTCACCCGGCTTTGCCCTTGCGAGGTCGAGCAACTGTCGTATCGTCGTCACCGGGACGGAGGGATGCACTGACAGCGCATACGGTTGCCAGAGCAAGGTCGTCACGGGTGCGAAGTCCCGCGCGGTGTCGAACGACAGCTTCGGATACACCGCCGGGTTCATCGTGAACGTACTCGCCACGAGCAACAGCGTGTAGCCATCGGGTACCGCGCGTGCCGCCACTTCCGTGCCGATGTTGCCGTTGGCACCACTGCGATTGTCCACCAGCACCGGCTGGCCCCAGGCCTCGGTCAGCCGCTGGCCTATCAGCCGTGCGAGAAAGTCGGACGTGCCACCGGTCGGATACGGCACGATCCAGCGGATCGGCTTGTTCGGGAAGGGGGCGCCGGTCGGCTGGGCCGCGACTACCGCCGGCAGGACGAACGCGGCGGACAGGAGTACGGCAGGCAGGTGCGGGCGGGTTCCGGTCATTTCGGCTCCAGTGCGAGGTCGTTCCAGAGAAGGTCATCGAGCCCGAAGGTCCGGCAGTCGGCGCCGGGTTGAAGCCCCGGGCGCTGCTGCATCCCCACCATCAGTCGGGCACCTTGCGGAAGCGGGCGACCACCGGCCCGGTGCTGCGCGTGCGCGACTTCACCTTCGGACGGATCACAGGCGCCCATCGGCCGAGGTCCGACAGCACCGTCCATTCGGGCGTCAGGTGCAGGTTCTCGGTGGCCATCATGTAGACCGCGGTGTAGACCAGGTAGCCCTTCGCGTTCGGCCCGGCCTCGCGGAAGCGCAGCACTTCGGTGACGCCCGGCAGCTTCATGATGTTCGGCACGTGGTCGTTGTCGTAGATGTCGTTGAACTCGGCCTCGTCCTTCGGCTCGATCTCGAACGTGATCATCATGCAGTAAGGCGCTTCGCCGATCCGGCTGTCGATTGCCTCCATACAGTCCCCCGTGCGGTCGCGCAGGCCCCGGGCGGCTCATCCGTGTGGATGTGCGGCGCTCCGGGCTGCTGGTACTCCATCTTACGTGCGCCCGGCCGTGGCGGCGACCGGCAGATTGCAATTGCACAGCTATCAAGATGTCCTTTCCCCGGTGCCTTCCAGCTATTGAACCCCCATGCCTTCACCGTGTCGCGTGACCGCTTTTGTTCCGGGGAAAGGACATTCAGGCAGCGGCCAATGCGAGGGCGCTACACTTGCCCGCATGACCCCCGCACCACGCTCACATTCGATGGCACAACCCTGCGCAGACTCGACGGCAGACCTGTTCGCAGGGACCGACCGGGAGCGTGCCGAGGCAGGCGCCCTGCCCGCAGACTGGAAGTCGACGCCACTGGCCTGCACGCTGGAGTGGCTGCGCCGGCAGCGGCACGACGGCGAGCCGTACCGACCTGCGACGATCCAGAAGCACTTGTCGATCGTGCGCCGCTACCTTGCGTCGCTCGACAGGCAGGGGTCGACGCTGCAGCATGCAGGGCCGGAACAGATCGCGACCTTCCTGGACACGCTCGAGCACCTGCAGCGCGACGGCACGCCCGCCCTCACCCGCCACCGCTACCTGCGCACGCTGGAACTGCTGCATTCGGAGCTGTCGCACGCCCGCCTGCGCAGCGACAACCCGGCGCGTACCCTGATGCAGCAGTATCCCGCGCCCCGGACGCGTCCCCTGCCCGAATCGCTGACGGCGAACGAGGAAGCCCGGCTCATGTCGGCGATGCAGCAGGCCATGGCATTGCTGCCATCGGGCATGGCTGCAGTCGATGCCGGCACCGACGGCGGATGGCGCATGCTGCGCGATGCGGCCATCGTCGCGATGGCGATCGGATCGGGCCTTCAGCCACGCGAGATTGTCGCGCTCGGGCGCCGGGACATGCACCTGGACGAGACGCCACCGTTCGTGACCGTCGCCGGATACGGGCGACGCCCAGAGCGGGTCGCACCGGTCAGCCCGTCGGTGCGTCCGCTGCTGGATGCCTGGATCGGCGTTCGTGCACGGCTCTGCACCGATGCCGCTGTCGCTCTCTTCTGCGCGACACCGCGCGGCGAGCCGCTCACCGTGCGTACCGTCCATCGCGCCTGCGAAGCCTGGCTCGACCGTGCCGGCATCGATCGTACGCACAAGGGCGCACGCGTGCTTCGCGGCGCCTTTGCTGCGCGCCAGTTACGGGCCGGCAAGCCAGCACGTGTGCTGCGCGACTGGATGGGACTTGCGCTCGAGGGATCGGCCGCGGCCTATGCGCGCGGCATCGTCAATCCGGACGGTATCGAGGTTGCGTGACGGCGTGCGGGAACGCCCCGCTCAGCCGGCCGGTGCCGGATCGTCGCCGATCTCGGCGGCCAGACCGAGGATATCCTCAGCCGACGGCTGGTCCCACTGTTCGCCGATCATCGCGCGCGCGAAATGGCGCAGGAAGTCAGCGCGCACCATCGGGTGCTCCCAGCCGTCGCGGTCGAGCCGCTTGACCAGTACCGAGCGCTGGGCAACCAGCGACTCCCGGTAGCGCGCAAGCCAGTCCGCCCTCGCCGGCTCGTCGTGTTCGAGGAACATGCCGTGCACATCGCGGTAGCGCCGCTTGATCCACTCTTCTCGCCAGCGCGCTTCGCGCGACGGGGCGACGCCCTGCCCTATCCGCCTTTCGTTCCACGTGCCCGCAGCCGGCTGGCGCTTGCGTTCGGCCTCCAGCACAGCGGCAACCCAGCGGGCCGGCTGGCCGATGCGGGGCAACCCGGCCGACTCCGGGACCGACTGCCGCTGCACCAGCTGATCGACCGCCGCGCGCAGCCGGTCGGCGTCGTACTGTTCCAGCAGGCGTTCGGCCTCAGCCTGCGAAAGGCCATTGCGGATCGCATGCCCGAGCACCGGCAGGTCGACCAGCTCTGCCGTGGGCGTGCTGCGCAGCCGGTCGGGCACTTCACGGCGCCGCACCTCGAACTGGATCGTGGTGATGGTCTTGTTGTCGGGGCCGCGCGCCTCGATCGGACCGGCGACCACGATGTCCGTCAGTGCGTTGACCTCGGCGATCGCCGGCAGCAGCACGTCCCGCTTGAAGTAGCGGTACTGCGCCTGTCGTCCATCGGCACGGTCGGGCTGCCCGGTCAACACCGGCTTCCACCAGCGCCACGGCTGGCGCGCGGTGAGGTGGCTGGGATTGTCGATGTAGCGCGCGCAGATCTCGTACAACGCGAGCGCGGTATGGGATCGCAATCGGGTCATCAACTCGAGCGACAGCCGGGCATAGCGTTCGGGGCTGAGCAGCTGGTTGCGGATCTGCGGGGCATAGCTCCACTGCAGGATCACCGCGCCGCCTGCCTCCGGCGGTTTGCTGAGCGACACCCCCGAAACCAGACCACAGGCTTCCCAGCGCACGAACTCGCGGTCGGTCGGGCTCTGCCACTCGACGACCGTGCTGATCATCTGTCGCAGCGTGCGCTTCAGAAGCTGATAGTCCTTGGAGTCGAAGCGCGCGAGCGTGATCAGTTCGCGCAAGGGAGCAGTATACGTCTCGGTATCGCCCTGCTGCTGGGCAAGCCGCAGCATCACATTGAAGAGCTTGCGGGTCAGCAGACCAATGCGCCGTTCGGTAGGCATCAGCGCAATGGTGTTGACGTGCTTGCGCACGACGCCGTCGCGATCGGCGCGCGCCGATCGGCTGGTACCCTCCTCGCCCGTCGATGGCATTCCACCACCGTCTGCGTTCGCACCAGCATCAGCCGTGACGCCCGCCGCATTCGGACTTGTCACGCGCGCGTCGTCCTGCTGCTGTGCGAGGCTGGCCATGGTTGGAGCGTATGTATTTGTGAGCGCAGGCGCAAGCACATCCTCACCAACGAATTGCACCGCATTACTTAAAGGTTTCCTGCAGAAGCTCACACATGTACCGTCCAGCGCTGGCGGTATTCGCGACCGGTTGTACCGGACACGATCGCTTGCGTTCCCGGACACGGCAGGCCGATGACTCGGGCGCCAGGGCGGCGTACGGGTGTCAGTGCAAGTGTGCCGCCGACGCGGCGACCGGGATGGTAGCCGACAGGTGAGCTTACACAGGAAAGCACGGGTCTTTACGCAACTTCCTGTATCCACACACGATACGGCCTGTGGATCCTCCGCGGTCTGCCTGAATGCGCTCACACGCAGACCTGCAAAGCCTCACGTCGCTGCCTGTGAAAGCTCACATGATTGAAGGTAACCGCTTGACGGGTTGTCTTTTTTCGGAGGATAAAGGTTTTGAAGGAATGGAAGGATATTTACAAAAACCTTCATGAAGGAACAACGGTGTCCAGTAATTATGAATTCGTGTGCAACCCAGTCTGGTACATTGAAGTCATGCGCGTGCAAACACGCATGGTCCCGTTAACGATGCAAAAAAGCGGACTCGACACATGAATTCTCCAATCATCCATCTTACGCCGCAGCCGCTGAGCAGCATCATCGATCAGGCGGATCGTGCCGCCCTTCTCGTATCGCAGGTCAGAGGCGCGATGCTGTCTCCAACGGCGCGCAAGACGGCGCCGCGATTCAATGCCTCGCAGGTCGCCGCCCTGTGTGGCGTGGAACGCGGGCAGATCGCCTATCGGCTGACCAAGGGCGACCTGCCCTCGGGAACGCCGAACGAGAGCGGTGCCCGGCGTGAGTTCACGCTGGCGGAAACCCGTGCCTGGGTGCGGGCTTATCGTCCTGCCGCACGGCGGCCAGAGCATGCCGAGGCCTGCGTCCTGACCATTGCAAACTTCAAGGGTGGTGTCGGCAAGACCACCACTGCGATGTCGCTCGCCCAGGGATTGAGCCTGCGCGGCCATCAGGTGCTGTGCATCGACTGCGATCCCCAGGGAAGCCTGACCACGCTGCACGGCATCCTGCCCGATTCCGAGGTGGCCGAAAGCGAGACGATCCTGGAACTCTGCGCCGGGACCGAGCGCTCGATCAGGCCAGCGATTCGATCCACCTATTGGGACGGCATCGATCTCGTTGCGGCCGCACCATTGCTGTTCGCCGCTGAATTCATGCTGCCGGCGCGCCAGAGCCAGGACCCATCGTTTGCCTTCTGGGATGTACTCAATCTCGGCATCGACGATGTACGGCGCGACTACGACGTGATCATCATCGACACGCCGCCGGCGCTGTCCTACGTGACGATCAATGCGCTGATGGCGGCCAACGGCATCATCATGACGCTGCCGCCCAATGCACTGGACGTCGCCTCGTCCGCTCAGTTCTGGCGGCTGTTTTCCGATCTGACGGCCCAGCTGGTCGAGCGACGCGCCATCACGAAGGAGTTCGACTTCATCCGTGTGCTGCTGACGCGCGTCGACAATAACGATGCGACGGCGTCCGTCGTGCGTGAATGGATCGGCAAGGCGTACGAGGGAAAAGTCATGCCAGTCGAAATCCCGAAGACGGCGGTCGCGAACAGTAGTGCAGCGGAGTTCGGGACGGTCTACGACGTCACCCGCTATGACGGCAACAACCGGACCTACAAGCGGGCGGCGGACGCCTACGAGCGGGTGACGGAACTCATCGAGCAATTGATTCAGGCTGTCTGGCGCCGGCAGGTCCAGGGCACGTGAACAGGGTTCGAAAAACGCGTGGTACGGTACCACGCGCGTCGGGTCAATACGGCCGGCCCTCGCACCGGCAGCCAGTGGCAAGCGTCGATCAGGGGAGGCAGGGGACATGAAACGTATCGCGGAAAAATCGAAGCTGATCAATCTGCCGCCGGCCACTCTTCCGGGCCACGAGGAGGCCTCCGGTGCAAAGGTGCCGCTGCCCTCGCCTGCTCCGGTCGGCGGACCAGTGGCGGCTGCGGGTAACGCATCCGCGTCGTCGCGATCCTTTACCGGTGTAGGCGCCATGATGGCCGCGCTGGGTCAGGGGGGCGCACTCGGCAAGGAACTCGAAGAGGTGAAGGCACGGCTCGCCGAGTTCGAGGGGACAATCCCAGTCCGTCTGCTGGATCCCGCACGCATCCAGCCGAGCGCGTTCGCCAACCGGCATTCGACCGAGTACACCTCGCCCGCCTTCGCGGAACTGAAGCGTGAGATCGAACAGGCACGGGTGAACGTTCAGCCCATCAAGGTTCGGCCAGGTCGGGTAGCGGGTACATTCGAGATCGTGTTCGGCCATCGACGGCATCGCGCGTGCCTCGATCTCGGTCTCGAGGTGTTGGCCATCGTGGAGGAGGTCACGGACCGGGACCTGTGGCTGCAGATGGACCAGGAGAACCGTGGCCGTCGCGACCTGAGTCCGTGGGAACAGGGTCGAAGCATCCAGATGGCGCTTCGCAGTGGTCTGTTCCCCTCGGTGCGGCGCCTCGCCGAAAGCGCCGGCATCGATTTCAGCAACGCTGCCAAGCTGCTCAAGCTGGCCGAGTTGCCGGACGACATCGTGGCGGCGTTCGAAAAGCCGACAGATCTGCAGGTCCACTGGGCAGGACCGCTGTCAAAGGCGCTCCAGATCGATCCCGAGTCCGTCCTGGCGCGTGCGCGAGCGCGAGCGCTCGACGCGCGTGGTACGGTACCACGCGCCTCAAAGCAGATATTGGCCGAACTGCTCGGGGAAGGCACGCCGGGCGTCCTCGCCCCGGAGGTGCCGGTCACGGTGTCGCGCGACGGTGTGAAGCTGGCGACGATCCGGCGTGCTGGCGCACAGCGCATCGTCGTCGAGATTCATCGCGCGGTCGACCTGCAGGACGTCGCCACACAGGTGGCGCGATGGCTGGAGGGTGAAGTGCCCGAACGTGTTCCGGAAAGGTGAGTCTTTACGGGAACCGAAAGCGCGGCGCCTCGCGCGCCGACGCAGCCCACTGCAGACAGCGAGAAACTCGAGCGTCCCGACGAAGGTGAGTGTCTACAGGGCGCCTGCAATCAGGCTGTGAACCGACCGCAGACCGCGCAGCACGCTCACCCTCCCGACCCTGTTTCGCCCTATCCGAAGCGGCTCCCTGTGCCGCCGCCAGCGGAGCCCGCACTGCGGCCTGCGCCAAGGTTGAGGGCGTCGATGAACTCCGCGTGTCCTGGCATCTGGCGCGCCTGGGCATCGTTGCCGGCCTTGATCGCCGCGAGGGCGTGTCGCACCCGCTCCGGATCGGTCTGTCCGGTCATGCCATGCACGCGCCGTGGCAGCCGTCCGAAGCCTGCCGCGATCGCATGAAAGCTCGTCTCGCCGAAAAGTGCGCGACCCTCCCAGTCAACGATACCGGTCTCGTCATAGTCGGCCAGCGTCCGGGCCAGCGACTCGGGCGGCACCACCGCGCGGCTCGCCCGCCAGAAAGGCTCCTCCCGGGTATTGAGCAGGTAGTGCAGGAGGATGAAGTCCCGTACCTCGTCGAATTCCGCAGCCATGCGCCGGTTGTAACGCTCGGCGAGCGACGGCGCAAAGTCGGCGTCCGGGAAGTGGTCCAGCAGCAACTCGACGGCGCGCTGGATGAAGAAAATGCCGGTGGACTCCAGCGGCTCGAGAAAGCCCGCAGACAACCCCACTGCCACGCAGTTGCGCGTCCAGAAACGGGTGCGCCTTCCCACGCGCATGCGCAGGTGTCCAGGACTGCTGGCTGCAGGATCCAGCCCGCAATGCGCGATCAGTTCAGCAGCCGCCTCATCCTGGGACGCGAAACGGCTGGAATAGACATAGCCGGCCCCGGTACGGTGATGCAACGGGATGCGCCACGACCAGCCGGCCTTGAGCGCGGTGGCTCGGGTAAACGGGGGCATCGGCCGCTCGGCGCGCAGTGGCAGCACCACCGCGCGATCGCACAGCAGCCGATCGGACCAGTCGATGAACGGATCGCCGAGCGCCTGTTCGCTGAGCAGGCTCTGGAAGCCGGTGCAATCGAGATAGAGGTCGGCCTGAAGCCGCCCGTTCTCCCGTGTCTCGACATGGCCGATGGCCCCGTCCGCGTCGAGTACCACTTGCTGGATGTCATCCACCAGATAGTGCACGCCGCGCCCCACGGCGAGTTCGGAGAGGAAGGCCGCGAAGGCCCGCGCATCGAGGTGATAGGCGTACGCTCCCCGGCGAATGATCTCCGAGGCCGCCTGCGTCGACCGAGGAGCGAGGTTTTCCTCCGCCAGCCGGACCTGCAGCGAAAAAGCCGAGTAGGGCGACGCCTCTTCCCCGGCGCGCTGCCGGTCGAGCCAGTGATGGAACAGCGGCAGACCTTCGAGCTGTCCCGCGCCCACGTGCCCGAACGGGTGCCACACGGGACGGCGTGCCCAGCCGTCGAAGCGGATGGCGAGCTTGTAGGTCGCATGGCAGGCGTGCAGGAATGCATCCTCTTCCACGCCCAGCAGGCGCAGCAGGGAGACCAGCGGCGGCACGGTGGCTTCGCCGACGCCGATGGTACCGATGGCCGCCGATTCCACGAGCGTGATCCGGCAGCGGGCCGGATCGAGAAAGCGGTTCAGGAATGCGGCGGCGATCCAGCCGCTGGTGCCGCCGCCGAGGATGAGGATGCTTCGGATGGGGTTTGCCATAAGCCGCTATCCTACCAACATGCCGCGCCCGGATTACGTTCGAGTCGACGCCTTCCTCGCTGATGCGATTGGTACGCGTGCGCTTGCCACGGCCTTCGAACTGGGGTTCATCGATCGCCTCGTCGCCTCCGATGCCGCCCAGGCCCTGCCCGGTCGCGTGGATGCGGCTGGCGCCGCTCTGCTGCTGGGCGCGCTTCGCGCGAGCGGCGTCCTCGCGCCTGGCGCCGACCTGCGGCTGTCTGCGGCGTTCTGCGAGGCCCTGCGCTATCGCGACCTGCTCGAGGCCAAGCTCGCGATGCTGGATCTGGTCGGTCCGGACTTCCTCGAGTTGTTCACCGCGCTCATCGTCGACCCGGCACGCTTCCAGCGTTCGGCCAGGCTGTTCGAACTGTTCTCCTACGACCGTGCCCGCGAGCCGACGCCGGAGAACCTCGCGCATGTATCTCGCTGGGTACGTTTCACCAGCACGCTCACGCGCTACGAGGCGCCAGTCCTGCTCGACGTGGCCGATCTGTCCCCCTGCCAGCACATGCTCGACGTCGGCGGCAACAGCGGCGAGTTCGCGGCGCAGGCCTGCGACCGGCATCCCGGACTGCGCGCCACGGTACTCGACCTGCCGGTCGTCTGCCATCTCGGCGAGCGACATGTCGCACGGCTGACGTCGGCGGCGCGAATCGGCTTCGTCCCGGCCGGCGAGAGCGACACCCCGTTCCCCGGCGCACCTGACGCGATCGTCTTCAAGTCGATGCTGCACGACTGGCCGGACGCCCAGGCACTGGGCTTTCTGCGCCGCGCCCGTGCGGCGCTGGCCCCGGGTGGCCGGGTGTGGATACTCGAGCGGGCGGCACCCGTGGAGGGCGGATTCGCATGGGGCGCGCTGCCGGTGGCGCTGTTTTTCCGCAGCTATCGCCGGGCCGGCGATTACCGCGAGTTGCTCGACGCAGCCGGGTTCGGCACGATGCGTTTCTCGCAGGTCGAGCTCGACATGCCGTTCCACGTGATCGAGGCGGGCGCATGAACCTCGAGATCGCGCATGAGGGCGAGCGGCTGTTCGACTTCTGTCTGTGGGAGTACCCGGCCGCGGCGCCGTGCGCGGGCAGGCTGCGCTCGGTCAACCTGCTGCGCCGCTCCTTCGAAGCCGAGGGCGTGGCCGCCGAGGGCGAGGCGCTGATCGAGGCGCTGCGCGCCAGCCTGGGCGCCTCGAATACCGTCTGGGGCATCAAGCAGGCAGAAGGACGCATCAGCTGGGAGTTCTACTTCTACGACTACGAGCGCCAGCACCGTCAGCGGTCGATTCCGCGCGTGCTGGCGGCCCTTGCGCCGCGAATCCGCTGCACGCTGGCGCCGGGCGAGCAACTGCCCTACTTCATGTTCTCTCTGGACTTCGACCATGACCGGCTGGCCGGCCGCGTGCCCCTGGAAGACGTGCAGGTCTACATCGGCAACATCGGCAGTCGGGTCTCCTCCGGAATCTGCTATGAAGCGACATCCGCCGGGCTGCGTCTGAAGAACCAGTACTATTTCTTCGACGCGCGTACCGAGCGGGAGAACATCGCCGGCAAGGCGACGACCTCTGTGCACTTCGATCCGGCACGGGTTCCGCTGGCCGAACTCCTCTGGCCGGAATTGTTCGACTGCGAGACCATCGTGCTTGCCAACAAGATCGACCGCGATGGCGTCTATTTCTGCCGTATCGACATCGACCAGCTGCTGCATTTCCTGCGGCGCCTGCAATTCCCGTCCGCGCAGCTGCAGTTCGTCGAGCAGCATCGCGACGGCCTCGACCATATGCGCTTCGATGTAGGCTTCGATTACCGGATGGATGGCGGCCGGCTGCAGATCGTGAAGGGAGCGTGGTATGGCGTCTTCTGAACCGTCGGTGCACCCGGTGCGGATCGTGCGGCGCGTCGGCACGCCCGTGCCGGCCGCGCCGCGAGCCACGATGTCGAAGTACGACCATGCGAAGTACGTGTCGCTCACCATGGAGTTCCGCTGCAACCTGAAGTGCGTGCACTGCATGATCGAGGGCACCATGGACCGGCTCGCGCCGCAGGACGAGGCACAGCTGCTGCGCGTGCTGCAGGATCGTGCCCGCCACCAGGACCTGACGGGTCTCGTGCTCACCGGTTCGGAGATCACCTTGAATCGCGATCTGCCGAAGTGGGCGCGTCTGGCCAGGGAACACGGCTTCGAGCATGTGCGCATCCAGACGCACGGCATGCGGCTTGCCTCCCGCACCTACTGCGAGGACCTGATCGCGGCCGGGGTCGATGAGTTCTTCGTGAGCATCGCCGGCGCCGATGCTGCAACGCACGATGACATTACCGGCGTCCCGGGCTCGTTCAGGAAGTCGATGCGGGGACTCGAGATCCTGGAGGACTATCCCGGGGTGGCGACCCTGACGAACACCGTGGTCACCGCCCGCAGCTATCGGCAGATGCCGGCGCTGGTCGATCGCCTGCGCGCGCACGAGCGCCTGGCCCAGATGGAGTTCTGGTTCTATTTTCCGATGCGCGAATCGGACGCCAGTGACCTGCTCGTGTCCCATGTCGAGGCGCTGCCCTTCCTGCGCGAGGCGCTCGCCCGTGCCCGGCGCGACGGGCGCGGGGTAGAAGTGAAGAACTTCCCCGAGTGCCTGCTCGGCCCGGACAGCGGCGCCCTGTGCAACGACCAGCCGCGCCTGTTCATCGACCCGGCGTTCTGGACAGAGTTCGATCGCAACGGCTTTCACCAGTGTGTCTACCGTGCGCAGTGCGAGAGCACCCAGTGCCTGGGCCTGAACTCCGCCTACATCAGCCGCTTCGGCGAGCACGCCGAGTTGTTGCGCCCGATCCGCGTGCAGGGCTAGTTGGCGGGCCGCCCTGCGACCACGGGCAGCGCCGCGGGCGCAATGTGACGTGCGTTTGACAGACGCGTGAAGCCGCTTCCGAGTGGCAAGACGATTGTTCGGAAAACTCGCGTGCGAGCGGTACTATTTCACGAACCCGCTGTGCGGGTAGGTGTACGCTCTCGTGACAAATGTCCTAACCCTCTCGCGACGAGGCACCACCGTTGGCCACGCTCCTGTTTTACGAACGTCCCGTCCCGCTCAACGCCGATATTCATCGCCAGACCCGGCTCGGACGCCTCAACAACGACTTCCGCTTCTGCCAGTCGACCAACTCCATTCCGCTGGCGGCCGTCGAGTTCTTTGACGCCGCGCGCGAGTTCCCGATCGCCTTCACCGGCCGCGAGGGCGAAGCGCCGTTTCCGATAGCGATCGTGGGCGTGCGACAGAACGAAAACCTGCTCATCGAGCCCGACGGCCGCTGGGGCGGGCGCTATGTGCCCGCCTTCGTGCGGCGCTACCCGTTCGTGCTGGCCGAGAAAGAGAACGCCGAAGACTTCAACGTCTACATCGACGAGGGCTACGCCGGCTACGGTGCGCAGGACGGCGAGCGCCTGTTCACTGACGAGGGCGAGCGCACACCACTGCTCACCCAGGCGCTGGACTTCCTCTCCGTGTACCAGGGCGAGATCCGGCGCACGCGCCTGTTCGTCGAGAAACTGCAGGCGCTGGATCTTCTCGTGCCGAGGGTCCTCGAGGTCACCCGTGCCGGGCAGTCGCCACTGGTGCTCCAGGGCTTCAGTGTGGTCGATGAGCAGAAGCTGCAGTCGCTCGACGACGCGAAGCTCCTCGAACTTGCGCGAACCGGGCTGCTGGCCTGGATCCACGCGCACCTGATGTCCCTCGCCAACGTGGCCGTCCTTGCGGACCGCCTGGGCGCGCCTGCCGGTGGCGAGCCTGTAGAGGGCAGCGTCGCCGGATCCGGCGCGGCCGACGGAGCGGCGAAGGCCGACACGCCGAAGCCGCGCGGCAAGCCGAAGCCCGAGTAGGGGAGGCAGGATGATGCGTCGTATCCCGATCTGCTGCGTGATTCTGTGCGCGCTGCTGGCGCCCGGCTTCGCCGTTGCTGAAGACCTCGCGCAGGTCTTTCTGCTGGCAAGGGAGAACGATCCGAAGTTTCGCGGTGCCCGATTCGACTTCGAAGCCGCGACCTACGCCGAGCCGCAGGCGCGCGCCGCACTGCTGCCGACGGCATCGTTCGAGGCGATCCAGCAGCGCACGCGCCAGAACATCCTGGACAGCCGCAACCCGGTCTTCGCCTCGGGATCCTCGGTGTTTCCGACCGAGGCCCGGACACTCAACGTCACGTTGCCGGTCTACAAACTCTCGGCATGGCGGGGCTACTGGCAGGCCCAGACCAAGGTGCAGCAGGCGGCAGCAACGTTCAGCGCGGCGGAACAGGACCTCATCGTTCGCGTCAGTACCGCATACTTTGGCGTACTGGCTGCACGCGACGTGCGCGAGTTCGCCGAAGCCGAGCTCAAGGCCATCGCGCAGCAGCTCGAGCTGGTGCAGCAGCGTTTCAAGAGCGGGCTGGTGGCGATCGTCGAGCTGCACGACACCCGTGCCCGCCATGCGACCAAGGAAGCCGAGGTCGTCGCCGCACGCAACGACCTGGACGACAAGGCACAGGCCCTGCGCGAGCTGACCGGACGGGTGCTGCCTAACCTGAAACCGCTTCGAGACCAGATCCCGCTGGACAACCCGGCTCCGCTCGACATGGATGTCTGGGTCGAGACGGCGCACAAGCAGAACCTCCTGCTCGAGGCGCGGCGCCGCGCCGTGGAAGTGGCCCAGCAGGAGATCGGACGCCAGCGCGCCGGTCACCTGCCGGTTCTCGACCTCGTGCTGAGCACCAATCGGCGCGACACGGGTGGCAGTCTTTTCGGCGGCGGCAGCAACGTCGAGACCAGCGACCTCATCTTCAGGCTGAACGTGCCGATCTACTCCGGAGGGCTCACCTCGGCGCTCACCGGTGAGGCGGCCAAGCGCTTCCATAGCGCGCTCGAAGACAAGGAGCGCGACCTGCGACAGGTCGAGCGCCAGACGCGCGCCGCCTTCCAGGGGGTGACTGGCGGCGCGGTGCGCGTGCGTGCCCTGGCGCAAGGCGTGGTTTCGGCAGAAAGTGCCCGCGAGCTGAAAGTGCAGGGCTACCGCGCCGGGCTGCACACGATCCTGCAGATGCTCGATGCCGAGCGCGATCTCTACGCAGCCAAGCGCGATGCAGCGCGGGCCCGCTACGATCTGGTTCTCAACCGTCTGCGTCTGTTGCAGGCTTCCGGTGCGCTCAGTGAAAGTGATCTGATCGCCGTCAATGCGTTGCTTCACTAGCAAACGGGATGAACCGGTGATCCCCGCATGAACGCCGTCGAATCTGTGTGGATCCGCGCAGTGCGGGCAGCGCGCAGCCTGAAGGCTCGGCGCCTGCAGCCGCCTGTGCGCCGCAAGCCGTTGTTCGAGGCGCTCGAGCAGCGCTTCCTGCTCTCTGGCGAGGGGCTGATTGTCCCGCCGCCGCCACCGCCCTCTGTGGCGGTGCAGCCCGCGCTGGAGGCGTCGCTCGTCCCGACCGCGCGCGCGCTCGTCAGTGCCGTGTCCGTCCCGGTCGATTTCGCGCTGCCGGGCGCGCGCGCGTCTCAGGATGCCGCGCAGGATGCCGCGCAGCAGGCCGCAGCGGCCATCGCCCCGCAGCCTGACCCGAGCGGTATCACTGACTCCACCCCATCCATCGTCGCGGTCGATCCGGTCATCGCGAAGGCCGATGCCGTCAGCGGTAAGCCGGTAGCCACGGTAGAGCCGCCCGCCGCGACCGCCGGGGCAGCACAGCCGGCGACGGTGCAGACGGCGGATGGGACCGCGGCGTCGGCCCTGGTGACCGCGTCGGCGCGGTCGGAGGTCGAGCAGCGGATGTCGCTCGCGTCCTATGCCGAACGCGTGAACAGCCTTCCGCCTCCGAGCCAGATCGTGGTCATCGACGCCGCGGTGCCCGGTTACGAGGCGCTGGTGCGATCGATCGCCAGCCTCGGCGCGTCCCCGGAAAGCGACGAGACGGCGCCGCCTGCGCTGCAACCGGCCTCGGGCCCGGGAGAGCCCGGCTTGCTCCCGCCGGTGCTGGAGAGTCCTGCACAGGCTCGGCCTGGCGAGGACGACTCGCCCCAGGTGCGGGTGTCCCGAGTGGCCGACATCGAGGTCGTCGTACTCGATGCGCGCTACGACGGTATCGACCAGATCAGCAGGCTTCTTGCGCCGCATCAGGGTCTCGCCGCCGTGCAGGTCGTGTCGCACGGTGGAAGCGGCAGCCTGCGCCTCGGATCCACCCAGCTTACGACGAGCCGCCTCGAGGCGCTGAGGGATCGGGTCTCGGGCTGGGGCTCGGCCCTCAGGCCCGGCGCCGACATCCTGCTCTACGGCTGCGATGTCGCGGGCGGGGCGCCCGGCATCGAGTTCGTGCAGCGCTTCGCGGCGATCACTGGTGCCGATGTGGCGGCGTCCACGGACGCCACCGGCAGCGCGGCGCGCGCGGGCGACTGGGCGCTCGAGTACACCACCGGTGCGATCGAGGTGGCGCCGCTGCTCCAGGGGGCCGACTTCTCCGCGCTGCTGGGCGGCTCGTACTCCATCACGGGCTCGACGCTCAGCTTCTCCGGCAGTTCCGGCGCGGACACCTTGAACCTTCGCGTCAACGGTTCGGGTGTCCTCGAGTTCCGGTGGGACAGCACGGGCGCGTACACCGCCATTGCGTTCGGTCTGTCGACAGGCACGATCAACGTCAACCTCGGCTCCGGCGACGATGCGTTCATCTTCGATGACGCCTCCAGCCTCGGCGCGGTCGCGCTTTCGGTGCAGGGCGAAGACGGCGCGGATTCAGTCACGCTGAGCGAGAACCTGACGCTCAGCGGCGGCCTTGTCGTCGCTGCGGAATCGATCGTCCTGTCGAGCGGCTTCACCGTCAGCACCGGGGCGGGCAACGTCTCCCTGACCGCCCTGGCGCAGGACGCGACGCAGGTCACCACCTCTGACGCGCTCACTGCGCGCACCGCGTCGATCCAGGTGCTCGGTTCGCTGGTTGCGACCAGCGGCAACATCACCCTGCTCGCCGAGGCAATGCGCGATGTCGCGGTGAGCAATGCGCTGCTGCCCCTGTCCCTCGGATCGGCGTCTACCGCCACCGTCGAGATCGGCGGTGGCGTCTCGACCACGAGCGGTGCCGTCTCCATCACGGCGCGCACGCAGGGCAGTGTCAGTGCCACTGCGTCGCTGGCAGCGCTGTCGGCCTCCAACGTGTTCACCGACACCGCGACCGTGCGCGTGACCGGCGGCAGCAGCGTGAGCGGTTCCGGTGTCACGCTTGCTGCGCTCACTTCGATCGACTACAGCGCCTCGGGGCGCGCGGCGCTCAACCAGGTGAGCGGCGACACGCGGGCGAGCGTCGAGGGCGCGTCGATCAGCGCGGGCGTGGGCGGGATCGCGATCTCCGCCAAGGACGAATCGACTCTCGCCGCAGTGTCGAAGTCCGAAGCCTTCGACATCCTCGGCCTCAACGCCCCGGTCGACATTTCCGTGGCCGCTGCGCGCAACTTCGTGACGCGCGACGTTCAGGCCTTCGTATCGGCTTCGACAGCGACGGTTACCGGGGGTGACCTGTCGATTACTGCGAATCGTGATTCGACGCTCGACGCCAGGGCTCGTGCGAGCGCGATCAGTTCCAGCGTGCTCCCTCTGAGCAACGGGGCGCTGAGCATCGGCGGCACCTACACCTCGAATTCGATGCTCGGCGACGTCAACGCCTACGTGACCGGCAGCACCGTCACCACGACCGGCGCGGGCAGCGATCTCCTCGTCCAGGCCTCGGACACGTCCGTCATCAACGCCACCTCGGAGGCGAGCGTGGTGGCGGGGCCGACGGTGCCCGATATCGGCGGGGCGGCGAATGCTGCAGGTGCCTCGATCGCGTTCAATGCCATTGGCTGGCAGCCGTCGAATCTGCTGTTCCAGACGGTCGATGCGCTGATCGGCACGTCGATCGGAACTGCACAGTCGCAGGATGTTCGCGCCTACGTAGCGAACAGTCAGGTGAGCGCGGCGGGAGACATCACCGTCGAGGCGAAGTCCGAGGCGCAGCTCAACGCGACGGTGAGCAACGCGGCGAGTTCGACCTCGTCGAGTCTCTATCGGGCAAGCAGCTCCGCGACCAGCGGCATCGTCGCGAGCAACATGGTCAACAGCACGGCGCAGGCGTGGATCGAGGACGCGGCTACGAGCCGCACGCGAAGCGTGACGGCGGCCGGTGCGGTGACGGTGAGCGCGCAGGACAACGCGGGCATCTACGCCAACAGCAAGATCGTCTCCTCCTCGATCACCACCAGTGACGGCAGCGCGCTCATCCAGGGCATCACGAACTTCGCGCTGCCTTCGGACTTCACGTCCAGCAGCGGTTCCGTCTCGATCGATTTCGGCAAGCGGGTCAAGCTCGGGCTGGGCTACAACGCGCAGGACTTCACGAGCGACCAGGGCGTGCAGTCGGTGTCGACGAACAAGGTGGTTCGCCTGGCCGACGACTACGGGGTCGAGGATTTCACGTCGGGCTCGGGCAAGCGGTTGCTGTCGGCTGGCGACAACGTGCTGGTTGAAGAGGGCTACGACGAGTTGCTGGGCGAGGCGGGTGGCGTGTACCAGTACCTGGGTGCGCGCGGCCGTGTGGAGCTCGGGGTACAGGACTACACCGACGCGACGAAGTGGAAGCGGATCACGGGCGAGGCGGGGACGGCGTACCGGTACATCGGCGCGAGCACGCTGAGCAACGCGAACCTGGATGCGCAGGACTACGCGGACACGACGAAGTGGGTGAAGCTCGCGGGGACTGCGGGTGCCGTGTACGAGTACATGGGCACGACGCAGACGCGGGATCTGTCGAGCCAGAACTACGGTGACCTGGGGCTGTGGAAGCC
>CANGXU010000058.1 GCA_947457885.1 Betaproteobacteria bacterium
ACATCGCATCGAGGTCGTCATGTCACGCGTCTGTCAGGTCACCGGCAAGAAGCCGATCGGCGGGAACCATGTGTCCCACGCCAACAACAAGACCAAGCGCCGGTTTCTCCCGAACCTGCACTACCGTCGTTTCTGGGTCGAGAGCCAGAACCGCTGGGTCCGTCTGCGTGTCAGCGGGGCTGGCCTGCGTACGATCGACAAGAACGGCATCGAAGCCGTGCTGGCAGACCTCGCCGCCCGCGGCGAAGTGATCTGAACCCCGGCCATCCGAATCCGCGCCGTCTAGACACGGGCGCAAATACACCGGCCGTCGAAGTACCGGCCGTCAGGAGACCTGACCATGCGTGACAAGATCAAGCTCGAATCCTCCGCCGGAACGGGCCATTTCTACACCACGACGAAGAACAAGCGCACCACGACCGAGAAGATCGAGATGAAGAAGTTCGATCCGGTCGCGCGCAAGCACGTGATGTACAAGGAAACGAAGCTGAAGTGACAGGCCCGGGCACACGACTCGCATCGTTGCCCGAGTGACTCACAGTGTGCACACCTGAAGCGGTGGACACGGCCCTGCCGAAAATGTCAGGCTGTTCCACCGTTTTTTCTTGACCGACCGTCCGGAGACCTCTGACATGGAACACACCCTGCCCGCCCTGCCGTATGCGATGGATGCACTCGCCCCGCATATCTCGAAGGAGACCTTCGAGTATCACTACGGCAAGCACCACGCGGCCTACGTGACCAACCTGAACAACCTTATCAAGGGCACCGAGTTCGAGTCCCTCGGCCTCGAAGACATCATCCGCAAGTCGAGCGGCGGCGTGTTCAACAACTCGGCACAGGTCTGGAACCACACCTTCTTCTGGAATTCGATGAAGCCGGCGGGTGGCGGCGCACCGTCGGGCGCGCTGGCTGCGGCCATCGACAAGAAGTTCGGTTCGTACGACGCCTTCAAGGATGCGTTCACGAAGAGTGCGGTGGGCAACTTCGGTGCGGGCTGGACCTGGCTGGTGAAGAAAGCCGACGGTTCGGTCGATATCGTCAATACCAGCAATGCCGCCACGCCCTTGACGACAGGCGACACTGCGCTGCTGACGATCGACGTATGGGAACACGCGTACTACATCGACTACCGCAACGCGCGTCCGAAATTTGTCGAGACGTTCCTGTCCGGACTCGTCAACTGGTCGTTTGCCGAGAAGAACTTCGGCTGATCACCCCGTCGTTGGCGGCCCGCCCAGTCAGGCCGCCCTCTGCAGCATCGAACGCCCCGGCCGGATGCGACCGGGGCGTTCTGCATCCTGGGGTCAGACCCCAGGGGCAGACTCAGGGTCAGGCCTTGACCTCCCGGTTGAACCGGTCGATGTACTCCTGGCGGCGCGGGTTGACCACGGCCCAGTCGACCGTGTTCATCTTCTCGATGACTGCCATGTCCTTGGCATACTCCTGCAGGCCCTTGCTGAACGGCGCGCGCGAGTTGGTCGGGACGAGATAGTTCGGCGCCTCGGCCATCGCCGCCTGTACCGACGGGCTGATCGCCTGGTTCAGGTACTCCGCTGCCAGGTCGGCGTTGGGCGAGTTCTTCACGATGTGCATCGTGCTGCGGATCATCGTGAAGCCGGAGTCCGGCGCCACCAGTTTCACGGGCACGCCCTTCGCCTGGAGGTCGCCGGTGTTGTTGTTGTAGTGGCAGGTGATGTCGATCTGCCCCTGCGCGAGCATCGTCGCCAGCGCACCCGGGTTGGCGGCCACCGCGCCGACGTTCGGCATCACCTTCTTCAGCCACGCAAAGGCGGGTTCGAGGTTGTCGTCGCCACCGCCGTTCACCCGCGCCAGTTCGGTCATCCAGGCGATACCGAGAGTCGAGCCCAGCCCGACGAGGCCGATGCGGCCCTTGTACTCCGGACGCAGCAGGTCGTTCCAGCTCTTCGGCGGGTTCTTCACCCGCTCGGTGTTGTAGGTGATGCCGAGGATCTGGGCGGAGACGAAGACGCCGAGACCACGCGGATCGACGAACCGCTTCGGGATGTCCTTGAGGTTCGGCAGCGCCGGAACCTTCTCGAAGATGTCGTTTGAGAGCGCCGCGATATACGGGCCTTCATCGAGGATGATCGCGTCGAACGGAGGTTTCTTCGGCGAGGCGACGATGCGCGACACCGTGTCCACCGCGAGCGAAGGCACCAGGTTCACCTGCTTCACCCCTGATGCCTTCTGGAAGGCCGGGACCAGGATGCCGCGGTGCGCGGTTTCCCATGCGCCGAAATAGGTGGTAGCCGACAGCGACCGGGTCTGTCCGAACGACAGACCGACGCCGCCGGATGCGCCGGCGACCCCGAGGGCTGCCAGGCCTTGCACTGCACGACGCCTGCCCAGGTGGATGCTCATGTCCAGTTTTCTCCCCATGTGGATTCGAACGGACCCGGCCAGCGCACCAGCGTGGACGGGGCAGGGCGATGGACGCCCGATCGAGGTGCATCCATCGTGCGGGTTCGCCGCGCGCACGAAGGTTGTGCACGACACGATCCGTTCCCATGGACGGCGAAATGCAAGCGGTGTGCCAGAAGGGCGGGCGGGGTCGTGGCGCTCTGGCATGCTTCTTTCTTTCCTTCGGGGACCGACCACCGCCCCGAGGCACTGCACGGATGCAAAGCGAGACACCCCCCAACGATGACCGGTCGTCCTCCGAGGTCGTGCTGGACCGGGTGACCCATCGTTATGGTGGATTCACCGCAGTGCAGGACATCCAGCTCGAGATCCGTGCCGGCGAGTTCCTCGCACTGCTCGGCCCGTCCGGGTGCGGCAAGACGACGCTGCTGCGCATCATCGCCGGACTGATGCGGCAGAGCGAGGGCCATGTGACGATCGGCGGCGAGATCGTCGACGCGCTGCCGCCCAACGAACGCGGCGCCGGGATCGTGTTCCAGAGCTATGCGCTGTTCCCGCACATGACCGTCGCGGCGAACATCGAGTACGGCTTGCGCGCGCGCGGCATGCCGAAGGCGGAACGGGCCGGCATCGTCGAACGGATGCTCGCGCTGGTGCGCATGCGCGACCATGCGGCGCGCTATCCGCGCCAGCTGTCCGGCGGCCAGCAGCAGCGTGTCGCGCTGGCGCGCACGCTGGCGGTCAGTCCGAAGGTGCTGCTGCTCGACGAACCCTTCGGTGCGCTCGACAAGAACCTGCGCCTGGGCATGCAGATCGAAGTCAAGCGGCTGCAGCGCGAACTGGGCATCACCACGGTGATGGTCACGCACGACCAGGAAGAGGCGCTGGGCATGGCCGATCGCATCGCGGTCATGAGCGAGGGTCGCATCGAGCAGCTCGGCACCCCGGAGCAGATCTACGATCGTCCCCGTTCGCTGTTCGTCGCCCACTTCGTCGGCACGGCCAACCTGTTCGGCGGCCGTCTCGAGCGCGAGGGCGAGCGCTTTGCGGTGCAGCTCGCGGCGGGCGGACGCCTGCAGCTGGACGATCCCGGTCCCTGCTCGCGGCCCGGTCAGGTCAGTGTGTCGGTGCGTCCGGAACACCTGGTGTTCGTGCCGCCCGCCGACGGAACGATCAACGCGACGGTGGAGTTCGCATTGCCGCTCGGGCCGACAGTCGTGCACGAGCTGGCGCTCGACAACGGCGACAAGGTGAAGGTGACGCTGGCACGAACCGGCGGTCATGCATGGCTGGCACCGGGGACGCGCACCGGCCTGGCGGTCGCGCCAGGCGCGCCCGTCGCGGTGTTCCAGGCATGACGCCAGCGCCTGTCCCGGGCGAGGCCGTCGTGCTTCGCCGATCGCGGCTGTTGCAGCAATGGCAGCTGGTGCTGCCGCTGGCGCTGTTCTTCGCTGCGTTCGTGCTCGGGCCGCTGGCCCTGCTCGGCTACGTGAGCCTGCATGCCGACGTATCGCTGGAGGAGGCCAGCCTCACCCAGTACACGAAGTTCCTCGGCGACGGCTTCAACCTCGGCGTGCTGGGCGCGACGCTCTGGCTCGGGCTGAAGGTGACGCTGCTCACGCTGCTGATCGGCTATCCGCTGGCCTACCTCTATTCGGTGTCGACGTCACGCTGGCAGGGCGTGCTGATGCTGTTGATCGTCCTGCCGCTGCTGACCAGCGCCGTGGTGCGCACGTTCGCCTGGCTGGTCATACTGGGCCGGCAGGGCATCGTGAACGAGTTGCTGGTCGCAGTCGGCCTGTTCGAGATGCCGGCGAAGCTGCTGTACACGCCGGCCGCGGTCGTCGTCGCGCTGGCGCAGATCGAGCTGCCGCTGATGGTGCTGCCGATCATCACGGTGCTCGCTGGTATCGATCCCAACCTGCGCCAGGCATCGCTGTCGCTGGGGGCAGGCAGCTGGCGTACTTTCCTGCGGGTGATCCTGCCGCTGTCGGCGCCGGGCGTACTCGCCGGCTGCCTGCTGGTCTACGCCTCGTCGGTGAGCGCCTTCGTGACCCAGACCCTGGTCGGCGGCGGGCAGCAGATGTTCATGCCGTTCTACATCTACCAGCAGGCGATCCAGGCCAACAACTATCCGTTCGCGGCCGCGATCGCGATGATCCTGCTGGCGAGCGTACTGGCGATCGTGGTGACGGTGAACCTGCTGGCGCGGCGCATGCGCGGGGTGGTCCATGGCTGAGGGCGGGTACCGGTGGCTCGTGGCCGAGGGATCGATGCGCAGCGAATCGGTCGCCTCGCGCGCCGAGCGGGGCACGTTCAATGCCGTGGTCGGCGCCCTCTCCGCCATCGCCATCGTGCTCCTGATCGCGCCGACGCTGATCGTGCTGCTGGTTTCGTTCACCAGCGGCCAGTCGCTGCGCTTCCCGCCGCCAGGCTGGTCGCTGCGCTGGTACCAGGCACTTTTCACCGACTCGCCCGACCTGTGGCGCGCGGCGACGCTGTCGCTCCAGGTCGCCGGCACGGCGACCGCGATCTCGACCGTTCTGGCCGTATGCGGGGGGCTCGCGCTGGCGCGCCAGCCCCGGTTGTGGGCGCGCTTCCTCGACTCGGTATTCATGTCGCCGTTGATGCTGCCCACGCTGGCCCTGGGCCTCGGGCTTCTGGTCTGGTTCAATGTCTTCGGCACCGGGGTTTCCATGGTGACGCTCGTCATCGGCCACACCGCCATCACCACGCCCTACATCCTGCGAACGACCTGTGCCAGCCTGAGCCAGCTTGACGAGGTGCTGCTGGAAAGCGCGAAGAGCCTCGGCGCGGGGCCGCTGTTCGCCTTTCGAACGGTCACCCTGCCGTTGATATTGCCCGGCGTGGCTGCCGGCGCGTTCATCGCCTTCATGATGTCGTTCGACAATGTGGCGATCTCGCTGTTCCTGTCTGATGCGCGAAGCGAGGTGCTGCCCATCCGCCTGTGGAACATCATCGAATCGAACCTCGACGTGCGTGCGGCTGCGGTATCGGGCGTACTGATCGCGGTGACCACGGTACTGGTCATCGTGATGGAGCGGGTGGTCGGGGTCAGCCGTCATGTGCGCTAGGAAAGGTCGCCGGGCGCCGTGCGGCCGGGGCGCCATCGTGCAGACATGGATCACGTTCGAGAAAGGATGACCAGATGGCGTCGTTGCTGTTGCGGGGTGCCCGTGCACTGCTCGGCACGGAATTCAGCCTGTCCGGGCCGCTCGATGTCGCCATAGCGGACGGACGCATCCAGGCCATCGGTCCGGCGGGCAGTCTGCCCGATGCTCCGCTGGTGATCCCGCTCGAACGCCGACTGCTCGCGCCCGGGATGGTCAACGGACATATCCACTCGCACGAGCATTTCCAGCGTGGACGGCACGAGAACCAGCCGCTCGAGTTGTGGATGCACAACGTGCGGCCGGTACGGCCGGTACCGCTCACGCCACGCGATGCGTACCTGCGCACGATGATCGGCGCGATCGAATGCCTGCGCAGCGGCGCGACCACGGTGGTCGATGACCTCACGCTCGGCGCTGCCATCGACCGCCCGCTGCTCGATGCCGTGTTCCAGGCCTACGAGGATGCCGGCGTACGCGCGCTGGTCGGCTTCGCCATGATGGACCGCGCGGTGATCGATAACTTTCCGTACGTGGACGAGTGCGCGGATGCGGCGATGCTCGCGCGGCTGCGCGCGCTGCCGCGGCCGTCCCCGGACGCGTTCCACGGGCTGGTGCGCGAACTCGCGCGCAGCCGCCATCCGCAGTCGAACCGTGTCGGCGTACTGGTGTCGTGCTCGGCACCGCAGCGCTGCACGGAGGGATTCCTGCGCTCGTCGCGCGCGCTGGCCGATGAACTCGACCTGCCGGTCATCACGCATGTGCAGGAAACGCGGATGCAGGTGGTGACAGGCCAGTCCTTCTACGGCCGCACGATGGTCGAGCACCTGCATGCGCTCGGCTTCCTGAAGGAGAAGACGACGCTGATCCATGCGGTCTGGCTGAATCCGCGCGAGATCGGACTGCTCGCCGCCGCCGGGGCTACAGCCCAGCACAATCCGTGGAGCAACCTGATGCTCGGCTCGGGCGTCGCACCGGTGCGCGAGTTGCTGCGCGCGGGGGTGAATGTCGGCATGGGCACCGATGGCATGGCCTCGACGGTCACGGCGAACATGCTCACGTCGGTCGGGTCCGCAGCGGCGCTGTCCAAGCTGCGCGGCGATGACGGCGACTGGCTGAATGCCCGCGAAGCGTTCTCTATCGCCACGGCCGGAGGCGCGCGTGCGTTCGGGTTCGGCGACAGGCTGGGCAGGATCGCGGTCGGTGCGATCGCCGACCTGTGCGCCTGGCGCCTGGACACCATCGGCTTCACTCCGCTCGCAGACCCGGTCAGGCAACTGGTCTACGGCGAACGCGGTGCCGGCCTCGACCTGGTTCTGGTGGATGGCGAGCCGGTGCTGCGCGACGGCCGCTTCGTGCGGTTCGACGAGTCGGGTCTGCTGGCGGAAATCTGCGCTGCGGCCGAACGGCTGGCGCCCGAGTTCGAACTGGCCGAAGCGTCGGTCGGCGACATCCATCGCGTGATGCGCGCGGTGCTCGCGCGCTGCGAGGCGCAGCCCGTGGCACGCGACACCTTCAGCGCCCGGCTCTGAAACGGCGCTTCTCCGGGAGGGGTATCCGACCCTGGTTTCCGCTCCGGGGTAGCATCGTGGCTTCGGCGACCTACCCCCAGGAGATATCGATGAAGCTCTACATCAGCCTCGCATCGCCGTTCGCGCGCAAGGTGCGCCTGGTCGTGCACGAGGCCGGCCTCGCAGCGCGCGTCCAGGAGATCCCCACCGCAGTGTCGCCGCTGAAGCCGAACGCTGACCTGGCGAAGGCGAACCCGCTGATGAAGCTGCCGACGCTGGTCACCGACGAAGGCTTCGCGCTGTTCGATTCGCCGGTGATCTGCGAGTACCTCGACAGCCTGAATGCCGGGCGCAAGCTGTTCCCGGCGGCTGGCGCAGCCCGCTGGAGCGCGTTGCGCCAGCAGGCGATCGCGGACGGCATTCTCGACGCCGCGATCGGCGTGCGTTACCAGACTGCGCTGGCGCCCGAGGAGCTGCAGTGGACCGAGTGGCAGGACGGACAGCGCACGAAATGGAAGCAGGCGCTCGATTTCCTGGAGGCGGATGCACAGGCCCTGGAAGGCGAACCGACCATCGGATCGTTGTCTGTCGCGGCCATGCTGGCCTGGCTCGACTTTCGCTACGCAGCCGACGACTGGCGCAAGGGCCGGCCGGCGCTGTCGTCCTGGCTCGCGGTGTTCGGCCAGCGGCGGTCGATGCTCGCTACCCTGCCGACGACCTGAACTGGGCCTCCAACGGAAACGGGGTCGCCAGCGACCCCGTTTCGCGGTACCGCCTGTCGCAGCCAGTCAGGCGTAGCTGCGCAGGCGCATCGAGAAGTCGCGCAGCTGTGCAACGCCGCTCTGCTCGGCACGCAAGCACCAGTCCTGCAATTGATGCACCAGCTGTTCCTTGGATGCGGTCGAGCGAGCCCAGAGCGCCGACAGTTCCTGGCGCATCGTGTAGGTCTTGCGCAGTGCTTCGCTGCGGCTGAGTATCTCGGAGAGCGCTGGCCGCACCGTGTCCGGCACGTCCGCGGCATCGCGCTGCAGCCAGTGCCGCAGCGAGGACAGGTCGAGGTGCGGCATCGCAGGAGCCCCGTTGCGGATGGCGCCGATCTCCTGACGGAAGGTGGTCGCCAGCATCTTGCCGTAGCGCGACAGCACGTCGTAGCGGTGCGCGATCACGGCATCGAGGGTGTCGACGTCAGCGACCGTCTTCGTCGTATCGAGGCGGACCTGCGCGGCCACCTTCTTTACATGCGCGAGTCCGACCATCTCCATCAGCCGGATGTACATCCAGCCGATGTCGAACTCGTACCATTTCGACGACAGCCGCGCAGAGCTGGGGTAGGCATGGTGGTTGTTGTGAAGTTCCTCGCCACCGATGATGATGCCCCACGGCAGGATGTTGCGGCTGGCATCCTCGGCGGCGAAGTTCCGGTAGCCCCAGAAGTGTCCGATGCCGTTGATGACGCCGGCGGCTGTGACCGGGATCCAGAGCATCTGCACCGCGAAGATCGTGATGCCGATCGGCCCGAACAGCAGCACGTTCAGCGCCAGGGTGGTGTACGGCCCCATGACCGAGTAACGCGAATAGAGGTTGCGCTCTATCCAGTCATCCGGCGTGCCGCTGCCGAACTTCTCGATCGTTTCGCGGTTCTTCGCTTCCGCCCGGTACAGCTCGCTGCCCTCGAGGAGCAGCTTGCGGATGCCGAAGATCTGCGGGCTGTGCGGGTCTTCCAGCGTCTCGCATCGTGCATGGTGCTTGCGGTGGATGGACACCCATTCTCGGGTGACCATGCCTGTGGTGAGCCACAGCCAGAAACGGAAGAAGTGCGAGACGACAGGGTGAAGGTCCAGGCCGCGATGCGCCTGCGCGCGATGCAGGAAGATCGTCACTGCTGCGATGGTGATGTGCGTGACCACGAGGGCATATACGACATAACCCCACCACGGAAGATCGATCAGGCCGGAGAGCATCAAGTGTCCTGTTGGAAACGAAAGTGTGCCGCAGTCTACCGAAAAACCGGAGGTTTCTGGTCTCCGCGTCACCTATTTCGGATGTTGTCCCGAAAACCATGAATTTCAAGCGCTTGCAGCGCCTTTTTCAGGCGCTGAGGGGATGACCGGTGCCGGATCCGGGACCGCGTCCGCCAGGTATCCGGGTTGCCCGGGGCCGAGCACACGCACTTCCCTCTGCGGGTAGGGGATCCGCACATGGTGTTCCCGGAACGCCTGCCACAGCTCCCGGTACAGGTCCGAGCGCAGATTGTTGCGTCCGCGGTCCGGATCTCCCACCCATACCCCGAGTTCGAGGTCGATGCCGCTCTCGGCGAACAGCCTGACCAGCACCGACGGCCCCGGGTCGTCGAGCACCCGCGGATTGCGTGCCGCGACCGAGCGGATCAGCTCGATCACCGCCTCGAGATCGGATTCGTAGGCGATCTGCAGTGGCACCGCGATGCGTACCTTCGGGTCGCTGTAGGACTGGTTGATTACCGTGCTGGTGATGATCGTCTCGTTCGGGATGATCGCCTCGTTGCCATCCAGGCTGCGTACCACGACATAGCGGCTGGTCATCCGGGTGACGACACCTTCCCGGTTGTCGATCACCACCGTGTTGCCGATCGACACCGAGCGGTCGGCCAGGATAATGAAGCCGCTCACGTAGTTGCTGGCGATCTTCTGCAGGCCGAAGCCCAGGCCGACGCCAAGCGCACCGCCGAACACCGACAGCAGCGTGATGTCGATGCCGACGACCGACAGCGCGACCAGCACCCCGATCACGATCAGCAGTGCCTTCGCGGCCTTCGCGAAGATCACCCGCACGTTGATGTCCATCGCCTGAGCGCCCATCAGGCGTGCTTCGATCAGCCGACCGATCCAGAGTGCGACGAGGAGGGTCAGCACCACCGACAGCGTGCCGCGCATCATCAGCAGCACCGATACATGGCCCTTGCCCATCGGTATCGTCACGCTGTCCAGGATGCGGGTGATCGCCGGCAGCACGCCGGTCAGGTGCAGGGCGACGCCGATCCAGACCGTCCAGCCGATCAGGCGCTCCCACGCATCTATCGCCGGCGAGGCGTTGAACGCCGAACGCATCAACCAGGCGAGCAAGCGCACGATCGCCAACGCCGCCAGCAGAGCGCTGGCGATGCCCAGCAGCGCGGTCGGATTCCAGTCGGCCAGCAGCGCGTGTGCCGGCAGCAGCAGCAGCAGGCCAGACACCGGGAACAGTGCCCGTTCCAGCCCGGCGACGCTCGACTTCCAGCGACCCTCGACCCGGTCGAGCCTAGGCTGCAGCCACAGCTTCACCGTCCATGCAAAGGCCAGCGCCACGGCGATCGCGCCCAGTTGCCATGCAGTGGTCACCTGCTGCAGGCCGTGGCCGAGCAGCGAAAGCGCGGAGGGTATGTCGTTGACTGCGGGAATCTGGGCCATCGTCGGGGAGTGCGTGGGGTGCTGCAGCCCTGCGGTCTGGACGCAGATGCCTTAAGACGTACCGGCTTTCGCCATGAACGTGACGCGGTGCTCGTCAGCCTGTAACAGACCGCTCAATCGTGTGGACTGCCGGCTGCGGGCTCGATCTCGACCAGCGCGCCGAGGAATTCCTTCGGATGGATGAAGGCGATCGGGTCGCCGTGCACGTTGCGCTGGGTCGACGGATCGCCCAGCACCTGTACGCCGCCAGCCCTCAGCCCGGCAACCGTCGCACCGACATCTTCGGTGCCGAGCGAGAAGTGGTGGATGCCACCGCGCGGATTGCGCGCCAGGAAGGCGGCGATCGGCGAGGCAGGGCCGGTCGGCGCCATCAGTTCGATGCGGGCGTTGGCCAGTTCGATGTAGGTCATCCGCACCTGCTGCTGCAGGTTCTCCATGATTTCGCCTGCCGCCAGCCCGTAGCGGTCCTGCAGCGTGCCGATCGCTGCATCGAGGTCGGGTACGGCGATCGAGATATGGGCGAGGTGGGTGAACATGGGTCAGCCTCCCACCACGCGGTCGGCACGCAGGCGGGCGATCGCGGCATCGTCGAGACCGAGCTCGCCGCGCAGCACCTCGTCGCCGTGCTCGCCCAACCGTGGCGGCGCCTTGCGGTAAGTGGCAGGCGTCTCCGACAGCTTCACCGGGCAGCCGAGGGTGCGGAAGTCGCCGTAGGCCTCGTGCGACATCGGGACCACCATGCCGCGTGCCTCGGTCTGTTCGTCGGCGAGGGCCTGTGCGACCGTGTTGATGCGTGCGCACGGAATGCCCGCGCCACGCATCGCGGTGATCCATGCGTCGGCCGGACGCTCGCGGGTGCGCAGGCCGATCGACGCGTCGAGATCGTCGCGGTTGGCGATGCGCTCGGCATTGGTCGCGAACTGCGGATCACTCGCCCAGGCCGGTTCGCCGATCAGCTCGGCGAACTTGGCGAACTGCGCGTCGTTGCCCACCGCGACCGCGATCATCGCGTCGGCGGCCGGGTAGGTCGTGTAGGGCACGATATTCGGATGGCCGTTGCCGAAGCGCCGCGCATCGCGGCCGCTCGCGAGATGGTTCATTGCCACGTTGGCGAGCAGGAACAGCCCGGTCTCGTACAGCGAGGCTTCGACCTTCTGGCCGCGGCCTGTGCGCTGGCGCGCGGCCAGGGCGGCCAGTACGCCGTTCGTGGTGATCAGGCCAGTGGCGATGTCGACGATCGCGACGCCGTATTTCATGGGTTCGCCGTCGACGTCGCCGCAGATGCTCATCAGGCCGGATTCGGCCTGGGCGATGAAGTCGTAACCCGGCAGCGCAGCCTTCGGCCCGGTGCTGCCGTAGCCGGTCACGCTGGCGCGTATCGCACGCGGGGCATGAGCGTCGAACCAGGCATCGTCGAAGCCCCAGCGCGCGAGCGTGCCTTTCTTGTAGTTGTCGACCACCACGTCGGCCTTCTCGATCAACCTGCCGAGCAGCGCACGCCCGGCCGGCTGCCCGAGGTCGAGGGTGATCGAGCGCTTGTTGCGGTTGGCGCCGAGGTAGTACGCCGCCTCGGCATCGCCCGGCGCAGCGCCGGGCTTCGAGACCCAGGGCGGACCCCAGGTGCGGGTGTCGTCACCCGCACCCGGAGGCTCCACCTTGATCACGTCCGCGCCGAGGTCGCCCAGCATCTGAGCGCACAGCGGCCCGGCCAGCACCCGGGTCAGATCGAGGACCCGGATGCCGTCTAGCGCGCCCGCCGGCCCGCCGTTATCGTTACTCGGGACAGAAGACTCGCTCATCGTGCATGCCTTACTTGTGCAGCTTGCGCATTTCGGGCGGCTCGTTCAGGTTCCGCTCGAAGCCGTCGACGTAGCTCGCCAGTTCGCGCTTGGCCTGCATCCGGAACTGCTGGAAGTTGGGCTTGCGGCCCTGCAGGAACGCGTCCATGCCCTCGTTGGCCTCGGGCGAACCCCAGACGTGCGCGAGCAGTTCCATGCCGTGTTGCCACGACGAGTACAGGTTGTCCGACTCGAAGTTGAGCGACTTCTTGGTCATGCGCAGGGTGAGCGCGCTGTGGCCCTTCATGGTCTCGCACCACTTCAGCGTCTCGGCCAGCAGGTCTTTCTGCGGCACGCACTTGTTGATCAGGCCGACCTCGACGGCTTCCTTCGCGGGGAACCGGCGGGCACAGAAGATCATTTCGCGCGCCAGGCGCTCGCCGATGATGCGCGGCAGGTACTGTGTCGCGCCGACGGTCGGGCAGGCGCCCACTTTCGCGCCGGTCTGTCCGAGCACGGCGTTCTCGGAGGCGATCACCAGGTCGCACCACAGCGCCAGTTCGTGGCCACCACCCATGCACCAGCCGTTGACCATCGCGATCACCGGGATCGGCAGGCCGCGGATGGTCATCGCCAGCCCGAGCATGCGGTCGTTCCACATGTAGGCATTGGTGAAGTTCAGGCGCTTCATCGCATAGAAATCGCCGCCGGCGGAGAACGACTTGTCGCCGGTGCCGGTGATCACCGCGCAGACGATCGACGGGTCTTCGCGCGTGGCCTTCAGCGCGTCGATCATCTCGTCGAGCGACTGTTCGCGGAACGCATTGAGCACGCGCGGGCGGTTGATGGTGATCCAGGCGACCTGGTCCTTCACTTCGAACAGGATGTCGGTGTACTTGCGCGCGCGCGCCGTCGCGACCGTGGGTTTGGCCTTGCCCGATTTCTTCGCATTGGTGACCTTGGTGGCCTTGGTACCGCTCGTTGCCATTGCTTCCGTCTCCCCTGTGATGGGTGGTTGAGCCAGGTTGGTCCGCGTGGGGTGGATGTGACCCCACCGGGCGTTTTTGTCCGGACAAATGTTACCATCGGACGGGCGTCAGTGAAGCGTCTCCAGTGGAGCAACACAGTCGTGGAATCCCCAGTCGACGGCGAACGATCGAAGCGGGCCGCCCAGGCGCGCGGCCGCGCTGCGGCACCCCTGTACCAGGTGATCACCCAGCGACTGATCGAGGAGATCCGTTCCGGGGTGTTGCCGGTTGGCGGACTGCTGCCGCCCGAGGTCGAACTCTGCAAGCGCTTCGAAGCCAGCCGCTACACCGTACGCGAGGCGCTGCGCACGATCACCGAGCGCGGCCTGCTGGTGCGTCGTCCGGGCGCCGGGTCGGTGGTGGTCGCCTCGGAGACGCCGACCGCCTTCACGCAGAGCGTGAAGAACGTCGAGGAACTGATGAACTATCCGCCGGACACGTTCCGCGAGAACGTGAGCAGCCGGCTGGTGGTCGCGGACAAGCCGCTCGCGCAACTGCTCGCCTGCGAGGTGGGTACCCGCTGGTTCCGGATCAGCGCGATCCGGCGTACGAATTCCGGCCCCGAGCCGCTGGGCTGGACCGACATCTACCTGCTGCCGCGCTACAGCAAGGTGGTCGACGCGGTCGACCACGCGCAGACTCATGTGTACCAGCAGGTAGAGCGGATCTTCGGCGAACCGACCGTGCGTGCACGGTTCGAGATCTTCGCCAGCCGCATACCTACCCGGCTCGCGCGGCCGCTTAAGGTGGCCAGCGGCACGCCGGCGCTGACCTTCGTGCGCCGCTACTTCGGCGCCAGCGGCGAGAACTTCGAGAACTCGGTGACCGTGCATCCCGAACACCGGTTCACCTACACGATGGATGTACAGCGCGAGCCGCGCAAGCCACGCCGGGGCTGAGCAGGGCCCTGCCGGCCATTCCATTGCCACAACCGTTCAACACTGGAGGAGTCCCATGCTGAAGATCAAGCGCATCGAGGCGATCGCGGTCAGCCTGCCGATGGCCAAGCCGATGAAGATGGCCGGCGTCGAGATCCGCACCGCCGACAACCTGCTGGTACGCATCGAGGCGGCCGATGGCAGCGTCGGCTGGGGCGAGGCCGCTTCGGCGCCGCACATGACTGGCGAGACGGTCGAGAGCATGGTCGCTGCGGTGCGCTACCTCGCCCCCGCGACCGAAGGCCGCAACGTCGAGGACCTGCATGCCCTCGCGTCGCACTGGGAGTTCGCGCTCTACGGCAACCACGCCGCGAAGTCGGCGATCGAGATGGCGCTGCAGGACCTGACCGCCAAGGCCGCCGGGATCCCGGCGTGGAAGCTGTTCGGCGACCAGCGCCGCGAGCGCATGGCGGTGCTATGGCTGATCGGCACGGGTTCGACCGAAGGCGACGTGGCGGAGTCGAAGGCACGCAAGGCGGCCGGCTTTGTTGCGTACAAGATCAAGGTCGGCACCGGCGAGGCGGCCGACGATGCGCGCCGCTCGCTGGCGATCTGCGACGTGCTCGGCGACGGCAACCTGATTTCCTCCGACGCGAACCAGGGCTACACGGTCGACGGTGCGCTGGCATACGTCGATGTCGTGAAGGATTCGCGCCTGGACTTCTTCGAACAGCCGGTGCGCTCGAAGGATCTCGCCGGGATGGCGAAGGTCGCTGCGGCGAGCAGGGTGCTGATCGGTGCCGATGAAGGCCTGCACGGCCCCGAGGACATCCAGCGCCACCACGACATGAAGGCGGCCAGCGGCGTGAGCCTGAAGACGATAAAGCTGGGCGGCATGCGCGAGGTGTTCGATGCGGGCGTGCTGTGCGCGAAGCTCGGCATGCGCGTCAACCTGGCGAACAAGGTCGCCGAGTCGAGCATCGGCATCGCCGGCGTGCTGCACCTGGCCGCGGCGCTGCCCGGCCTCGACTGGGGCCTGTCGATCACCAACCAGTACCTTGCCGACGACATCGTCACGCGGCCGCTGCGCGTGGTCGAGGGCCATGCAGAGGTGCCCGGCGGCGTCGGGCTCGGCGTCGAGGTGGACGAATCGAAGGTGCGAAAGTACCAGAGGGCGCTCTGACCATGGCGAAGACCTATGCAGCCGTACCGTCGCGCAAGGTGGCCTTCCTAGGCCTGGGCGTGATGGGCTATCCGATGGCAGGGCACCTGGCGCGCGCCGGACACTCGGTCACGGTCTACAACCGTACTGCGGCGAAGGCGGCGCAGTGGGCGGCCGAATACGGCGGTGAGTCCGCTGCGACGCCTGCGGCGGCGGCAGCCGGGGCCGACATCGTGTTCGCCTGCGTTGGCAACGACGACGATCTTCGGTCCGTGGTCGTCGGCGACGGCACCTCCGGCGCATTCGCCGGCATGAAGGCCGGCGCGATCTTCGTCGACCACACCACCGCATCGGCGGATATCGCGCGCGAGCTGTCCGCGCTGGCGGTGGCGAAGGGGCTGGGCTTCATCGACGCACCGGTGTCCGGTGGCCAGGCCGGGGCGGTGAACGGGATGCTCACCGTGATGTGCGGCGGGGCTCAGGCGACCTTCGACGCCATCGCGCCGGTGGCCGGTGCGTTCGCGCAGGCGGTGACCCTTCTCGGTCCGAGCGGCTCCGGCCAGCTGGCGAAGATGGTGAACCAGATTGCCATCGCCGGGCTGGTGCAGGGTCTGTCCGAAGCCATCGCGTTCGGCCAGCGTGCCGGCCTCGACATGAATGCCGTGCTGGCGGTGATCGGCAAGGGCGCGGCGCAGAGCTGGCAGATGGACAACCGCGGCCGGACGATGGTCGAGCGCAAGTTCGAGTTCGGGTTCGCGGTAGACTGGATGCGCAAGGATCTCGGGCTCGTATTCGACGAAGCCAGACGCAACGGTGCGCTGCTGCCGGTGACGGCGCTGGTCGACCAGTTCTATGCCGACGTGCAGCAGGCCGGCGGCCGGCGCTGGGATACGTCGAGCCTGATCGCCCGGCTGCGCTGAGTTCGGCTGCCCTGGCGGCCTGCCAGGGCAGCTGCGCCGATACCGGGTCAGGCCGTAGCCGGTTCCACCGGTGGCCGGGTGCCGGCCACCCCGTCTGCATCCGACGCGCTGATCGTGGTGCGCATCATCAGCCGGGCATGTTCACCGGCAGGCCATGGCCGTCCGCGGTGCATCGTCGCGCGGTTGTCCCACATCACCACGTCGCCGGCCTGCCAGGCGTGTGTGTACGTGTGCGCCGGGTCAGTGATGTGTTCCATGAGTTCGGCGAGCAGTGCCTTCGATTCCGGTTCGGGCTGGCCCTCGATCGCATACGCGTGCGAGGCGAGGTAGAACGAATCGCGGCCATTGACCGGGTTGCGCCAGCGGATGCGCCAGCAGGCTGGCGGCATCGCGGCGCGCTCGCGCTCGGAGGCCAGGTGCGGAGCAATCTGCCCGCGCGAATGCGCATAGTCGTGCCAGACGCATGCGTCGAAGAGCTTCGTCCTGGTCGTCTCGGACAGCCGGTCCCAGGCCGCGCGCTGGGAGGCGAACTGGGTCTCGCCCCCGGCCGGCGGGATGATGCGTGCCGAAAGCACCGAGGCCAGCGCCGGATGCTGCTTGAACGAGCTGTCGGTGTGCCAGAGCTGGTTGGCCTTCGCGCGCAGCGATTCCTTGTGGTCGGGCGCCACCAGCTTGCCGGTAGCGCGGTCGACGTTGGTCAGGATGCTGAAGGGCGTGCCTTCGCCCAGCGATGCGACCTTCGCGACCTCCAGGGGGCCGAATCGGCGCGAGTAGGCGATCTGAAGTTCGTCGGTGATCTCCTGGTTGCGGAAGAGCAGTACCGAGTATTCCTCGAACGCGGCGCGCACCAATGCGTAGGCTTCGTCGCCGCGCGCTCCCGGGTCTGCCACATCGGCGAGGGAGATGCCGATCACTTCTGCGCCGAAGTCGTGGCTGAGCGGTCTGACGTCCATCGGTTACTGCTCCTGTTCGCGGGGTCCGCCGACCGGCGGTGCCTGTCCCGACGACTATACTGCAACCCGCCCGACGCACTCAGGCGGCGCGCAGCGTCTCGAGGAATGCCTCGCCGTAGCGCGCGAGTTTGGTGTCGCCCACGCCGCTGACCTGGCGCAGGTCTTCGGCCGTCTGCGGATGCAGCATCGCCATTTCGACCAGCGTTGCATCGTGGAACACGACATAGGCCGGTACCCCCTGCTCGGCGGCCAGCCGGCGGCGGCAGGCGCGCAGTGCCTCGAGCAGCGCGGCGTCGACGCCGGCCGGCAACTGGGCACTGCGCCGCGCCTTCGTGGCGCGGTCGCGGCCGGTTGCCTTGCGCCGCGACACCTTGCGGATGCGGATCTCGACTTCGCCCTTGAGCAGTGCGCGCGCCGACTCGGTCAGCTGCAGCGCGCCGAAACGTTCCGCATTCGCTTGCAGGTAGCCGGCGGCGATGAGTTGCCGTGCCACGGCACGCCAGCCCATGTCGTCGAACTCGGTGCCGATCGCGAAGGTCGGCAGCTTGTCGTGGCCGAACTGCACCATACGTGGCGTCGACTTGCCGAGCAGCAGGTCGATCAGGTGGCCGGCGCCGAAGCGCTGGCCGGTGCGCAGCGCGGCCGACAGCAGCTTCTGCGCGGGCACGGTGCCGTCGATGGTCTCCGGCGGCTCCAGGCAGTTGTCGCAGTTGCCGCACTGGTAGTCGGCATCCAGCGTCTCGCCGAAATAGTCGAGCAGCACCCGGCGCCGGCATTGCGTGGTTTCGCAGTAGCCGAGCATCGCATCGAGCTTCTGGCGCTCGATGCGCTTGACCTCGTCGGGCGAGCCCGATTCGTCGATGCGGTTGCGGAGCAGCACGACGTCGGACAGGCCGTAGGCGAGCCAGGCTTCGGAAGCCTCGCCATCGCGTCCGGCGCGGCCGGTCTCCTGGTAGTAGCCCTCGAGGCTCTGCGGCAGGTCGAGGTGGGCGACGAAGCGCACGTCGGGCTTGTCGATGCCCATGCCGAAGGCGACGGTGGCCACCATGACGATGCCGTCTTCGCGCAGAAAGCGCTGCTGGTGCAGGCGCCGCACGTCCGCATCGAGCCCGGCATGGTAGGGCAGGGCATTGACGCCCACGCCTGAGAGCCAGACTGCGGTCTCGTCGACCTTGCGCCGCGACTGGCAGTAGACGATTCCGGCTGCGCCCTCGTGCCCGTCCTTCAGGAAGCGGCCGAGCTGTTCCCGCGCGGCGTCCTTCTCGACCACCCGGTAGCGGATGTTCGGCCGGTCGAAGCTCGACACGAACACGCGCGAGTCGTTCAGGCCCAACCGGTCCAGGATCTCCTGCCGGGTGATCGCATCGGCGGTCGCCGTCAGCGCGATGCGCGGGATCGACGGAAAACGTTCGTGCAGCACCGACAGTTGTATGTACTCCGGCCGGAAGTCGTGCCCCCACTGCGACACGCAGTGCGCCTCGTCGATCGCGAACAGCGCGACCCTGGAGCGCTCGAGCAGCGCGAGGAAGCGGTCGGTGAGCAGCCGTTCCGGCGCGACATAGAGGAGGTCGAGGTCACCTGCCTCGAAGGCCTGTTCCACCTCGCGTGCCGAGCGCGCATCGAGCGACGAATTGAGGAATGCCGCGTTCACGCCAGCCAGCTTCAGCGCATCGACCTGGTCCTGCATCAGCGCGATCAGCGGCGACACCACCACGCCAGCACCGTCGCGCACGATCGAAGGGATCTGGTAGCACAGGGACTTGCCGCCGCCGGTGGGCATCAGCACCAGCGCATCGCCTCCGTCGACCAGGTGGCCGATGATCTCCTGCTGGTGGCCGCGGAACTCCCGATAGCCGAACACCCGGCCCAGGACTTCCCGGGCGCGAGCGATGCCGCCGTCGGTCACCCCGGCTGCCGGGGATCGCGCGGCTTCGGCTCGGTGGCCGGCAGCGACTTCGGCAGGTCGTTGTCGATGAACTTCAGCAGCGCGGACAGCTGCGAGGAAGCCTGCTTGCGCACCGCATCGGTATCGCAACCGGACCAGTCGTAGAAGCCCTTGCCGGCAGCCAGCCCGGTCTCGCCGCGCCGGGCCATCGCCTGCAGCATCGGGTTGGCGACGTTGGTGTGGAACAGCGCCGGCACGATCGACGCCTGCGCCTCGGCGTGGATCTTCAGCCCGCTGATGTCCTTCTGCTGGATCAGGCCGTTCAGCACCATGCGCGGCGCCAGCAGCCTGCGTGCGGCGTGGTCGATCGCAGCCGCATCCGCCACGCCCGCCTCGATGAGGTAGTAGGCCTCGTTCAGGATTGCATGCTGCAGCCGGTTCACCAGGAAGCCGATGATCGGCTTGTACAGCACGACCGTCTCCTTGCCCGAACGGCGCAGCGCGTCGGCGGTGACGTCGACCGACTCGCGCGACGAGGCTGGCCCGCCCATCACCTCGACGACCGGCGCGGTATCGGCCGGCATGAAGTAGTGGATGCCGAGGAACTTCTCGGGATGCTTCAGCGTCTTCGCCAGCTCGACGAGGTCGAGCCCCGAGGTCCCGGTGCCGAGGAGGTAGTCCTGCCCCTCGTAGGCGGCCTCGACATCGGCGAACACCTGCTGCTTGGTGGCGACGATCTCGGGCACCAGTTCGATGATCAGATCGGGCGCTTTCGCTGGCAGCGTGGCGACAGCGGTCACGCCGTCGGGCAGGTCGGTGATGGACGCGGCGCGTGCCGACCGGACCATGGTGTCGAAGCCGGCCAGCGCGAAGGTCTTCGCCACGCCGCGGCCCATCACGCC
>CANGXU010000059.1 GCA_947457885.1 Betaproteobacteria bacterium
GACCGGATGGCGAAGGAAGAAACGATTCAGATGCAGGGCGAGGTCCTCGAGACACTGCCCAACGCGACGTTCCGCGTGAAGCTCGAGAACGGGCACGTGGTCCTGTCGCACATCTCCGGGAAGATGCGGATGCACTACATCCGTATCCTCCCGGGCGACAAGGTGACGGTAGAGGTCAGTCCGTACGATCTCTCCCGCGCGCGGATCACGTTCCGCGCACGCTGAGTCGGGCGGGCGCCGGCTTCAACCCAGCAATCCAGAAGATCAGCAGAAGGTCGCCCGTGCGGCCTGCAGTCCAGACAGCTTCCTCCAGGGGTCAACATGAAAGTACAGGCTTCCGTAAAGAAGATTTGCCGCAAGTGCAAGGTCATCCGGCGCCACGGTGTGGTTCGGGTCATCTGCACGGATCCGCGGCACAAGCAGCGCCAGGGTTGAGCCAGGCTTCAACGGCTCGACCCTCAGGCCCGTCCGGAGCATCAGGCATCCTCATGTTGCTACAGATGCTTCCGGCGGATATAATCAGCGGTTTTTCGTTCTGAGCACAATCGCATGGCTCGTATTGCTGGCGTAAACATTCCCAACCATCAGCACGTGGTGGTGGCCCTGACTTCGATCTATGGCATCGGCCCTTCCCGGTCGAAGGCGATCTGCGAAGCTTCGGGGATCAAACCCACCACGAAGATGAAGGAACTCACCGACGCGGAGATGGACAAGCTCCGTGACCACGTCGGCAGGTTCACTGTCGAGGGCGATCTGCGCCGCGAGGTGAACATGAGCATCAAGCGGCTGATGGACCTCGGCTGCTACCGTGGTCTGCGGCATCGCCGCGGCCTGCCGGTTCGCGGGCAACGCACCCGTACCAACGCACGTACCCGCAAGGGTCCGCGCAAGGCAATCCGGGCGACGTCCGGCAAGCCGGGTTAAAAGGATTCGATAGATATGGCTAAGACCGCAACGCGGACCCGCAAGAAGGTCAAGAAGAACATCGCCGAGGGTGTTGCACACATCCACGCGTCGTTCAACAACACGATCGTGACGATCACCGACCGGCAGGGCAATGCGCTGTCGTGGGCGTCCACCGGAAGCTCCGGCTTCAAGGGCTCGCGCAAGAGCACGCCGTTTGCTGCGCAGATCGCCGCCGAGCAGGCAGGGCGGGCCGCGCAGGAGTGCGGCGTCAAGAACCTCGAAGTCCGCATCAAGGGCCCGGGACCGGGCCGCGAGTCGGCCGTACGTGCGCTCAACGCCGTCGGCTTCAAGATTCTCAGCATCTCGGACGTGACTCCGGTGCCGCACAACGGTTGCCGCCCGCCCAAGCGCCGTCGCGTCTGACCAGGAGACACATACCGTGGCCCGCAATACCGATCCGAAATGCCGCCAGTGCCGTCGCGAAGGCGAAAAGCTCTTCCTGAAGGGCGAGAAGTGCTTCACCGACAAGTGCTCGATCGAGCGCCGCACGAATCCCCCGGGCCAGCACGGCCAGAAGCAGAACCGCATGTCCGACTATGCGCTCCAGCTGCGTGAAAAGCAGAAGGTGCGCCGGATCTACGGCATCCTCGAGCGCCAGTTCCGGCGCACCTACGCGGAAGCCGATCGCCGCAAGGGCATCACGGGCCAGAACCTGCTCGCGCTGCTCGAGTGCCGCCTCGACAACGTGGCGTTCCGCATGGGCTTTGGTGCCTCGCGCAGCGAAGCACGGCAGGTCGTGCGGCACAACGGCGTGACGGTCAACGGCCGTCGCGTGAACATCCCTTCGTTCCAGGTCCGTCCGGGCGACGTCATCGGGCTGTCCGCCGGTGCGCGCGAGCAACTGCGGGTGAAGGCGGCGATGGAAGCCGTCGAACAGCGCGGCGTGCCCGAGTGGCTGTCGGTCGACGGCAAGGAAGGCAAGGGCGTTTTCAAGAGCATTCCGTCCCGTACCGACCTGCCCAGCACGATCAACGAATCGTTGATCGTCGAGCTCTACTCGAAGTAATCGACCTGCGCGCGCGGCGGGCCGGGAAGCGTTCCCGCCCCCTCGTGCGCTGCCGTCCCCGCAGTACTGCAGTACCGCATATACAAGCTCCAGTTCGCGGCCCGGTTCCTGCGTGCGTCACGCAGGAACCCGCGTCGCCATCTTTTCCGGTCGAGAGGTCAATTCATGCAAAGCAGCTTCCTGAAGCCGCGCATCATCGATGTACAACCGGTGTCGGCCGTGCAGGCGAAGATCACGATGGAGCCGTTCGAGCGTGGCTATGGGCATACGCTCGGCCACGCGCTGCGCCGCGTGCTGCTGTCGAGCATGCCCGGTTATGCCGCCACCGAAGTCCACATCACGGGCGTGCTGCATGAGTACTCGGCCCTGGACGGCGTGCAGGAAGACCTGGTCGACATCCTGCTGAACCTCAAGGGGATCGTGTTCAAGCTGCACGAGCGCGACGATGTGACGCTGACGCTCAACAAGACCGGCGCGGGTGCGGTAACGGCCAGCGACATCGCAGTCGGCCACGACGTGGAGATCATCAATCCCCAGCACGTGATTGCCCACCTGACTCCCGGTGGCAAGCTCGAGATGACCATCAAGGTCGAGAAGGGCCGCGGCTATGTGCCGGCATCGTCGCGTCCGGCGGCGCGCGAAGGCCGCGCTATCGGCAGCATCCTGCTCGACGCGTCATTCAGCCCGGTGCATCGCGTCAGCTATGCGGTCGAGAGCGCCCGCGTCGAGCAGCGCACCGACCTCGACAAGCTGATCATCGACATCGAGACCAATGGTGTCATCGAGCCGGAAGAGGCGATCCGCTATGCGGCACGCGTACTCGTCGACCAGCTCGCGGTGTTCGCGGACCTGCAGGGCACCCCGGGTGCGCGTGACGACCGTAAAGAGCCGGCGGTCGATCCGATCCTGCTCCGCCCGGTCGATGACCTCGAACTCACGGTTCGCTCGGCCAACTGCCTGAAGGCCGAGAACATCTATTACATCGGTGATCTGATCCAGCGCACCGAGACCGAACTGCTGAAGACGCCGAACCTGGGCCGCAAGTCGCTGAACGAGATCAAGGAAGTTCTTGCTTCGCGTGGCCTCATGCTCGGCATGAAACTCGAGAACTGGCCGCCGGTCGGACTCGAGAAAGTTGCCGGGCACTGACTCCCGAAACTGACTCGCCGGACACTCCCCCGGCTTCGAAACGAACATCATCTGCCGTACTGAGGTATCGCCATGCGTCACCGTCAAGGCCTGCGAAAATTGAACCGCACCACCAGCCACCGGCTGGCGATGCTGCGTAACATGACCAACTCGCTGCTCAAGCACGAGACGATCCAGACGACCCTGCCGAAGGCCAAGGAACTGCGCCGCGTGGCGGAGCCTCTGATCACCCTGGCCAAGACCGCGACCGTCGCCAACCGCCGGCTTGCGTTCAATCGCTTGCGCGATCGCGACATGGTGGTGAAGCTGTTCGATGAACTCGGGCCGCGCTACGCCACCCGCAACGGCGGCTATCTGCGCATCCTGAAGGCTGGCTTCCGCCAGGGCGACAATGCGCCGATGGCATTGGTCATGTTGATGGACCAGCCTGAAGCGTCGGTTACCGACGCGCAGTAAGCGCGGCGGCCAGCCCGTCGGCATCTGCCGGGGGCTGGTGGTCGCTGAATCACCCCGTGGCGGCAACCAGTCCGGCACCGGGTGCAAGGACTGCAGAGCGATCGTTGGTGATCCCGAGCAGCGGTGCGAGGTAGCGGCCGGTCTGGCTTGTCGCACTCGCCGCGATCGTTTCCGGCGTACCCGTAGCGACGATGCGTCCGCCGCCCGAACCGCCTTCAGGACCGAGGTCCACTACCCAGTCGGCGGTCTTGATCACATCGAGGTTATGTTCGATCACGACGACAGTGTTGCCGTGGTTTCGCAGTCGATGCAGTACCTTCAGCAGCAGGTCGACATCGTGGAAATGCAGGCCAGTGGTCGGTTCGTCCAGGATGTAGAGGGTGCGCCCGGTATCCCGTTTGGACAGTTCGAGCGCAAGCTTCACCCGCTGCGCTTCGCCGCCCGACAGCGTGGTCGCGCTCTGGCCGAGACCGATGTAGCCGAGCCCGACATCGGCGAGCGTGCGCAGCTTGCGAGCGATCATCGGTACCGCGCTGAAGAAGCTGGCAGCCTGCTCGACCGTCATCGCGAGGACATCGCTCACGCTGGCACCCTTGTAGCGGATCTCGAGCGTTTCGCGGTTGTAGCGGCTGCCATGACAGACATCGCAAGGCACGTAGATGTCGGCCAGGAAGTGCATCTCGACCTTGATCACGCCGTCGCCCTGGCAGGCCTCGCAGCGGCCACCCTTGACGTTGAACGAGAAGCGCCCTGGACCATAGCCTCGGGCCCGTGATTCCGGGACGCCGGCGAAAAGGTCGCGGATCGGTGCGAACAGGCCTGTATACGTAGCGGGATTCGAGCGCGGTGTACGACCGATCGGGCTCTGGTCGACGTTCACCACCTTGTCGAACAGGTGCAGCCCGTCGATCGTGTCGAATGGCGCTGGCTCGGTGCCGGTGCCTGGCGGCAGGTGGTTCACATGCTGGTTGACTGCGGGGTACAGCGTATCGTTCACCAGCGTCGACTTGCCTGACCCCGAGACGCCGGTGATGCAGACGAACAGTCCGGCCGGCAGTTCCAGCGTCACGGCCTGCAGGTTGTTGCCGCGCGCGCCGGACAGGGTAAGCCACTGGCCGCGCTGTGGCTGGTTGCGCCGGACCGGGACCGCGATGGCGCGCCGTCCGGACAGGTAGAGTCCGGTTATCGAGTCGGGGTTGGCCTTCACCTGAGCCGGCGTGCCTTCGGCCACCACCAGGCCGCCGTGCACCCCGGCGCCGGGGCCCATGTCGACCACGTAATCGGCCGACAGGATCGCGTCCTGGTCGTGCTCGACGACGATCACCGAGTTGCCGATGTCGCGCAGGTGCGCGAGGGTGCCGAGCAGCCGCTCGTTGTCGCGCTGGTGCAGCCCGATCGACGGTTCGTCGAGCACGTACATGACGCCGGTCAGGCCCGACCCGACCTGGCTGGCCAGACGGATACGCTGGGCCTCGCCGCCGGACAGGGTGTCGGCGGAACGGTCGAGCGACAGGTAGTCGAGACCGACGTTGACCAGGAACCCCAGCCGGTTGCCGATCTCGCGGTTGATGCGCTCGGCGATCGCCTGCCGCGCACCCTCCAGTTCGAGTGTGTCGAAGAACTCCACCGCCTCGCGCAGCGGCATGTGCCCGATGTCGTAGATCGCGCGCCCGGCGATGCGCACGCAGCGCGCCTCCTTGCGCAGTCGGGTCCCGCCGCAGTCTGGGCAGGCGCGCACGCTCTGGTACTGGGCAAGTTCGTCGCGGACCACCGGCGATTCTGTCTCGCGGTACCGGCGCTCGAGGTTGGGTACGATCCCCTCGAATGGATGTTCGCGGTGCTGCTTCGCGCCCTTTTCGGCCGGGTAGTGGAAGCGGATCGTCTCTTCGCCCGAGCCGAACAGGATCTTCGTCCGTACGTCCTCGGGCAGCGAGTCGAACGGCGCCTCGAGATCGAATGCGTAGTGCCTGGCGAGGCTCTGGAGCATCTGGAAGAAGAACGCGTTGCGGCGGTCCCAGCCCTTTATCGCGCCCGAGGCCAGTGACAGCTCGGGGAAGGCGACTACCCGGCGCGGGTCGAAGAAGGGCTCGGTGCCCAGACCGGTGCAGCGGGTACATGCGCCGACCGGGTTGTTGAACGAGAACAGCCGCGGTTCGAGTTCCGGGATCGACCAACCGCAGACCGGACACGCGAAGCGTGCCGAAAAGAGGTGCGCGCGGCCGGAGTCGATCTCGAGTGCGATCGCGCGGCCATCGGCATGGCGCAGTGCCATCTCGAACGATTCGGCCAGCCGCTGGCGCTGGTCGTCTCGCACCTTGAGCCGGTCCACCACGATGTCCACCGTATGCTTGCGGTTCCTGGCGAGCTTCGGTGCTTCATCGAGATCGAACACCTCGCCGTCGACGCGCACCCGCACGAACCCCTGTGCCCGCAATTCGGACAGCAGTTCTCGCTGCTCGCCCTTGCGGTCGGCCAGTAGCGGGGCGAGGATCATCAGGCCGGTCTCGGCCGGCAACGCCAGCACATGGTCGACCATCTGCGCCACGCTTAGCGCAGCCAGCGGCGCATCGTGCTCCGGGCAGAACGGCTGGCCCGCCCGGGCATAGAGCAGGCGCAGGTAGTCGTGGATCTCGGTGATCGTGCCGACGGTCGAGCGCGGGTTGTGGCTACCCGATTTCTGCTCGATCGAGATCGCGGGCGACAGGCCCTCGATCAGGTCGACGTCGGGCTTTTCCATCACCTGCAGGAACTGGCGGGCATAGGCCGAAAGCGACTCGACATAGCGCCGCTGGCCTTCGGCATAGAGCGTGTCGAACGCGAGCGACGACTTGCCCGAGCCCGACAGGCCGGTGATGACCACCAGCTGGTTGCGCGGCAGGTCGAGGTTCACGTTCCTCAGGTTGTGCGTGCGTGCGCCCCGGATGCGGATGAAGTCCGTTCCGGACGTTCTCGTTCCGGACGTTCCGGTGATTCGTGTGCTTCCGGTGTTCGTTTCGCCTGCCATGCCCGCCCTGCCCGCAACGCCGTATGAAAAAGGCAACCTGTTACTATAACCGAGTCATCACGCCGTACGTCCCCATTGACCTTCAACGCCTGCCCAACCGCGCCTCCGGCCTGTCGATGAATGCCTTCGAATGGCGTGCGAGCCTGGCCTTGTCCGCGTTGTACGGGCTGCGCATGCTCGGGCTGTTCATCATCCTGCCGGTGTTCGCGGTGCATGCAGAGCACCTGCACGGTGGCGGCAACCTGGTCCTGATCGGCATCGCGATAGGCATCTACGGCCTGACACAGGCGATCCTGCAGATTCCGTTCGGCTGGGCGTCGGACCGTTACGGCCGCAAGCCGGTCATGTACGCAGGCCTTGCGCTGTTCGCGCTGGGCAGCTTCGTCGCGGCCTCGGCCTCCGGCATCTGGCTGGTCATCCTGGGTCGCACGCTGCAGGGGGCGGGCGCGATCTCGGCGGTGGTGATCGCGCTGACCGCCGACCTCACCCGCGACTCGCAGCGCTCGAAGGCGATGGCCATCATCGGCTCGACGATCGGCATCGCCTTCGCTGCATCGCTGATCGCCGGGCCGCTGCTCAATGCCGCGATCGGTGTCAGCGGCATCTTCGCGATGACCGGGGTGCTGGCCCTGCTCGCGGTCGGGATCGTGCGCTGGCTGGTGCCTGATCCGTCCGAGGTGCCGGTCGACGCCGGCACCGCCACGGATGCCGATGCCCGGCAGTCAGTGCGCAGCCGCTTCTGGACTGACCTGCGCGCGGTCTTCGCCAACCCGGATCTGCGACGGCTCAACTTCGGCGTGCTGGTGCTCCATGCGCTGCTGACTGCACTGTTCCTCGTGGTGCCGGTGTCGCTGCGCGATGCCGGCATGCCGGTCGCCGCACACTGGCATGTCTACTGGCCCGCGATGCTGGCCAGCTTTGCCGCACTGGTGCCGGCGATCGGCTACGCCGAGGGCCGCCAGCGCCTGAAGCAGGTGTTCCTCGCGAGTGTCGCGCTCATGCTGGCCTCGCTCGGTGGCTTCCTGCTGACGCTCGACTCGGTGCTCGGCACCGGGATCGCGCTGACCGCTTTTTTCATTGGATTCAATGTACTAGAGGCGCTGCTGCCGTCGCTTGTCTCTCGACTGGCACCGCGTCCCTTGCGCGGGACGGCAATCGGGGTATACAGCAGTATCCAGTTTCTCGGGATCTTTCTGGGAGGCGCAGTCGGCGGCATCCTCGCGCAGACTGCAGGCCTGGCTGCCGTGCTCTGGTTCGGCACGCTGCTGACCGCCGCATGGTTGGTCATCGCGCGCGGCATGCATGTGCCGGGCCGCTCCGCCGGTAGCGCCTGCGCGGGCGATCCGGACGGATTGCGCGCGAGTGCCGGCGACATCCGCAACGTCCATCCCACCAAGGCCTGATCACCCAACACCACGCCCGTAGCGGAGGAATCCAATGGCATCTGTGAACAAGGTAATCCTGGTCGGCAACCTCGGCCGTGACCCCGAAGTGCGATACATGCCCGATGGCAATGCGCTGTGCAACCTGAACCTGGCCACGACCTATTCGTGGAAAGACAAGGCGTCCGGCGACAAGAAGGAAGAGACCGAGTGGCACCGGGTCACGCTGCGTAACCGCCTGGCCGAAGTCGCCGGCGAATACCTGAAGAAGGGTTCGCCGGTCTACATCGAGGGCCGGCTGCGTACGCGCAAGTGGACCGACAAGGAGAACATCGAGCGCTACACGACCGAGATCGTTGCCGACAGCATGCAGTTGCTGGGCAGCCGCGGTGGTGCCGGCGCACCGGGCGGCGACCGGATGGGCGGTGGCGACTCGATGGGCGACGGTGATTCGCCGCGCTCATCCGGCGGCGGCGGGGGAGGCAACGCGCCGCGTGGCAAGCCGGCCGCGGCCGCGGGCAAGGGGGGCGGTGCGGGTTTCGACGATTTCGAGGACGACATCCCGTTCTGACCTCACGGAGGGCACCACCATGCGGCAAGCGAACGAATGCGCAACCGGCCATGCTCGCCGCGTGACGAGCGTCCCGACGCTCCTCGCGACGACCGTCGTCCCGATGCTTGCCGCCATGGCGGTGGGCATGCCGCCTGGTGAGGTGCACGCACAGTCGCGCGCAACCGAGGCCTACCCGAACCGTCCGATCCGGATGATCGTCGACTTCTCCGCAGGCGGGCTGTCCGACCAGCTGGTCCGGGCAGTGGCGCCGAAGATGAGCGATGCGCTCGGCCAGCCGATGGTGATGGACAACCGGCCGGGTGCGGCCGGCGCGCTCGCCTACAGCATCGTCGCCAAGGCGGTGCCGGACGGCCATACCCTGGTCACGCTGTCGACCGGGTTTTCGCTGAACCTCAACCTGGTGTCGAAGCTGCCGTTCGATACCGATCGCGATTTCATCCCGATCGGCCTGATCGGCACCACGCCCAACGTGCTGGTCACCAGCAGCAAGGGTGCGAAGACGGTGGCGGAGCTCGTCGCCCTGGTACGTTCGAAGCCGAACGCGACCAATGCAGCGTCGACCGGCATCGGCTCCACGCCGCACCTGACGCTCGAACTGTTCAAGAGCGTGGCGAAGATCGATCCGACCCATGTGCCGTTCAACGGCAGTGGCCCGGCGATCGCCGACATGCTCGGCGGCCGGCTCGACTTCATGTTCGTCAACATGCCGGCGAGCCTCGGGCACATCAAGGGCGGTCGTATCCAGGCGCTGGCGGTGGGCAGCGAGAAGCGGTCGCCGCAACTGCCCGACGTGCCGACGATGGACGAATCCGGCTACAAGGGCTTCCGCTCGACCAGCTGGGCGGGCATCGGCGGGCCGGCCGGGCTGCCGAAGACGGTCGTTGCCCGGCTGAGCAAGGAGACGATCGCCGCCGTCGAATCCCCCGAGGTACGCGACCGCATCACGGCTGCCGGCGGCGAAGCGCGGTCGTCGACGCCGGAGCAGTTCAGCGCATTCATCAAGGACGAGATCGCAAGGTGGGGCCGCGTGATCAAGGCGGCCGGTGTGCGCGTCGACCGCTGACCCGCCCGACCAGCCGAAGTCTGTCGCCCGCCCTGCGCTCGACGGTGGCTTTCCGCTCCCGGGCCGGAACTGCGCGACCGTGCCGCCCGCGCGCGCAGTCCGGGTAGGACGCTTCGGTTCCGGCCAGGTGATAAAGCGTTACGCTTGGGGCCATCCATCAACAGGCGCCAGGCGCCGGACGGAGGAGCCATGACCGAGCGGATGCAACCGACGATCCACAGTGAGCGGCGCAGGACACTCGCGCTTGCAGCGTCCCTTGCCCTGGCGCCCTTCGGTGCCGGGTTTGCAGGGTTGGCCAGGGCGGCCACGCCGCTGCAGCCGATCGAGGTGATCGTGTTCGCCGGCGCCAATGCGATGCCGTCCTATGTCGCCCAGGAAAAGGGGTTCTTCGCGCGCGAGGGACTGGCGGTGAACATCACCGCAACGCCCAACTCCGGCTTCCAGATCAGCAGCCTGGTGGCCGGCAAGTTCCATGTCGCAAGCACCGCCATCGACAACCTGATCGCCTACCAGGAGGGGCAGGGCACCGCGAAGCTCGACCGCGAGCCTGACATGGTGGCCTTCATGGGCATTTCTTCGGCCGAACTGTCGCTGTTCGCGCTGCCCGAGATCCGTACCATCGCCGACCTCAAGGGCCGCGACCTCGCACTCGACTCGCTGTCCACCGGTTATGCCTTCGTACTGCGCTACATGCTGGAGAAGGGCGGGCTCGGCCCCACCGATGTCCGCTTCGTCGCCGTGGGCAACTCGCGCGCCCGGCTGCAGTCGCTGCGCGACGGCAAGTTCGCGGCGGCGCTGATCACCGAGCCGTTCACCGGCGTGGCCCGGCAGGAAGGTTTCGCCCTGCTCGGCGAGGGCGTGTCCACGCTGGGTGGCTACCAGGCCAACGTGCGCATCGCCAATCGCGCCTGGGCCCGTGACAACCCGAAGGCGATGGTCGGCTACATCCGGGCCCTGCGCTCGGCGATCGACTGGATCTACGATCCGGCGAACCGCGGCGAAGCGGCGCGCATCCTGGCGTCGCGGGTGAAGGTGGGCGAGGCTGCCGCGCTGGGCAGCATCGACGGCATGACGCGGGGCCCGTCTGCGCTGCAGCGCAGTGGCGAGATGGACCTGCAGGGCCTGCGCAACGTGATCATGCTGCGTGAGCGCTACGGCGTGCCGCAGAAGAAGATGGGACCGCCGTCGAAGTACTACGATGCCTCGTGGTACGAGCAGGCACGCGCCCGGCCCTAGGCCGCGCAGTCACTCCAGTGGCGGGTGGTCGCGGAAGCGCAGCGTGTAGCCGGCCAGCAGGGTCTCCAGCAGGAAGCCGACCAGCGCGAGCACGAAACAGACGACACCGGAGAGGAAGGTGACCGAGACCAGCGGGCTGATCCGGGAATCCGTCGTCTCGCCGAGGAACAGCGACAGCACCGTCGCGCCGATCATCATCGCCGCCAATGCAAGCAGGCCGACCGAGGCGTTGACGACGCGGCCGCGCACCTTCAGCCGCCGCAGTTCCAGGTAGGTGGCCTCGACCGCGGGCTGGTCGACCAGCCTGCCCTCGCGGATGCGCTCTTCCAGGCTGCGTGCGCGGTCGATGATCCGGCCGAGTCGCGTGGCGAGCGCCCCGATCAGTCCGGCAATGGCAGTCAGCATGAACACCGGCGCGACCGCCAGCTGGATCGCGTGCGAGATGCCGTCGGTGATCATGCGTGAAAGCTGCGGAACGAGCGTTTCATGGTGTCAACGTACGCTCATTTCGGCAGCGGTGCCACGGCAGGGCTCGATGTCGACGCTCGCAACGCCTGCAAGACCCGGGTGCCCGCGCGACCGTCCTGCGCCAGTCCGGCCGACGCCTGGAACGCCCTGATCGCGGTGCGCGTGCGCGCGCCGACGATACCGTCCGGCACGCCGACATCGAAGCCGCGGTCGAGCAGGCGCTGCTGCACCTCGCGGCGCTCGGCTCGGCCGATGCCCGGATCGTCGGTCGGCCAAGGCGTGCGGAAAGCACCCGCGCCGCGCAGCCGATCGGCGAGGTGCGCGATGGCCAGCGCATACGATTCGGCCGCGTTGTAGGCGAAGATCGCATCGAAGTTGCGGAACACGATGAATGCCGGACCCTTCGCGCCCGAGGGCAGCAGCAGGCCGGCCGGGCCGGTACCGGTGAGCGCGCTGCCATCGGCCTGCCGGATGCCGAGTTCGCTCCACTGGGTGAGCGCCTGCTTCGTGCGCCGCCCGACCGGACCTGCGTAGCCCGCCGGCAGCCGCACCTCGTATCCCCATGATTGTCCGGTGACCCAGCCGGCACGCTTCAGGTAGTTGGCAGTGGAGCCCAGCGCATCGGGCACCGACCCGATGATGTCGCGCCGACCGTCGCCGTCGAAATCGATCGCGAGCCGCTGGTAGGTCGACGGGATGAACTGGGTCTGTCCGAATGCACCGGCCCAGGAACCGACCAGCGAGCCGATCGGGATGTCGCCGCTCTGCACGATGCGCAGCGTCGCCAGCAGTTCGCCGCGGAAGAACGCCTGGCGCCGACCGGAGCAGGACAACGTGGTCAGCGAGCGCACCAGTTCCCGCTTGCCCATGATCCGACCGTAGTCGGATTCGACGCCCCAGACGGCGGCGATCACGAAGCGGTCGACGCCGAATTTCTCCTCCGCCTGGGCCAGTACTGCTGCCCACTTCTCCATCAGCGCACGGCCATCGGCTACCCGTTCCTCGTCGACCAGTCCAGACAGGTAGTCCCAGATCGGGATCGTGAATTCCGGCTGGTTGTCGAAGGCCTTGAGGATATCTGCGTCAGGCTCGACCCCCGCCAGCGACGTGTCGAAGACCTGTGCATCGATGCCCTTGCCGATGGCGATCGTACGCAGCTCCCTCACGCAGGACGCCCATTCGTTCGCGAGGGCCGGTGCGGGGACGGACAGGAGGAAGGCTGCGCCGACCAGGACCCGAAGGGCAGACTGCGTCCGCGCCGGCGCGACAGGGGAAACCGTTGGTTGCATGTGATCGCTGCTCCGTCTTCAGCGGGCGCGCTCCGCGGTGGTGCGCACCCATGGGTGTTCGCCATCGGGCTGATCTACATGTACCCGCAGATCGCGTTGTGGCTGCCCAAGGCGATCTGCGGGTAGATCCGACCCCAAGAGAATCAGGGTCAGACACGGATTAATCAGGGTCAGACACGGATTTCGCCCCCATGCGCTTTGCCCGGGCAGGAATCGGTGTCTGACCCTGATTCCTGTCGTGGTCAGGCGCCTTTGGGCAGGACGTGTGCGAACTTCTCGCGGATGTGAGCGTCCAGCCCCGCGCTCGAGCGCGCGACCGCCGGGAAGGTGTCGCGCTTGATCCACGGCCGGCAGGCATCGATCACCATGCGCGAGTTGAGCACCGGCTGGTCTTCCGGGTAGGACATCGGGTCGAGCCGCGTGCTCCAGCAGCCCTTCAGGATTTCGACGTCTTCGCGCGGGTCGACCCGGGTGCACATCGCCCACACCACTTCATCCATGTTGGCCGGGTTGATGTCGTCGTCGACCACCACCACGTAGCGATTGCAGTAGGCGGCCGCGTGCACCTGTCCCGCGACCAGCCCGACCTGCTTCGAGTGTCCCGGGTACATCTGCTTCACCGCCACCGTCAGCCAGTAGCGGCCGCCGCCGGCCTCGTGCGACCAGACACCGGTGACGCCGGGGATGCCGGCGCCCTCGAGCTGGCGCCAGACCGCGCCCGCCCGGAAGTGGCCGCGGTAGTAGCTGTCGTCGTTCGGCGGCACCGCCGGCACCACGCCCAGCAGCACAGGGTCGTTCCGGTGCAGCATCGACTCGACGCGGATCACCGGCTGCGGTGACTTGCCGCTGCAGTAGTAGCCGGTCCATTCGCCGAGCGGGCCCTCGTCGATCTTGTCGCCCGGTGAGACGAAGCCCTCGTAGGCGATCTCGGCATGCGCCGGGATGGGCAGCCCGGTGATCGGGCCTTCGATCACCTGCACCGGCTCGCCGATCAGTGCACCGGCTGCCTCGTACTCGTTCTTGCCGTAGGGAATCTCGAGGCCCGCGACCATGAACAGCGCCGGATGCACGCCGACCACCACCGCGATCGGGCAACGCTCGCCGCGCTGGAAATACTTCTGCATCAGCAGGTCGCCGTGCTTGCCCTTCGAGCACATCACGGTGGCGATGGCCTTGTCGAACACCTGCCCGCGATAGGCGCCGTAGTTGATCCAGCCCGAGTCGGGATCCTTCATGATCACCATGCAGCCGGTGCCGATGTACGGGCCGCCATCGTCCTCGTGCCACTTCGGCGTCGGGATCTTCAGCAGGTCGATGTCCTTGCCGTACAGCACGTTCTCGAGCAGCTTGCCGGTCTTCACCACTTCAGGCTTGTGCGTGTTGGCGCCGCCGATGTAGTTGCGCCAGTAGCGCACCAGGTCCATCTCGGTGGAATCGTCGGGAAGGCCGAGCGTCATCGCGATGCGGCGCACCGAGGTGAGCACGTTGGCGAGCACGCGGTAGCCGCGCGGATAGCCTGGCACGTCGTCGAACAGCAGCGCCTGGCGGCCCATCTTGCGCTGGTAGATGTCGACGATGCCGCCGATCTCTTCCATCCGCTCGGCGCCGCTCACATGCTGCAGTTCGCCCGCGGCTTCCATCCGCGCGAGCCAGCGCCTGAGGTCCTGGTTTTCCATCGACATCTCTCCTGTGTCTCTAGTGCCCGATACCCTGCCCGAGCATAGCGCCGGTGCGCGCCCGGCGGCGCATTGCGACGCCCTGATTGATCTGTTACTTTTATGAGAACGGTATCAGAAATTAGACACCTGTTCGACACCCCCCGGAGAGCATGATGACCAAGTCCACCCTCGATGAAACCGTCGGCTACCGCGGGTTGCGCGAATGGCTGGAACACAGCGAGCGCTTCGGCGAGCTGTTGAAGATCGACGGGGCGCACTGGGACACCGAGATGGGTGCGATCACCCACATGATGACCGAGAAGAGCCGCGGTCAGGCGCCGGCCATCCTGTTCGACAACATTCCCGGCTATCCGGCCGGCTTCCGCACGCTGTACGGGCAGTTCTCGTCGATCAAGCGGGTGGCACTGACCCTCGGCCTGCCGCTCGAACATGCGCGCAAGGTCGACATCGTCAAGGCGTACCACGAGCGCATCCGCACGCTCAAGCCGCTGCCGCCGAAGATCGTCGAGACCGGGCCTGTCCTCGAGAACGTCATCACGGGCGATGACTGCGACGTGCTGATGTTCCCGGTGCCGCGCCACCACGAGGCGGACAAGGCGCGCTTCATCGGCACCGCCGACGGCGTGATCACGCTCGATCCGGACGAGGGCTGGTACAACGTCGGTGCCTACCGCAGCCAGGTTTACGACGGCAAGACGATCGGCTGCCAGATCACCGAGGGCAAGCACGGTCGCATCCACCGCGACAAGTACTTCGAGCGCGGCGAGTCGATGAAGGTCGTGATCCTCTGCGGTCAGGATCCGCTGCTGTTCATGCTGTCCGCCAGCCCGCTGCCCGACGGCATCAGCGAGATCGACTTCATGGGCGGCCTGCGCGGCGAGCCGGTCGAGTGCGTGCGCGGTCCGTTCACCGGCTTTCCGATCCCGGCCGACTGCGAGATCGCGATCGAGGGCGAGATGGTGCCCGGGCAGGTGCTGCCCGAAGGTCCGTTCGGCGAATGGATGGGCTACTACTCCGACGACTCGGTACCGCGTCCTTATGTGAACGTGAAGACCATCCTGCACCGGAACAACCCGATCCTCTGCTGCGCACCCCAGCACAAGCCGGTCGACGAGACCGGCCTGCTCAAGGGCATCGCAGGCGCGGCCGAGGTCTGGCGCGCGCTCGACGCCTGCGGCATCCCGGACGTGCTCGGCGTGTGGAATCACGAGGCAGGCCCGGCGACGCGCTTTACCGTGGTGCAGATCATCCAGCGCTATCCCGGCCACTCGCGCAACGCGCTGCATATCGCGGCGAACTGCCAGGGTGGTGCCTATGCCGGCAAGTGGACGGTGGTGGTCGACGAGGACATCGATGCAGGCGACCTCGACCAGGTGCTGTGGGCGATGAGCACCCGCTTCGACCCGATGACCGACATCGACCTGATCCAGAAGGCCTGGGCATCGAAGCGCGATCCGCTCTGGCTGCCGGGCAACTTCAACAACCGCATCCTCGTCGATGCGTGCATTCCCTACGACATGAAGCTGAAGAAGACCTTCCCGACGGTGGTCGACGTCAGTGCCGAGCTGCGCGCGAAGATCAAGGCGAAGTGGACCAACCTGCAGTTCCCGGGTTTCTGAGCGTCGTGATGCGTGGCCCTGTCTGGTCGCTGCATCGCTCCCTACTGCCCCTGGCCGGCGTGGCAGTGCTGCTGCCGGTGTCTGCCGCCGCCCAGCCGCAGCCGCCGGCCCAGGCCTGGCCGAGCCGGGCGGTGCGCATCGTCGTGCCGTTCGGCCCCGGCGGCAGTGCGGATTTCGTCGGTCGCCTGCTCGGCCAGCGGCTCACCGAGACCCTCGGCCAGCCGGTGATCGTCGAGAACCGTCCGGGTGCCGGCGCGATGCTCGGCAACGAAGTGGTGGCGAAGTCGCCGCCGGACGGCTACACGCTCACCATCGGCACGCTCGGTCCGTTCGCGGTGAACCAGAGCCTGTTCCGGAAGGTGCCCTACGACAGCCAGCGCGACTTCGCGCCGATCACGCTGACCGGTGCCTCGTCCCATGTGCTGGTCGTGCATCCTTCGATGCCGGTGAAGTCGATGTCCGATCTGATCGCGCTGGCGAAGCAGCGTCCCGGGCAGATGACCTTCGCCTCCAGCGGCATCGGCAATGCGACCCACCTCACCGGCGAGCTGTTCAAGTCGATGGCGGGGCTCGACGTGGTGCACGTGCCCTACAAGGGCGGGGGCGCTGCAGTGGCCGACCTGATCGGCGGCCATGTCGCGTTCTCGTTCGCCAGCATGCCCTCGGCGATGCCGCATGTGCGCGTCGGGCGGCTGCGAGCGCTCGCGGTCGCCCCGGCGCAGCGCGTGTCCACGGCGCCGGAGCTGCCGACGGTCGCCGAATCGGGCCTGCCCGGCTTTTCGTCGGAAGACTGGCAGGGCGTGCTGGCGCCGGCGAAGACGCCTCAGGACATCCTGATGCGGCTCAACGGCGAGATCCACAAGGTACTCGGCTCACCTGAAGTGCGCGAGAAGCTCGATGCCCAGGGCTTCCAGGTGCGCCTGTCCACGCCGCAGCAGTTCGCCGACCTGATCCGCAGCGAGGCGGCGAAGTGGGCGAAGATCGTGAAGGAAGCGAACATCCGCATCGACTGATGTAGCCTGGCCCGCACGGCTGCGGCGCGCTGGCAGTGGTCCTATTCCGCCGTGATCTTCGACTTCTTCACCACCGCCGCATACTTTGCCGTGTCGGCCTTGAGGAAGGCGGTGAACTCCGCCTGCGGCATCACCTGCACGTCGATCGCCTGCTTCGCGAGCGTGTCCCGGAACTCGGCGATCGCGACGACGCGGCGTACCTCTGCACGCAGCCGCTCGGCCGCCTCGCGCGGGGTCTTCGCCGGGGCCATCAGCGTGTACCAGGACGGCACCTCGACGTTGAAGATGCCCTGCTCGTTGAGCGTAGGCACTTCGGGCGCGAGCGGCGAGCGCTTCGGGCTGGTCATCGCCAGTGCGGTGACCCGTCCGGCGCGCGCCAGCGGCAGTGCCGCAGTGATCGATGAGAACAGCAATTGGGCCTCACCGGCCAGTACGGCCGCCGCCGCCGGGCCGGCGCCCTTGTACGGGATGTGTACCAGGTCGGTGCCGGTGGCCATCTTGAACAGTTCGCCCGACAGGTGCAGGTTCGCGCCCGAACCACTCGATGCGTAGTTGAGCCGCCCCGGGTTGGCCCTGGCGTGGGCGACCAGTTCCTTCACCGTCTTTACCGGAACCGACGGATGCGCGATCAGCAGGTGGTAGGACGTGGCGAAGAAGTCCAGGCTGATGAAGTCGCGCATCGGGTCGTAGTTCACCTTCTGCATCGTCGGCGAGATCGACAGCGGGCCGATGAAGCCGAGCAGCAGGGTGTAGCCGTCGGGCTGGGCGCGTGCCACGAGTTCGGTCGCGAACAGGCCGCCGCCGCCGGCACGGTTGTCGACCAGCACCGGCTGGCCGAGGCCTTCGGACAGGCGCTGCGCGAGCGTGCGCGCGATGAAGTCGTTGCCGCCGCCGGGGGCGAACGGCACCAGGAAGCGCAACGCGCGCGACGGGAATGCGCTCTCCGCCGGCTGTGCCAGCACGGCGGCCGATGCGAGCGCCGATGCGGCAACGGTTACGAACGTGACGAGCAGGGCTGCAGTCTTCATGCGTGATCCTCGATCATCAAAGCTGCCTGGGCATGGGGCCCGGCACCAGCAATAACAGTACCCGATTCAAGTACCATCGTCCGACCTGCGAACTGCTTCCTACCATGGCGATCCGATTCGACGATATCGGCAACCGGCTGCGCGCCTTCCGCCTGGGTTCCGGGCTGTCTGCCGACGAGATCGCGCGCCGACTCGAGATCTCGCGCGCCGCGCTCTACCGTTTCGAGAAGGGGGAACTCGCGAAGATCGAGACCCTGGGCCGGCTGTCAGAACTGCTCGGGGTGTCGGTGCCGACCTTGCTCGGCGTCGGTGTCGAGTACATCTCTTCGGCGGTGGCCTACTTCGAACGGCTGCGCCAGAACGAAGAGACGGCCGAGCAGATCATCGTTCTCGCCGGCCCGATCTCCTACCTGCTGGCGTCGGAATCGTTCGACGCGACGCTCGCCGAGGTCCTCACCGAGAGCATCCCGGCCGACCTGCCGGCACATGACCGTGCGATCGCCGAAGTCGGCGAGATCATGGCGATCCTGCAGGCGCGCAAGGCGCAGTATCAGCGGCGCCAGCCGGCGGTGGTCAACCTGATCTCGGCCAGCGAGATCGAACGCTTCCTGCACAACGGCCTGGTCGGCCGCCTCGACCTCGATGAGGCGATCCGGTCCGAGCGTCGCGCGCAGGCGGTACGCGAGGTCACGCGCTTCGCGAAGCTCACCGAAGAGCAGCCGATCGGCATCCAGATCGGCATCGTGCCCGACACGCTGCCGCACGCGAGCTTCCAGATCCTGCGCCAGCCGGACCGGCAGGTACTCGTACTGTCGCCGTTCCGCCTCGGCGAGCAGCCGAACGTGCGCATCGGGGTGGCGATGATCACCTCGGCGCCCGAAGCGCTCGCGCTGCACCAGAAGGCGGCTGAGGAAATGTGGAGCCGGGCGCTGAAGGGCGCTGCTGCCGCGAAGTTCCTGCGCGGGCTGATCGCGAAGTACCGCTGAGGGGACGGTCGACCGTCTCTTTTTTGGGAAAAGCCTTGCTTTTTGGACACGCGCCCAGTCTAATCCGTGGCTTGCGCGGCTCCCGCGGTTGACCCGTTTCCAGGAGGACAGTCGATGTCGCAAGGTATGTTTGCCACCGCCGCCGTGAAGGTGGGCGAACCCGGGACCGGCCATTCGCCGCCGCAGTGCCCGGCCGAGGAATCGATCGTCCCGGTTGTCGCCCACGAGTGGGTGAACGAGGAATACAAGCATCTGGTGGTGAAGGCCACGCCGAAGGCGCTCGCTGCCCAGCCCGGCCAGTTCTTCCACCTGCTGTGCCCGTCGCCGGACGAAGGCGAGCTGTGGTTCCGCCGCCCGCAGTCGGTGTACCGGATCCAGCGCTCCAGCGGCCGGCTCGAGTTCCTCTACAAGGTGGTCGGCCGCGGCACCAAGGGACTGGCCATGCTCAAGCCTGGCGACGAGCTGAACATGGTCGGCCCGCTCGGCGTCGGCTTCCACCTGAAGCCCGAGTGGAAGAACATCGTCGTGCTCGGCCGCGGCGTGGGCCTGGCGACGATGGCGCCGATCTCGCAGTTCGCCGGCGAGAAGGGCGTGCGGGTCACCGCCATCCTGTCGGCGCGCAGCCCCGACCTGGCGCTGGCAGCCGACCTGTTCGAGAGCGTGGGCAGCGTGGTCAAGGTGCTCGACACCGACGGCACCAGCAACATCGACAATGTCGAGAAGATCCTGCGCCAGCTGATCGCCGAGAAGCGCGCCGATGCGTTCTTCACCTGCGGCTCGAACCGGCTGATGCAGCTGATGAAGAAGCTGGGCAAGGAGTTCGACATCCCCGGCCAGATGGCGATGGAGCAGATCATGGCCTGCGGCCTGGGCCCCTGCTACATCTGCGTGCGTACCTTCGA
>CANGXU010000060.1 GCA_947457885.1 Betaproteobacteria bacterium
GAGAACGCCTTGTCGATGCGCACCGGCCTGCCCTCGGCATCGATGAACAGGTCGTCCGGCCCGGCCGGGAAACCGAGTGGCGCACCGCCCAGGGGCGTGTCCGGCTTCACCATGTCGGGCGAGTTGGGCACGCGCGCGATCACCGGCGGCGTGCCGCGCGGATACGGCGCCTTGTGGCGGAAGCCGCCCGGCCGGTCGATGGTGCCGAGCAGCGTCATCAGGATCGACAGCGCGCGGATGGTCTGGAAGCCGTTGGAGTGCGCGGCCAGCCCGCGCATCGCATGGAAGGCCACCGGGTTGCCGGTAACCCGGTCGTGCTTCCTGCCCCAGGAGTCGGTCCAGGCGATAGGCAGCTCGATCCGGTGGTCGCGCGCCATCACACCCAGTTCGGTCGCGAGCCGGCGGATGGTCTCGGCCGGGATGCCGGTGATACCGGCCGCCCATTCGGGCGTGTTCTCGACCAGCCGCTCGGCGAGCAGCTGGAACGCCGGCTTGACCGGCGTGCCGTCGTGCAGCCGGAAGCTGCCGAACAGCTGCGGGTCGCTGTCGCCGGTGTGGTTGACCACCGGCTTGCCGGTATGGCGGTCCCACCAGAGCTGGTTGTGCTGACGAAACGGGTTCATGTGGGCAATGCCCTCGCCGCCCACCGTCATGCCATGGGAATCGCTGTCCGGGTCGATGTTCACCAGGTGGCCGGCGTTCGAATAGCGTGCGACGAAATCGCGGTCGTACAGCCCGAGGCGGATCAGTTCATGGCACAGCGCAAGCATCAGCGCGCCGTCGGTGCCGGGACGGATCGGGATCCATTCGTCGGCGATCGCCGAGTAGCCGGTGCGCACCGGATTGATCGAGATGAACTTGCCGCCGTCGCGCTTGAACTTCGACAGCGCCATCTTCAGCGGGTTCGAGTGATGGTCCTCGGCGGTACCGATCATCACGAACAGCTTCGCCCGGTCGAGGTCGGGCCCGCCGAACTCCCAGAACGATCCGCCGATGGTGTAGATCATGCCGGCGGCCATGTTCACCGAGCAGAAGCCGCCATGCGCCGCGTAGTTCGGCGTGCCGAACTGCCGCGCGAACAGGCCGGTCAGCGCCTGCATCTGGTCGCGGCCGGTGAACAGCGCGAACTTCTTCGGGTCGGTCGAGCGGATCTTCGCCAGCCGCTCGGTCATCAGGTCGAACGCACGGTCCCAGGAGATCACCTCGAACTCGGCCGCACCGCGCTCGGAGCCGGGCTTGCGCAGCAGCGGCCGGGTCAGCCGCGCCGGCGAATACTGCTTCATGATGCCGGAGGCGCCCTTGGCACAGATGACCCCCTTGTTCAGAGGGTGGTCCGGGTTGCCCTCGATGTAGCGCACCTCGTCGTTGCGCAGTGTCACCCGGATGCCGCAGCGGCAGGCACACATGTAGCAGGTGGTGTTCTTCGTGCTGACCGTCGCGCCGGGTTGTCCTTCGCGTTCGGCGGGGCTGTCCTGCTGCAGCTTGAGCGGCGGCGGTGCGGCTGTATCCAAGGCGATCTCCGGAGGCGGCTGCGGCGCCCGGGGACCGGCCGCGCATGGCAGCCATCGATGCTACCGGGCCAAGCGTGGCGGCGTGCTCAGTATTGCTTATGGATACATAAGGGCACCGAGAAGCGATCGGGTGCCGACAACCGTCCACCCGATGCAGAAGGGGGTGCCTGCCAACGCCCCGCCACCACTGAAGGGGCGTGCCGGCTCAGCGAAGGAATGCCTTCTGCCAGCCCTTGTAGTCAGTCACCCGGGTGACCGCATCCATCTGTTCGGCGGTCGCAATCTTCGATTTGAGCTCGGCCGGGGCGCCGCCACCGATCAGGTGGGCGTACACCTCGGTCAGCGTCTTCACCACCGCGGCGGTCGGCTGGTGACCCTGCAGCAGCACTCGCCCGCCGTTGGCCGCGAACTGCTCGCGCGTGATCGTGGCCGGCGCCGACCCGATGATCACAGGCAGTTGCGTGGCGGCTCGGATGGCACCCAGCTGGTCGAGGCTCTCGAGGCCGACCACGAACACGCAATCGACGCCGGCCTCGGCGTAAGCCTTCAGCCGCGCGACCGCGCCATCGATCCCCTCGCCGCGGATCGCGGAGGTACGGCCCGCGATCACCAGCGACGGATCACGGCGCGCAGCGAGCGCCGCCTTCATCTTGCCGACGCCTTCGGGAATGGAGATGAAGCGCTCGCCGCTGGCGCCGAACGGCGCCGGCAGCTCCGTGTCCTCGATGGACAGGCAGGACACGCCCGCGTGCTCGCACTCCTCCACCGTGCGCATCACGTTCAGCGCATTGCCATAGCCATGGTCGGCATCTACGATCAGCGACAGCTCGCTGGCGCGCTGGATGCGGCGCACCTGGTCGGCGAACTCGGTCAGCGTGAGCACGATCAGGTCAGGTGCAGCCAGCGTCGTGTTCGACGCCACCGACCCGGCCAGGATGCCCAGCTCGTAGCCGACCGACTGCGCGATGCGCGCGGACAGTCCGTCGAACACGCTCGCCGGCGACTTGCACTGGTCGCCGTTCAGGATCGCCCGCAGGCGTTGCCGTTGTTCGGTCGCGGTCATCATGGTGGCGGCCCTCCGTTTCGCTCGTTCAGGTCGACTGGCGGTCGAGCCACTTGTTCACGACCGGCATGTTGAAGGTTTCCAGCTGGTCGAGCAGCCTCGCCGGCTCGGTGTCGGTCAGCACCATTCCGCGATGCCTGACATGCACGAAGCCCTGCACGACGCAGTGATCCAGGAAGGCCAGCAGCTGGTCGTAGTATCCGGCCACATTCAGCAGCCCGCACGGCTTCGAGTGGTAACCGAGCTGTGACCAGGTCAGCACCTCGAAGAACTCCTCGAAGGTACCGATGCCGCCGGGCAACGCGATGAACGCATCCGACAACTCGGCCATCATGGCCTTGCGCTCGTGCATCGACTCGACCACGTGCAGTTCGGTGAGACCGGTGTGGGCGACTTCCTTCTCGACCAGCCGGCGCGGCGTGACGCCGATCACCCGGCCACCGGCGGCCATCGCCGCATCGCCGATCACGCCCATCAGGCCGACACGGCCGCCGCCGTAGACGAGCGTACAGTCCGCCGCGACGATCTCGCGCGCAAGGCTCTCGGCCGCCGCCCGGTACTCGGGCAGCAAGCCCGGATTGGACCCGCAGAAAACGCATACCGCTTTCACGTCGATTCTCCTCCGGCATCGGTGCGCGGCGGGTGCGGGCCGCTACCCGCACCACCACCGTGCCGGGACTTTACCGCACGGAGCAGCTTCTCGAACGATTCGATGGGACCGCAGCGCGTGCATGCCGAAGAAATGACTTGTACAGTACCTTCTGCCGGATCCCCGTAGTCACGCGCATGTTCTCTGCCTGCAGCGCCGCAGGGGTCCATTCAGACAGTCCGCTCCATCACCGACCTCTACCGGATATCCCGATGACCCTCGTACTCGTAATCATGCTGGCGATCGCCCTCCTGGTCGGCGTGTACTTCGTGATGGTCTACAACGCGCTGGTCCAGGTGAAGCACAACGTGTCGAAGGCCTGGGCAAACATCGAGGTGCTGCTGAAGCAGCGGCATGACGAACTGCCCAAGCTGATCGAGACCTGCAGGCAGTACATGAAATTCGAACAGGACACCCTGCAGCGGGTGATCGAGGCGCGCGGCCGGGTGCATGCAGCCACGCAGTCGCAGGACGTCGCCGCGCTGGGTCCGGCCGAGGGCGCGCTGCGCATGGGCCTGGGCAACCTGTTCGCGCTGGCCGAGGCCTACCCCGACCTGAAGGCCAACGCAAGCTTCCAGCAGCTGCAGAGCCGCATCAGCGCGCTCGAGGATTCGATCGCCGACCGGCGCGAGTTCTACAACGAAAGCGTGAACATCAACAACGTGCGCATCGAGCAGGTACCGGACGTCTTCGTCGCGCGGCTGTTCGGTTTCGCCCCGTTCAAGCTGCTGGAGTTCACGGCCGACGAGACGCGCGATGTCGACGTGAAGCAGTTGTTCACCTGAGCCGGCGCCATCCGCAGGGCCAGGGCGGGAACGGGGACGGAGGCACGCCGTGAGCTTGCAAGGCGCCTCGCCGGCGCGGGCTGGTCCTCGGGGACGGTTCGCCTGGACCAACTGGACCACCTCGTTCGCCCATGTCAGCCTGCTGGGCATCGCAGTCGAGTCCGAGAGCCGTGCCGTAGCCGGCGTCTGCCTGCTCGTGATCGCAGCGATCAGTCTGCTGGCATGGGCCGGCAACTACCGGCGCTGGCGGCTGATCGTCGACACGCCCACGTCGCGCATCGACTCCGCCGCGCAGGGATACGTCGAGCTGGCGGGTACCGCACACTGGCCTGGCGATACGCCACTGAGCAGCGAACTGGCGGGGGTCCCCTGCTGCTGGTACTGGTTCAAGGTGGAGCGGAAGGGGGCAAGGGACCATTGGACTCACGAACGCGATGGCGAGAGCTTCGTGCCCTTCGTGCTCGATGACGGCAGCGGCCAGTGTGTCGTCCATCCGGCGGAGGCGGAGGTGCACTCGCACCGCCGCAAGACCTGGATCGAAGGCGACCGCCGCTTCACGGAAGTGACGATCCTGCCCGATGACCGCCTGTATGCGATCGGTGCCTTCTCGACCCACCCGCCGCTGCACGGCGAGGCGGCCGTGCGTGCCGCGATCGCGGCGCTGATCGTGAAGTGGAAAAGCGATCCGCCGGCGCTGCTCGAGCGCTTCGATCTCGACCGCGACGGCACGATCGACCTGGACGAGTGGCAGCTCGCCCGCCGGCAGGCGCGGCGCGAGGTCGAGCGCGAGCGCGAGGGGCGTCCACTGCCGCCGGCAGTGCATGTGATGCGCGCTCCGCAGGACGGCCGCCTGTTCATGCTGTCAAACCTCGACCCGGAAGCCCTCGGCCGACGCTACCTGCGCTGGAAGTGGTTCCATCTGTGCGCGTTCCTGACCAGCCTCGGAATCGGCAGCTGGCTGCTGCTGCACTAGACGCGCGATTCATGGTCGAATCACGAGTGCTTCCATCCTGCGCCGCCATGCCATCCATGCCGTCCCCGGATACCTCGGGTACCTCACCTGCCTCTCCCCGCCTCGCCTCGCTCACCGGCTTCTCGGCCGCCGGCTTCCACCGGATGGCGTATGCCGAATGGGGAGACCCCGACAATCCACAGGTGGTGGTGTGCGCGCACGGGCTGACCCGCAACGGCCGCGATTTCGACTGGCTGGCTCGGCGCCTGGCACCAGCCGCGCGCGTCGTGTGTCCGGACATCGTCGGGCGCGGTGCGAGCGACTGGCTGCCGGACGCGGCGCTCTACGGCTATCCCCAGTACCTCGCCGACATGAACGCACTGCTCGCGCGCATTGCCACGCCACCGTCGCGCGCGGGCCGGCCACTCACGATCGACTGGGTCGGTACATCGATGGGCGGGCTTATCGGCATGATGCTCGCCGCCGCGCCCGGCTCGCCGATCCGGCGCCTGGTGATGAACGATGTCGGGCCGGTACTCGCCCGCGAGGGACTGACCCGGATCGGCGGCTACGCGGGCGGCGATCCGCGCTTCGACACGGTCGAAGCTTTCCGGGCGTGGTACGCCGACCTGATGCGGCCGTGGGGCGCGCGCACGCCGGCGCTCCCGGATGAGCGCCTGCAGCACCTGGTCGCCCATGGCATGCGCCAGTGCGCGGACGCGGGCGGACGAATCACCTACGCACCCGCCTACGATCCGGCGGTCGCAGCCGGCTTCCACGGCAAGGTGTTCGAGCGCGACGTCACGCTCTGGCCGGTGTGGGACAAGGTGGCGATCCCGGTGCTCGTGCTGCGCGGCGGCGACTCCGAACTGCTGCGCGAAGACACCGCCCGCGCGATGGTCGACGGCCATGCGCAGCGCAGCCTGCTGACCTTCGCCGGTATCGGCCACGCACCGGCGCTGGCCAGCGACGACCAGATCGAGCCGGTTGCACGCTTCCTGCTGGACGACTGACGGCCCGCGCCGTGCACCAGCCCCCAGCGACGGGGCAGATCAGTCGTCGAACGGATACGAGGCCTTCGGCGTCTCGGCTTCGCTGTTGATCCAGTGCTGCAGCAGCGCGAACGCAAGCGCCAGCAGCGTCGGACCGATGAAGATGCCGATGAAGCCGAACGCCAGAATGCCACCGAGTACCCCGATGAACACGAGCAGGAACGGCAGGTTGGCCCCCCGGCTGATCAGGATCGGGCGCACGACGTTGTCGATACCACTGATGGCGAACATGCCCCAGACCGCCATGAACACCGCCCAGGCAATCTGCCCCTCGGACACCAGCCAGATGGTGGCCCCGACCCAGACCAGCGGCGGGCCCGCAGGGATCATCGACAGGAAGAACGTGGCGATCGCGAGCACCAGCGCGGCCGGCACGCCGGCGATCAGGAAACCGATCAGGGACACGGCCGCCTGCGCGAGTGCGGTGCCGATGATGCCGAACACGACGCTGATCACGGTGTTGTGGATGATCTGCACGATGCGCTCGCCCAGTTCCCCACCCAGGCGCAGTGCAGTCTTGCGCACCGCCCACATCAGGCTGTCGCCGTCACGGTAAAGGAAGAAGCAGATCAGCACCGCGAGCGACAGTTGAATCAGGCCCTGGCCGAGCACCGAGCCGACCGCCACCAGCACCGTGCGTCCGGGCTCGATCATCCGCTCGCCCAACCGGCGTAGTTCGTCCCGGCTCTCGACCACCTGATGCCAGTAGTCGTCGACCCACTGGCCGACGACCGGAAGGTGGCGGATCCACTCGGGCAGTTCCGGCGAGCCGCTCTTGACCAGCCCCGACGCGAAATCGACCAGCGCGGTGACGTTATCGGTCAGCGCAATCGCCAGCAGCGCGACCGGAACGATCACCACCAGCGCCAGCAGCGTGGTCATCAGCAGCGAACCGACCACCGGCCGGTCGCCCACGCGGCGCCGGATGCGCACGAACAAGGGCCAGGTTGTCGTGCACACCACGGCCGCGAACAGCACGGACGCCACGAATGGCGAGACCACGTAGAAGCAGCCCACCACCAGCACCGCGACACCGGCGATCTGCGCGTATCTTTCCAGCTGATTGCGTTCCAGCATGACGGGTAGGGCAACGGCTCCTGGCTTGATGTCGCCGCGGGTGCGGCGCAGACTGAATTCGCGAAAGGCGGTCCCGGGACAACCGGAATCGCATCCTGCGTCCGATCAATAGCACAACCACCGGGATACTGCCTGTGACGATGTCACCCGATGATCCACGACCATTAGACGACCGCTCGTCTGGCGCCTCCGCCGGCAGCGGCGCGCGCAATCCGCGCGTGCAGGTCTTCGAGGCACGGATGGACGGGCACGGCGCATGGCGCCTGGATGAATCCTCCGCCGCGCACGGCTGGCTCGCGTCGATCAAGAAGGTACTGCTGGTCGCCGTGTCGCTGGCGATTGCTGTCGCCCTCTGGATATTCGCCTTCGCGCTCTTGCTGGTGCTGTTGCCGCTGGCCGTGGTCGCGGGATGGTGGATATGGCGCCGGCTGCAGGCACTGCAACGTGCCAACCCGGCCCGGCGCGACGGCGCCGGACCGTTCTGACCGTCCGCCCCCTGAGACCGCCATGCCTGCGACCCAACCGTTGTCCACGATCTCCCTGTCGCCTCCACCGCCCGCATCGCCTGCCGCTGGACGCGTTGCTGCAGCCGAGCGCCTCGCCCACCTTTGCCGCGCAGGCGCGCTGCGCCGTCCGCTGCTCGCGGCATTCACCTTCGCCATGGTCGCCCTCGCTTCGGGCTGCATGACGCTGGAGGGCGGCGAACCCGGGCCTGCGGTCGACGCGGGCGTGCCGGTACGGCCCGGTACCGAACTGACCTACCGTACCCGCAACGGCTACAACAATGAGGTGCGCGCCCCTGCGCAGCGGCGTTTCGACGCCAAGGGTTCGCGCCTCGAGGGCATGGCCTACGAAGAGGCGGGCAGCGGTGGCTTCGGCCGGCCGGTCGCAATGCTGGTCGCGCAGCAGTTCGACGTACGTGGCGACCTGGTGGCATGGGAACGCGCCGACGGCACCCGCACCACCTTCGAGCCGCCGCTGCGGATCCTGCCGTTCCCGCTGGCGCCCGGACAATCGGTACGCCAGGATGCGATCGCCCGGGTCGAGGGCGATCCGCGGCCACATCGCGTGGTCATGGTCGCGCGCGTCGGCGGATGGGAGACCGTGGACGTTCCAGCCGGCCGGTTCCGTGCACTGCGCATCACGCGCGACCTGTGGCTCGGCGACTTCGAATTCCATCGTACGGAGACCCGCCGCATGGAGATCGACTGGTACGCGCCCGAGGCCGGCGTGGTGGTGCGCTCCAGCGAAGACAGCGGGCACCAGGACCTGATGATGGGTCGCAGCCGCTTGGGCGGCGGCGGCACCGTGCGACGTGGTGACTGGCTGATCCGGGAACTGGACGCCGGCCCTGTCGGCCGCGCACCTGGCCTCAGCCGCGCGACGCCCAGGAATCCTTCAGCGTCACCGCCCGGTTGAACACCGGCGCGCCCGGCTGGCTATCGATCCTGTCGGCAACGAAGTAGCCGTGCCGTTCGAACTGGAAGCGCTGTTCCGGTGCAGCGCCGGCCAGGCCGGGTTCGCACTGCGCGGTGATCACGGTCTTGGAAGACGGGTTCAGGTCGAGCTTGTAGTCGCGCTCGCCGGTGCCCGGATGCGGCACCGCGAACAGGCGGTCGTACAGCCTCACCTCGGCTGCCAGCGCATGGTCGACCGACACCCAGTGGATGTTTCCCTTCACCTTGCGTGAATCGGCGCCCGGGGTGCCGCTCTTGGTCTCGGGCAGGTACTCGCAGTGCACCGCCACGACCGCGCCGGAGTCGTCCTTGTCGAAGCCCGTGCAGCGCACGACGTAACCGTAGCGCAGGCGCACCTCTGCGCCGGGCGACAGCCGGAAGTAGCCCTTGGGCGGCGTTTCCTCGAAATCGTCGCGCTCGATCCAGAGTTCGCGCGTCAGCGGGAACTCGCGCCGCCCCATTTCAGGATGGTGCGGATGGACCGGTGCGCTGCACGGCTCGATACGGCCCTCGGGGAAATTGTCGATCACCAGCCTGAGCGGCGACAGCACCGCGATCGCACGCGGTGCCTTCGGCTCCAGGTCGTCGCGGATCGCCTGCTCCAGCACGCCCATGTCGATCCAGGACTCGGCCTTCGACACGCCGATTCGCTCGCAGAACAGTTGCATGCCCTCGGGCGTATAGCCGCGACGGCGAACGCCGACCAGAGTGGGCAGGCGCGGATCGTCCCACCCGTCGACGCAGCCGCTCTCGACGAGGTCGATCAGCCGACGCTTCGACAGCACCGCATAGGTCAGGTTCAGCCGTGCGAACTCGTACTGGTAAGGCCGGTACGGGACGGGCAGGTTGTCGACGCACCAGTCGTACAACGGCCGGTGGTCTTCGAACTCCAGCGTGCAGATCGAATGGGTGATGTGTTCTATCGCATCGGACAGCGCATGCGTGTAGTCGTACAGCGGGTAGATGCACCAGGCGTCGCCGGTGCGATGATGGGTCTGGTGCCGGATACGGTAGATCAGCGGATCGCGCAGGTTGATGTTCGGCGACCGCATGTCGAGCTTCAGGCGCAGCACATGCGCACCGTCGGGGAACTCGCCCGCCTTCATCCGGCGCAGCAGGTCGAGGTTTTCGTCGGGGGTACGCGTGCGGTACGGGCTGTCACGGCCAGGCTCGGTGAGCGTGCCCCGACAGGCGCGGATCTCGTCGGCCGACAGGCTGTCGACATACGCATCGCCGCGACTCACCAGCAGCTCGGCGTAGTCGTAGAGCTGCTGGAAGTAATCGGAGGCGAAATGCAGGTGCTCGCCCCAGTCGAAGCCCATCCAGCGCACCGAGGACATGATCGACTCTACGTACTCGGTTTCTTCCTTCGCCGGGTTCGTGTCGTCGAAACGCATGTGGCAGCGGCCGCCGAAGTCGCGTGCGATGCCGAAGTTCAGGCAGATCGACTTGGCATGCCCGATGTGCAGGTAGCCGTTCGGCTCGGGCGGGAACCGCGTCGTCACCTGCCCACCGTGGCGCCCGCTGCGCTGGTCTTCCTCGATGATGCTGCGGATGAAGTTCGACGGGGCAGGTGGTGGCGCGGAAGGACTCGGCGGCTTCGGGGGCTTCGACATTGGCGGTTCGGCGATTGCAATCCACTGATTCTAGCGGAACCGGTCGACCCGAAACGCCTCATGTCGCCCAGGGGTCGGGAATGGGCGACGACGTCGGCCCGGTGAAGATCGCCTTCTTGAAGCGGGTTGCCGCTGTCGGGTGGAACGGCTGGCCGACGGTGTGCCTGCAGGTACCCGGCAGGACGGACGAAAAAAAAGCCGGGCATGCCCGGCTTTCTTTCACTGCTTCGACGCGGCGATCAGACGGCCTGGATGTTGGCAGCCTGCTGGCCCTTCTTGCCCGGAACGACGTCGAAGGAGACGCGCTGTCCGTCCTTCAGGGTCTTGAAACCCGGCATGTTGATCGCGCTGAAGTGCGCGAACAGATCTTCGCCGCCGCCATCAGGGGTGATGAAGCCGAAGCCCTTCGACTCGTTGAACCACTTGACTACGCCCGTTGCCATAACTTGATTCCTTGAGAGCTATTTAAAAAGCGGGTAACCCGCAACCGCTGTTCACATCCCAAGGCACAACAGCCGCCAACCACTGCAGGACGGACCATCTGAGGTGGCCCGCACCCGCTGAAGAAGCAGCGGTCGGATTGCAGACTTCGGACTTAGAGAGGAACAACAGTCTGCGGTATACCGGGTAATTCCGGATGCGTCAACCAGTTCGTGTCCCTGCGCGCACCCGGTGCCCGACGGCGGCTGCGACAAGGGGCGACCGGCACCTCAGAATCCGTCGCGGCGACGCCGTCCAGAACGCCAGCCGACCGCGATCGAGAGCACGATCAGGCCCGAGAACCATAACAGCGTCCACGCAGGAATGGTCAGTCCGAGGAAGCGCCATCCGGCTTCGGCGCATTCGCCGGATCCGCGCAGCACCAGCGAGAAGACCTGCGACATCGGGAACTGCTGCAGCATGAAGTCGAGGCCCGGTCCGCACTCCGGCACGCGATCCTTGGGCAGGTTCTGCAGCCACACATGGCGCCCGGCCACCGCCGCTCCGGCTGCACCGATCATTGCCGCCAGCACGCTGTAGATGATGAGCCCCCTGCCCCGTGGCGCGTGCAGCGCCGCCACCATGAACACCAGACCCATGCCGATCATCGCGACCCGCTGCAGGATGCACAGCGGGCAAGGGTCCTCCTTCTGCACGTACTGCAGGTAAAGGGCAAAACCGATCAGACAGAAGCAGGCAAGCGCGGCGAGGCCGTAGGCGCGCCTGGGCGCGAGCCAGCGCGCCGCCCAGCCGCCACCCGGCGCCGCGAAGATCGCTCGCCCACCGCCGTCGTTCCAGCCACTGCGACCGCGTCTGCCGTTCATCGTTTTCGCTCAGACATAGGCGATCGGCGCAACCCGGACCTTCCGGTCGCGGCCCTGGGCGCATCGCGCTACCGATCGATCATCACGCATCATAGCGTCACCCGGCGGCTCACCGCAGTTCGACCGGCTGGCCGCCTTCGAGCGTGATCCGCTCCGCCCGCATCTGCCGTGCATCACTGCGGTGCGGATAGCCGACCAGCGTCGCGGTCGCGCCGACCTTCAGGCCGCCCGCGGGCAGCCCGCGCGCCTCCATCCGGGCCGGCGGTGCGAGGATGACGCGCCACACCTGGTTGCCAGCCTTCATGCGCACGAAGCCGTGCGGATTGTCATGGCCAGCCTCGAGGATCGCACCGGTGACGGTAAGCGTACGGCCGGTGTCGTACTCGCTCCAGCCGTGGTGCGCACAGGCGCCTGCCGCCGTCAGAAGCAGCCCGACGCCGGCGGCGAGCACGTCGATACGGTACACACCGGGTCGAGGCGCGACAGGCTTCGTCGACGTCATGGGCATCCCCCGGGCAGGCAGGCCGATCAAGGGATCAGCACGGTGGAGCCCGTGGTCCGCCTTGCCTCGAGGTCGCGGTGCGCCAGCGCCGCGTCGGCCAGCGGATAGCGCTGCTGGATCTCGATCTTCACCTTGCCGGTGAGCACGGCATCGAACAGGTCGGCCGCGCTCGCGAGCAGGTCTTCGCGCGTCGCGGTGTAGCTCATCAGCGTCGGGCGGGTGAAGAACAGCGAACCACGCGACGCCAGGTCGGCGGTGTTCACCGGCGGGATCGGTCCGGACGCGTTGCCGAAGCTGACCATCATGCCGAGCGGCTGCAGGCAGTCGAGCGAAGCCGGCCAGGTGTCCTTGCCGACGGAGTCGTAGACCACCGGCACGCCACGGCCGCCGGTGATCTCCTTCACCCGCTCGACGAAGTTCTCGCGCGAGTAGACGATCACATGATCGCAGCCGTGGGCCTTCGCGAGGCTGGCCTTCTCGTCCGAGCCGACGGTGCCGATGACGGTGGCACCGAGCGCTTTCGCCCACTGGCAGGCAATGAGGCCGACGCCGCCGGCAGCCGCATGCCACAGGATGGTCTGTCCCGCCTTCACCGGATACGTGCGCTTGAGCAGGTACTGCGCGGTCATGCCCTGCAGCATCATCGCCGCGGCCTGCTCGAACCCGATGCCCTCAGGCAACTTCACCAGCTTCGCTGCCGGCATCACGCGCGCCTGTGCGTACGCGCCGGTCGGCGTGCCGGCGTAGGCAACGCGGTCACCGACGGCGATATCCGTCACGCCCTCGCCGACCGCCTCGACCACGCCGGCACCTTCCATGCCCAGCCCGCCCGGCAGCGGCTGCGGATAGAGGCCGGTGCGGAAATAGACGTCGATGTAGTTCAGGCCGACCGCATGATGGCGCACCGTCGCCTGGCCGGGGCCAGGCGCGGTCAGCGGCACATCCTCCCAGGACATCACCTCAGGGCCGCCAACGGCGTGGATACGGATCGCCTTCGTAGTACTGGTGCTCATCTGTGCGTGCCCTCCGATCGTTCGTTGCGCGGCACTGTCGCCACCGCCTGTACGGATGATAAGCGAAGCCGTCCGTATTCCCGTCGGCGGCGACCGGGCCGCCCGGGTGTATAGTCGCTGTGCGGCATCCGCCGCGCCGTCGAAACGCCCGCGCGCACAGGCTCCGCCCTTGTGCAAAGGTACGGAACAACCATGAGCGATCCCTACCGGGCGCAGCTTCTGGCCCGCGTCGATGAACTGGCGGGCGAGCACCGTGACATCGACCGTCTGCTGGACGCGCGCCTCGCGGAGCCGGTCGTCGACCAGTTGCAGGTACGCCGCCTGAAGAAGCGCAAGCTGTTGCTGAAGGACCAGATCGCGCTGCTGCGGCGCGAACTCGATCCCGACGTCAGCGCCTGAGCGCGTCGACCGCGATGGCTGCCCTGATCCCGGTCGCACCGGGCATCGACCTGGACCCCGGCTGCATCGAGGTGCGCTTCGTGCGCGCCTCCGGTCCGGGCGGGCAGAATGTCAACAAGGTCTCCACTGCAGTCGAGCTGACCTGCGACCTGCCCCGGTCCGGATTGCCGGCCGAGGTACAGCAGCGCGCGATCGCGCTGGCAGGCAGCCGCGCCACGCTCGACCGGCGTATCCTGATCAGCGCCCAGCGCCACCGCACCCAGCAGTTGAACCGGGACGACGCGATGGCCCGTCTGCTCGAACTCCTGGCACGCGCGTGCGTGCGCCCGAAACGCCGCGTCGCGACCCGCCCGACGGCAGGTTCGCGCGAGCGCCGGCTCAGCAACAAGAAGGCGCAGGGCTCGATCAAGCGCAACCGTGCCGGCGGCCGCGGCGGTCTAGACGACTGACGGGTCAGTCGGCGTCGGGCGGCTTGATGCCGAGCACGGGACGGGCTGCGGACGGCTGCGGCAGCGTCGGCGCCGCGGGGGGTATCTCGCGCAGTCCGGTCCGGGGGGCTTCGAGGGCCGCGACCGGGGGCTCGGCATGGACGGTGTACAGCTGCGGGACGTCCCGGTTGATGTGCAGCTGGAAGATGTCAGGCCTGTTGTAGTGTCCGGCGAAATCGTGGCGCAGCTTCATGTTGATGCCGGCCTCGAGGTTGCATTCGGCGTACAGGATGCCCTCCTCCGGCCCCATCGGCCCGGCGACCACGCGGCTGTAAGGGGACACGATCAGGCTGCCGCCGCAGCAATCGGGGCTGCGCAGGAACTTCTCGCCCTCGGGCCCGACCTCGAGCTTGCGAATCGTGTCCTCGTCGACCGTGCCGCAGGCCGAGATCACCCACGCCTTGCTCATCTGCGCGAATGCCTGCGAGTCGATCGCGACACGGTTGCGCAGCGGATCGCCGCTGGTGGGGAAGTGATTCGGCCAGCTCATCACGTGGATGCGTGTGTGTTCGGCGGTGAGCGCGAAGATCGCGAGCGGATTGGAGTTCTCGCCGCAGATCAGCCCGCTCACCGGCCCGAACTGCGTCTGCACTGCGCCGAAGGTGTCGCCGAAGCCGCCGGTATGCACCAGCCGCTCGCCCACCGTGGGCATGATCTTCTGGTGCTTGCCGAGCAGCGTGCCGTCCGGACCGAACCAGACCTGCGTGTTGAACAGCGTACCGAGCGTCTTCGGCAACTTTTCGCAGACGCCGATGACCACGTAGGCTCCGGCCTCGGCGGCAGCCGCAGACAGCGCCGAGATCTCGGGACCGGGGATCTCGACCGCGTTCTTGAACAGTTCCACCGCAAACCGGTTGGCCAGGGTACCGGTGGCCGGATGATGGTGGTACCAGATCGGATGGGCCGGTATGAAGCTCTCCGGAAACGCGATGAGCTGCGCGCCGTTGGCTCCCGCTTCGCGGATCAGCCGGCATGCCTTCTCGGTCGATCCCTCGCGGTCGAGGAACACGGATGCCGCCTGGACGGCAGCGACTTTCACGACGGGATACTGGTCACCCATGCTACGACTCCTGGAATGGGGCTGGATTCAAGCTCAAGCCGCGGCTGCGGCAGGGGTGGAGGGGTCAGCGCCCGGCTGCCTCCACAGCGACGGACCACGCGACGTCTTGTCGATCGCATCGAGGCGCGCCTCGTGCGCAGCCACCTCGCATGCATCGGCGGCAATGACCGGCAGCACCAGCGTCGCGAGATCGGCCTCGCCACCGGCCGCGAGACGGTCGGCCGGTGCGGTGTCGATCACCAGCCGGTCCTGGCCGCGCGTCATCGCGAGATAGACCTGCGCCAGCAGCCGAGTGTCGATCAGCGCACCGTGGCGCACCCGGCCACTGCGGTCGATCGAATAGGCTTCGCACAGCGCATCGAGGTTGTTGCGCTTGCCGGGCCGCAGTTCGCGCGCCAGCGCGAGGCTGTCGATCACCGGCCCGCAGTAGCGCGACAGCGGCTCGTGCCCGGCCAGCGCCAGCTCCGCGTCGAGGAACTCGATGTCGAAGGCCGCGTTGTGGATGATCAGTTCGGCACCATCGATGAATTCGACGAGGTCGCGTGCGATCTCGGGGAAGGCCGGCTTGTCGGCCAGGAACTCGCTGGTCAGGCCATGCACCTCGAGCGCGCCCGGTTCGCTGTCGCGCCCGGCATTCACATAGCGGTGGAAGTAGACGCCACTCAGCTGGCGGTTCACGATCTCGACAGCCGCGACCTCGATCACGCGGTTGCCGAGCTTCACGTCGAGGCCGGTGGTCTCGGTGTCCAGGGCCACCTGCCGGATCGTGCGCATCCGTCGCCCCTCAGTCGCCGGAAGCGGCAGACACGCCGCGGTTGGCCAGCGCATCGGCCCGCTCGTTACCGGGATGCCCGGCATGGCCGCGCACCCAGAGCCATTCGATCCGGTGGCGCGAAGCCGCCTCGTCGAGTGCCTTCCACAGATCGACGTTCTTCACCGGTGCACCGGCGGCCGTCCGCCAGTTCTTGCGTTTCCAGCCGTGGATCCAGGTGCTGATGCCCTGTTGCACGTACTGCGAATCGGTATGCACCCGCACGAAGGACGGGCGGGTCAGCGCGTCCAGCGCGCGTATCACCGCCAGCAGTTCCATCCGGTTGTTCGTCGTATGCGCCTCGCCGCCGAACAGTTCCTTTTCGTGGCTGCCGCGCCGGAGCAGCGCGCCCCAGCCCCCGGCCCCCGGATTGCCCTTGCAGGCGCCATCGGTGAAGATGTCGACCGGCTGCTCGCCGTCGGCCGTACCCGCGTTATCGTCGGCCGGCATAGCCGGCTGCTGCGCTTGCATGTGTGGTGAACCCTTGTCTTGCGGATGTGCGTTCAGTTGGAAAGCAGATGTGGCGGCGGATGTGGCTGCGGCGCCGCCTCGCGCGCGGCGGCGCCTTCGGGCTGGCGCACCCGCCGCGGCACCACGGCCAGCGAAGGTTTCGCCCGCCGGTTCTCGGACCAGCGGGGCAGGATCACCCGCATCCCCACGACCCGCTTGACCGCCTGCAGGAAATACACGCCGCCAGCGAACGGCCACCAGCGGTTGCCGGCGGCTTCCATGAAGCCGCCTCGGTGCAACCACTTCCGCTGTGCGAACGGCGGGGCATAGCAGGCCATCCGGCCCGCAGTCACCTCGAATCCGAGCAGCGTCAGCCAATCCTTCAACTGCAACAGGCTGATGTATTCGCCCTTCCAGGGGAACGCTCCGCCACCGCCGGCCAGCGTGCGCCGGATACCCCAGAGGCTCCACGGATTGAGGCCGGAGATCAGCAGGTGCCCGTCAGGCATCAGGATACGTTCGACCTCGCGCAGGATCTGGTGCGGATGCAGGCTGAACTCGAGTACATGCGGCAGCACCACCAGGTCGACGACGTTCGGCGCGATCGGTAGCGCGGTGTAGTCGGCGCGCAGCCCGGCCGGCGCGATCGGGGCGACACGCTCGCGCAGTGTCATCCGGCTCGCGCGCAACAGATCGACCTGGGGCAGCCCGATCTGGAGGGCGTTGTAGCCGAAGAGATCGACCACGGCCGCGTCGAAGAAGCGCTGCTCCTGTTCGACCAGGTAGGTCCCCAGCGGCATGGCGAGCCAGTCAGCATCCGGCTCGCCATGCCCCGGGGGCTGTGCGTTTACCATCGTCACCTGATTCTTCATTCCGTCCGACACGAACTGCCTTCCTGACTCTGGAGCCTTGCCATGCCAGCCTCGTCCGCCGCGCGTCCCGCCGTCCCGACCACCCTGCCGGACGGGGTCACGATCGAGCCGATCGATGCATTCAAGGATAACTACATTTGGTGCATCCGCGCCGGCGGCAATGCCGTCGTCGTCGATCCGGGCGAGGCGGCGCCGGTGCTGGCGGCGCTGCGGGCAGGCGGCCTTCGGCTCACCGGCATCCTGCTCACCCACCACCACGCCGACCATGTCGGTGGCGTCGCCGGACTGGTGCACGCCCTGGGGCCGGTCCCGGTCTATGGGCCGGCCGACGATCGGGTCACCGAAGCGACCGTACGCGTGCGCGACGGCGATCGGGTAGTGCTCGAGGGCCTCTGCGACGGCGGACTCGCGTTCGAGGTCCTGGAGGTGCCAGGGCACACCACCAGCCACGTCGCGTTTCACGGAAACGGCTTGCTGTTCTCCGGCGACACCCTGTTCTCGGTCGGCTGCGGACGGATGTTCGAGGGCACACCGCCCCAGATGTCGGCCTCGCTCGACCGGCTGGCGGCGCTGCCGCCGGAGACGCTGGTGTTCTGCGGCCACGAGTACACCGCAGCCAACATCGCCTTCGCGCGCGCGGTCGAGCCGGGCAACGGCGCGATCGGCGAGTGGGCGAGCGAGGTCGAAGCCCGGCGCATGTCGGGTCGCCCCTCATTGCCATCGACCCTTCGCACCGAACGGGCGACCAATCCGTTCCTGCGCTGCGCCGAGCCGGCGGTGGCCGGTGCGGCGGCGGCGCATGCCGGACGCGCACTGTCCGGCCCGGTGGAGGTGTTCGCCGAACTGCGCGCCTGGAAGAACGTCTTCTGAGGCCGGCACGCGAGGCAGGCTCTGGACATCCTGCCAATATCCTCGAATAATCAGTCAGATACGATTCCAGTCGATTGTCGTTCTGTCTTGACGCGACCGCCCTGGCCGACTAAGCTGCCGGATCCCAATTCATCCCCGGCCGTGTGCGATCTTGCATGCTGAAGCGTCGACCCCCGCAGTCGCGATGAAATGACATCGCGTTCCGGTGATCGTGCGCAGTCGCACCACCGGAGCACCGATCGATGGCTGTACATCTCGCACTGACCGCCCCGCCGCGGTCTCGCCCACCCCTCCTCCAGCCTTTGCGCAGGCTGGTACGCGGTCCGATGCACCGCCTCGTCGGCGGATTTGCCGTCGCCGCCATGGTGACGCTGGCTGGCCAGGTCGCCGCGGAGGAAACGGTCGATCCGTCCACGGGTCGCGTGAGCCTGGTCCAGCTGGCGCCCGGAGCGGAAACGCCCGACCTGTCGTCCCTGGGCATCCGCAGCGATGGCGGCGGCTTCGGCCTGTCGTCTGGCGAGATACGGGACATCAGCCTCGTACCGGCCGCCGACCTCACGCAGCCGCCCATCAGCCTGTGGACACGGCTGCGCAACGGCTTCGGCATGCCCGACCTGGTACATCCGGCCGTTCGCCAGGAGGAAGACTTCTACGCCAACCGCCCGGAGCACCTGCGGCGGGTGGTCGAGCGAAGCCGCCGCTACCTGTTTCACATCGTCGAGGTGGTCGAACGCCGCGGCATGCCCGCCGAACTCGCGCTGCTGCCGATCATAGAGAGCGCATACAACCCGGTCGCGGTATCGCCGGCACGCGCGGCGGGCATGTGGCAGTTCATCCCCTCGACCGGCCTCAACTTCGGTCTGCGCCAGAACGCCTGGCTGGACAGCCGGCGCGATATCCTGCTGTCCACCGAAGCGGCGCTCGACTACCTGCAGAAGCTGTACGACATGTTCGGCAGCTGGGATCTCGCGCTGGCCGCCTACAACTGCGGCGAAGGCTGCGTGCAGCGCGCTATCGCCCGCAACGCGCTGCGCGGGGACCGGGTCGACTTCTCCAGCCTGCAGTTGCCGGCGGAGACGCGCGCCTACGTACCCAAGCTGCAGGCGGTGAAGAACATCATCGCCAACCCGCGGCAGTTCAACATGACGCTGGCCGACGTTCCGAACGAGCCCTACTTCGGCACCGTTCAGGTCGAGCAGCACATGGATGTCAAGGTCGCGGCCAGGCTCGCCGGGATGACCGTCGAGGAGTTCGTCGCACTCAACCCGGCGCACAACCGGTCGGTCATCAATGTCAACAAACTGCCGACGCTGCTGCTGCCGCTCGACCGCATGACCCAGTTCAGCGCGGGGCTGCGCGACCTGGGCGAACGCGCACTTGCGTCGGTACGCATATACACCCCGCGCTCCGGCGAACCGCTCGAGCAGATCGCGCGCCGCAACGGCGTGACGCTGGCGGCGCTCAAGCGAAGCAACGACCTGCCGTCGAGGATGCGCGCTGCCGCCGGCGACGTCGATCTCTTGATTCCGACCGGCGCCAGCGCACAATTCGAAGAACCTCCGGCTCGTGGCGCCCGGCCCGTTGCCC
>CANGXU010000061.1 GCA_947457885.1 Betaproteobacteria bacterium
CGGGGCGGTATTCCTGGGTGCGGGAGATGTCGTCGTAGCCGTTGAGCAGGCAGCGCTTGCGGATCGGGGAGATGTCGAAGCGGTGCACGCCGCCCTGGCCGTCGGTGACGGTCTGGGCTTCGAGGTCGATCGCGAAGGTCATGCCGGGGGAGGCATGGAGCATCGTGCGCAGCGAGGCGCAGGTGGCGATCGGCAGGGCCACGGTGAGCAGGCCGTTCTTCGCGCAGTTGGCGTCGAAGATGTCGCCGAAGCTCGGGGCGATCACGCAGCGGATACCGAACTCGTACAACGCATAGACCGCGGTCTCGCGCGACGAGCCGCAGCCGAAGTTGCTGTCGCCGACGATCAGTTGCGAACGGTCGTACGGCGGTCGGTTGAGCAGGAAGTCGGTCCGCCCGCCGTTGGTGTCGTTGCGCTGGTCGTAGAACAGGATCTCGGCGTACTTCGGCCCGCGCGGTACCTTGTTGAAGCGGGTCGGGCAGAGCTGGTTGGTGTCGACGTTGGCTTCGTCGATCGGGGCAGCGATGCCCTCGAGGGTGGTGAACGGTTGCATCTGTCTGTGCTCCTCAGCCGATCAGGGTACGCACGTCGACCAGCCGCCCGTTGATCGCGGCGGCGGCGGCCATCGACGGGCTGGCGAGATGGGTGCGCCCGCCCGGGCCCTGGCGGTTACGGAAGTTGCGGTTGGAGGTCGACACGCAGCGCTCGCCGGGCTCCAGCTGGTCGCCGTTGATGGCGGTGCACAGCGAACAGCCCGGGTCGCGCCATTCGAAGCCGGCATCGATGAAGACGCGGTCGAGGCCCTCGGCCTCGGCCTGCCGACGCACTGTCTGCGAGCCGGGCACCACCCAGGTCGGTACCCGGGCCTTGCCCAGCCGCGCTACCTCGGCCGCCGCGCGAAGGTCCTCGATGCGCGCATTGGTGCAGGAGCCGATGAACACCCGGTCGACCTTGATGTCCGACAGCGCCATGCCGGCCTCGAGCCCCATGTATTCGATTGCGCTCGCCCATTCGCCGCGCTGCTTGTCGTTGCGCGCCTGCGAAGGATCGGGCACCGCGGTGTCGATCGGCAGCGCATGCGCTGGCGACACGCCCCAGGTCACCGTCGGCGCGACCAGCGTCGCATCGAGCACCACTTCACGGTCGAACGTGGAACCGGCATCGCTCGGCAGCGTGCGCCAGAAGTCGAGCGCCTGCTCCCAGGCCGCGCCCTTCGGCGAGCACTCGCGCCCGTCGAGGTAGGCGAAGGTCGTGTCGTCCGGCGCGACCATGCCGGCGCGGCCGCCGGCCTCGATCGACATGTTGCACACCGTCATGCGCGCTTCCATCGACAGCGCCTGGATCGCGCTGCCCGCGTACTCGATCGCATGGTCGGTCGCACCGTCGGCACCGATGGTGGCGATGATCGCCAGGATCAGGTCCTTGGCCGAAACGCCGAATCCGAGCCGGCCGTCGACCCGGATGCGCAGCGTCGAGGGCAGCGTCTGCCACAGCGTCTGCGTTGCCATCACGTGCGCGAACTCCGATGCTCCGACGCCATAGGACAGGCAGCCGAACGCGCCATGTGTCGAGGTATGCGAGTCGTTTCCGATCAGCGCCAGCCCCGGCTGCACGATGCCCAGCTCGGGCGGCACGATATGCATGATGCCCTGCTGCGCATGGTCGATGCCGTACAGGTTGATGCCGTACTTGCGCGCGAAGTCCTGCAGTTGCACCACCATGTTGCGGATCTCGGCGACCGGGATGCCGGCCAGCCCCTTCGCCCGGCCGGTGGTCGGCACGTAGTGGTCGGTGAACGCATAAATCTGGTCGGGCCGCATCACCTGCCGTCCCTGCGCCTCCAGGGCGACGAACGCGTGGTAGGTGTTTTCCTGCGCCAGTGCGCGGTCGATGTAGAGCAGAGACTCGCCCTCGTCGGTCACGACATGGTGGTTGTCCCATAGCTTGCGGAACAGGGTACGCGGCGCGGCTGCCGTTGCTTTGTTCATCGTTCGATGCCTCGGTTCATCACTCTGCCTTGATGCCGCTCTGCCGGACCAGCTGGCCCCAGCGTGCATACTCGGACCGGACGAATGCGGCGAACTCGTCGGGCGTGCTGCCCACCGTATCGGCGCCCTGGATCAGCAGCTTGTCACGGAAGCCCGGCGCACGCAGTACCTTCGCGGTTTCGTCGGCGAAGCGCATCGCGATCTCGCGCGGCATGCCGACCGGGGCGAAGATGCCGCTCCAGCCGCTGAACGAATAGCCTGCGATGCCGGCTTCGATCATCGTCGGCACTTCCGGCACGCTCGGGAAGCGCCTGGAGCCGGTCACCGCCAGCGCGCGCAGGCGACCTGCGGCTACGTGCGAGGTGACCGACGGCAGCGTCGAGAACATGGTCGGCACATGGCCGCCGAGCAGGTCGGCAACGGCTGGTCCGCCACCCTTGTAGGCGATGTGGATCATGTCGATCTTCGCCAGCTGCTTGAAAAGCTCGCCGGAAAGATGGGTGCCGGACCCGTAACCGGACGAGGCGAAGCTCAGCTCGCCGCGGCGCTTCGCCGCCAGCGCAACCAGGTCCTTCACCGACCGCACCGGCATCGACGGCGTCACCACCAGGATGTTCGGTGCATCGACGACCTGAGTGACTGCCATCACGTCGCGCAGTGGATCGGCTGGCGGATTCGCCGTCATGTGCGGCCCGACGGTGAAGGTGACCGTATGCGCGAGCAGGGTATGCCCGTCCGGCGCCGACTTGGCGACTACCTCGGTGCCGATGGCACCCGCCGCGCCGCCGCGATTCTCCACCACTACCGTCTGCCTGAAGGCTTCGGTGAGCCCGGGCGCGATCGCCCGCGCGGCGAAGTCGGAGATGCCCCCCGGCGGGAAGGCGACGATGATGCGCACCGGCTTGGAAGGCCAGGCCTGCGCGCTCGCTGGCGTGGCGGCGGCGCCTCCGCCGAACAGGACTGCGACGGTGAATGCGACACCAGCCACGCGCGCGGCGCGGCATCGGCCCATCTTCTGCATGCTGCTCCTCCTGGGTGAGCCCGCTCAGCCTATCGAGGCCGAATCGAGGCGATAACGTTCGAGCTTCGCCGGATCGATATCCACGCCCAGCCCGGGCGCCCCGCTGACCGGCAACACGCCGCGCGAGAGGTCGAGCTTGTCCGCCACGATGTCGTCGCGCGTCTTCAGAGGTCCGACGCACTCCACGCCTTCGATCACGTTGAGCGAAGTCGAGGCGACGATGATCTCGGCCATGGTGTTGATGCCGAGCCCGAAACCGTGGCCGATCACGCAGCGTACACCGGCAGCCTCGGCGGTGGCGATCATCCGGCGGGTGCCGAGCAGGCCGCCCTGCTTCATCACCTTCACCTTCACGATGTCGGCCGCCTCGGCACGCAGGATGCCGATCAGGCTGGCGTGGTCGAGAACCGATTCGTCGGCCATCAGCGGCACGCCAATACCCTGCGCATGGTGTCGTATCCGGGTCATCGCTGGCAGGTCGTCCCAGGCGACCGGCTGCTCGACCAGCTGCAGGCGCGCACGTGCGGTGCCGGTGATGAAGGCGATCGCGTCGGCTTCGGAGAAGCCTTCGTTCGCATCGGCGCGGATCGCGAAGTCCGTCCCGACCGCCTCGCGCACCGCGAGCACCCGGTCGATGTCGGTCTTCACCTCGCCGCCGACCTTGACCTTGCACGAGCGGAAGCCCTTCGCCTGCCAGCCGGCGGCCTGGCGCGCAGCCTCTTCGGGCGCCAGCATTCCGACCCAGGCGTTGAAGCGGATCTCGCGTACCACCGCACCGCCGAGCAGGGTTGCCATGCTGATGCCGGCGCGGCGCGCGGTGAGGTCCAGGCAGGCCATCTCGAGCGCTGCCTTGGCATCGAAGAACGCGGGGTCGATGGCGTCGAGTGTGGCCATCATCGCGTGGATGTTGTCCGCAGGCGCGCCAATCATCGCCGGTGCGAAATGGTCGCGCAGCATCCGGAAGTGGTCGGCGACCGACTCCTTCGAGTAGCCGGGCGACGGATCGATGTTGCCGATGCCGATGGCCCCGCCGGTGTCGCGCACCACCAGCACCACGCTGCGCTGGATGTCCTTCACGCTGTGCGCGGTCTTGAATGCCTCGATGAGCGGTACGCCGACCAGGTTGATCTCGATGGACTGGATGCTCATGGTTCGCTCCGCGTGGTCACTGGGCCTGCAGGCCGATCGATTTCACCAGCGCTGCGTAGCGTTCGAAGTCCTTGCGCATGCGCCCAGCCAGTTCCTCCGGCCCGCCCACCCAGGGCGCGACGCCCTGCGACTCGAGCGCGCGGCGCACCTCTGGATCTTTTACGGCGCGCATGAGTTCCGTGGCCAGCCTGTCGACGATCGGGCGTGGCATGTTCGCGGGCCCGAGCATCGCGATCCATGGATTCATCTCGAAGCCTGGCAGACCGGCCGATTCGGCTAGCGGCGGCACGTCGGGCATCGTCGACTGGCGGGTGAGAGTGGACACACCCAGCGCCTTCAGCCGGCTCGCCTTCACCTGTCCGATCGCATTGGGCAGCGTCGCGGTCGAGGCGAAGGTTTCGCCGCCGAGCAGCGAAGCCATCGACTGCGGGCCGCCCCGGTAGGGCACATGCATCAGCCGGACCTTCGCCGCTGTAGCGAACGCCTCCATGCCGAAGTGCGGCGAACTGCCGTTACCCGAAGAGGCATAGCTGATCTGCCCCGGCTGCGATCTGGCGAGCGCGATGAAGTCGCGCGCGGTCTTCACGGGCAGCGACGGATGCACCACCAGTACCCACGGCTGGCCGGAGACGAAGCCGATCGGCGTGAAGTCTTCGAACGTGCGGTAGGACAGCGTCTTGTAGGTGCTGGCGTTCGACACATGGGTGGCCGAATGCACCATCAGGGTGTGGCCGTCGGCAGGGGCACGCGCCACCACCTCTGCGCCGATGGTGCCGGCGGCACCGGCGCGGTTCTCGATCACCATCGGCACGCCGAGCGCTTCGCTCATCTTCTGCGCGACCGGACGCGCGGCCGCGTCGTTCGATCCGCCGCCGGGCCAGGGTACGATCACCCGGATCGGCTTTGCTGGCCAGGCCTGGGCGGTGGCGGGCAGGGGGGGCAGCGAAAGGCCGGCGAGCGCGGCGGCCGACACGATTGCGCAGTGCTTCATGCGCGATGCTTTCCGACGAAATCCCAGTCGACCTCCGCACCCCAGCCCGGGCCCTGCGGGATGTCCACCATCCCGTCGTGCATCTGCATGCGGTGCTTGTACAGCCCGTAGGACAGCGGGTTGCGGTCCGAGCCGCCCATCGTCTCGACGCCGAACGAGGCGGTGCGGAACGCCGCCACCAGGTGCGAGTGGATCTCCGGTGCCAGGTGCGGTGCGATCGACACGCCATGCTGCTCGGCCAGGTGGGCGATGCGCACGGCTTCCGTCATGCCGCCGGCGCGGGTCGCATCGAACTGCACGTAGCGGATGCCGCCCTGCTCGATGAAGTCGCGCACCGTGTGCCGGGTGAGTTCGCGCTCGCCGTGGCCGATCGGGATGTGCGTCGAGCGCGCGAGCACCGCGAAGTCGGTCGGACTCAGGTGCCAGTGCAGCGGCTCCTCAAGCCAGAAGATGTCGAACGGCTCGACCGCATGGGCGAATCGGATGCAGTCTTCAAGGGAGAACGCGGCGTTCATGTCGAGCATCAGCAGCACGTCGGGGCCGATTGCGGCACGCGTGGCGCGGATGCGTTCGACTTCATCGGCGATCGTCAGGCCACCGGTCTTGAGCTTGACCGCCCGGTAGCCAGCCTCGACATAACCCGCCAGCTCACGCGCGCAGGCATCCAGCGGCGCGCCTTCGCGGTAGAAGCCGCCGGTGGCATAGCTGCGCACCGGCGCACCGCTGCCGCCGAGCAGGCGCCATACCGGCAGCCCGGCTGCCTTGCCGCGGATGTCCCAGAGCGCCAGGTCGATGCCGCCGATCGCGGCCATCACGTTCGCGCGCGACGAGCGGCCGAGCGGGGCGGGCAGGCCGTCCCTGGCGAACATGCCGCCGGGGCGCGGCGAAGTCAGCGAGAACAGGAACTCCCAGTTGTCGGTGGTGGCCAGCGCGTCGCGCCCCTCGAGCAGCGCGGCGAAGCGGGCGACCCAGTCGCACACGGCCGGCATCGGCGTCGCATGGATCTCTGCGGTGCCGACCAGCCCGTCGTCGGTGCGTACCTCGACGACGATCAGGTGCGCCTTCTGGTGGCATTCATGCGCCGTGTAGAGGGTCTCCGCCAGCGGCACCGACAACGGATGCGTGCGGATCTCTGCGATACGCGTCAATTGAAGCTCCTCGACTGTTCTGATCGGACGCACGGCCTCTGCGGGACGTTCGCGCCTGCGGGGCAGGTCGCACCCGCGGATACCGATGGTCGCACGGACGCGCGGACGCTGCCGGCACCGCGCGCCGGCAGCGCAGGGCCGGCGCGGTTCAGGCCGACGGGCGCCCGGCCTTGATCGTCGTGCGCAGCAGGAAGCGCCGCTCGTTCGCGTCGAACGCGTTGCGCTTGTGCATCGTGCAGCGGTTGTCCCACATCACCAGGTCGCCGATCTGCCACTCCTGGAACCAGCAGTAGGGCACCTGGGTCGCGTGTGCCCACAGGCGGTCGAGAAGCGCCTCGCTCTCGTCCAGCGACAGGCCCATCACGTAGCCGTTCGGCCGGCGACCGAGGAACAGCGCGCGGCGACCGGTCTCGGGATGGCGGACCACGATCGGATGGACCGCGCCCGGCGCCTCGCGCGGGTCGGTGACCGGCTTGAAGCCCTTGCGCAGTTCGCCGGCGCTGTTGTGGCTGGCGTCATGCTTGATCTGCCGGCCCTCGACTGCGGTCTTCAGGTCTGCGGGCAGCGTCTCGTAGGCGGCGTACATGTCGATGAAGCCGGTCTCGCCGCCCTTAGAGGGCAACTCGACGGCGTAGAGCAGCGCTGCCGACGGGGTGATCTCCTGGTACGACATGTCGGTATGCCAGACCGCCTCGCCGTAGCCGAGGCTGCCGATCACTTCGCCGTCGACCTTGATGTTCGACATCACGGCAAGTTCGGGATAACCGTCGATCCAGTTCTTGCCGCGCGTGTTGATCGGCGCCTTGTCGAGCGTGCCGAAGCGGCGGCTGAACGCGAGCAGGTCGTCCTTGGACATGTCCTGGCCGCGGAAGCGCAGCACCTTGTGGTCGAGCCATGCGTCGCGGATGGCTTCCACGGTGGCATCCGGCAGTTCGGTCGTGATGTCGATGCCCACGATGTCGGCGCCGATGCCCTTGCCGGTCGGCACGACCTGCATCTGCAGGGAAGGGTGGAAGCCGCTGTCGGCCTTGGCGGAGGTGTCCAGCGTCACGGGCGGGGTCATGGCGGTTTTCCTTCAGTATCGGTATGGAGGGCATTGTATTGTCGATTATCAATAATCTGCAAGGTCGCCGTTCCTTCCGGAGCACGGCTAGAATCCACCGCATGGCCGCCCGACCGAACCTGCAGCAGGCGCCCGCCGGCGCGGCGGCCGGCCTCGGCGCGACCATGCCCGACCGCATCGCGCGCGCGCTCGCCACGCGGATCGTCGACGGCGGGCTCGCGCCTGGCCAGCGGCTGGTCGAGGCGAACATCGCCGCCGAGTTCGGCGTCAGCCACGGCCCGGTGCGCGACGCGCTGCGCGCGCTGGAACGGCAGGGGCTGGTGACCATCGCGCCCTACCGCGGCGCGGTGGTGCGCGAGGTGTCGGTGCGCGAGGTGACGGAGCTGTACCAGGTGCGAGCGGCCCTGGTCGGCCTGCGTGCGCGCTGGATCGCCGAGGATGCCGGCCACCAGGCGTTCGCCCGCGACCTGGCACCGAAGATCGCGGCCCTGCGCGCGATGGTGCGCGCGAAGGCGGGGGGGGGCAGCGAAGCCGACGTCTATGTCGACGCGGCGCTGGCGGTGAACGCTGCGTTCACCGCCTCGGTGGCCAACCCCTGGTTGCGCGCGATGCTCGAGTCGCTGTCGATGCAGACCGCGCGCTACACCCGGCTCGGTCTGCAGGATGCCAAGCGCCGCCGCGATTCGGCGGCCGCCTGGCATGGATTGGTCCAGGCGATCGACGCCGGCGATGGCGACGCCGCTGAGCGCATCGCACGCGAGAACTCGCTTGCACTGCGCGATGCCGCGATCAGGGCGCTGAAGGGGCGCCCGGCCGCACCGGGGAAGAAGTCCGCACCCCGGAAGCCGCGCGCGCGCTGATCACTCGGGCTGGATGCCCGCAGCGCGGATCGTCTTGCCCATGCGCTCGAAACCCTGGCGGGTCGCGCGGCGCAGTTCTTCAGGCGTCGAGCCGACCGGCTCCAGGCCCAGCGCGGTCAGCTTCTCGCGCACGTCCGCGTCGGCCATCGCCTTCGCCGCTTCGGCTGCCAGGCGGTCGATCACCGCCTTCGGCGTGCCGCGCGGCATGTACAGCCCGGCCCAGGTCACGAACTCGAAGCCGGGCAGGCCGGACTCGGAAGCAGTGGGTACGTTCGGGATCTGCGGGAACCGCTTCGAGCCACCGACCGCCAGCGCGCGCACCTTGCCCGCCTGGATCTGCGACAGCACGATCGACAGCGCGGTGAACATCGTCGGCACATGGCCGCTGACCACGTCCGACGCAGCCTGGGTTGCGCCCTTGTACGGCACATGGTTCATCTTCACGCCGGCCTGCAGCGCGAACAGCTCCATCGCGATGTGCTGAGGGCTGCCGACGCCGCCCGACGCGTAATCCATCTTGCCCGGGTTGGCCTTCGCCAGCGCGATCAGTTCCTTCACCGACTTCGCGGGCAGGCTCGGGTTCGCGATCAGCACCCAGGTGATGTTCGCCAGCAGGCTGACCGGTTCAAAGCTCTCGAGCGTGTCGTAGTTGACCTTCTTGCGCAGGTGCGGCGTCATGTTCAGCGTGCCGTCGTTCGCGCCGAAGATCGTGTAGCCATCGGCTGGCGCGCGCGCCGCGCGTTCCGCGCCGATCACGCCGGCGGCACCGGGCATGTTCTCGAGCACGATCGGCTGCTTCATGTTGTCGCTCATCCGCTGCGCGACGATGCGCAGGATGGCGTCGGCGCCGCTGCCCGCCTGCACCGGCACGATCATGGTGATCGCACGCGTCGGATAGGCCTGGGCATGCACCGCAGCCGTGAACGGCAGGGTGGCAAGGGTGGCGGCCAGCAGTGCGCCGCCGAAGCGGTTCGGGGTCAGGGACGACATGGGCGGGATTCCTCTGGGTTGGCCGGGTGAACCTGGCGTGATCGATCGCTGCCGGACATGTTCTTGCGACACGTTCTTTCGGCGGCCGGCGATCCTAGCCAATCGGGCATCCGGCGGCAACGCCTATAATCCGCGCTCCTCGCGATCGCCGCGATCCGCCGCCGGAGCAGACATGAAACCACCGCGCATCAAGACGACCCCTGGCAGCACCATCGGCGTGATCGGATTGGGCCTGATGGGTTCGGCTGCGGCCGCCCGCCTGACCTCCGCCGGCTTCACCGTCATCGGCTACGACGTCGATGCCGGCGCCGCCGAGCGCCTCGGATTGCCGGCAGACCAGCGCGCCCGCTCGATCGCCGACATCGCCGCACGCTGCGACTGCTGCGTGGTCGCGGTGTTCAACACCGCGCAGGTGGAGGAGGTGCTGGAAGGCACCGGTGGCCTCGCCGCGTCGCGCGACACCGGCGCGGAACGCGAGCGCCCGCCGCTGGCAGTGATCTGCATCAGCACCTGCGACCCGGACGCGATCTCCGCGCTGGCCGGCCGCCTGCCGCCCGAGCGCATCGCGTTCGTAGAAGTGCCGGTGTCCGGCACCAGCCAGCAGTTCGTGCGCGGCGACGGCCTCGGCCTGGTCGCCGGCAGCGATGCCGATGTCGCGCGCGTCGCGCCGGTGCTCGACGCGATGGTGCCGAAGCGGCATCGGGTCGGGAAGCCGGGCGACGGCGGCCGCGCCAAGCTCGCGATCAACCTGATGCTGGGCGTGAACCGCGCCGCACTCGCCGAGGGCCTGGTGTTCGCCGAACGCATGGGCCTCGACCCGACCGCCTTCCTTGCGGTCGCACGCGACTCGGCCGCCTACTCGCAGATCATGGACGTGAAGGGTGCGAAGATGATCGCTGCCGACTTCACGCCCCACGGCAAGGTCAACCAGTCGATGAAGGACTTCGCCCTGATGCTGGAGCAGGCGAAGCGGCTGGGGCAGCGGCTGCCACTGGGCGAGACCTATGCCGGGCTGATGCAAGGCTGCATCGACAATGGCGAGGCGGAACTGGACAATGGGGCGGTGATCCGGGAAATTCGGCGGCGGGTGGAGTGATGACGTGAACGGGTCGTGCACGATGCACGCGCTCCTGCCGTGATCGGATCGAAGCCAATGAATGGCGGTGAGGACTTTTTCGACACCGGCGTCGTCCTCTACGGTCGGTGACCGAGCCTCACCTGCGGACGCGATATCCATACTCCATCGCTGCCACTGTCACCCAGTGCCACAGGCTCTCTGCATAGCTGCGCGCCACATATACGTCATACCCGTCGCCCTGCGGCAGCCGATGGACCACCACCTGCATGCGTGCCAGCGCCGTCATCGCGCACATGCCTTCGGAGAACGCTGACGGATCCAGGTCCAGCCCGCAGCCTTGCGCAAGCACGTCGACGGCCGCAGGCCCGGACAGGTTGAACACAACGAAGCCGTGGCCGACATCGGTCAGTGCACCGCTCATGCCCTCGAGCACCGTGCGCAGGCTGCTTTCCAGCGACAGGCGGGCGGTATCCGGGCAGGCAATCAGCCAGTCACCGGGGCCGGTCCACAGTGCGCGCACGGTTCCGTCGGCGGTCGTTGTGCTGCGCCCGGCCGTCGTCGGCAGTTCGAGCCCCAGCACGGACGCGAACACGCCCATTCCGGGCTGCGGAACGGTACGCAGGTTCAGCACCGCCCGGCCTTCGACTGGCGAGATCACCACCCGGGCCGTCCTTCCGTCGCCGCCGATGACGTGGTCCGCCCCGGCTCCTGCCGCGTCCGAAAGCGTCGTCTCATCCACGCAGGCGAGCTCCGGCCGGGTCGAAGAACACCGGGTCGACGACCTCTACTTCCACGCTCATGCGCATCAGCGGCGACATCGCCCACAGCCGCTGTCCCTTGCGCAGCCGGCCGCGCTCGACCAGTGCCAGCGCGATCGCGCAGCCGATGGTCGGGCTGAAGCAGGCGGAGGCGACGAAGCCTTCCATCGGATATGGCGTGACCTGCCTCGGCTCGACCACCAGCATCGAGCCGCGCGGGATCGGCTCGCGTGCATGCACCGGTACCAGGCCGACCATCTGCGGCCGATCCTCGGCGGCGAGCCCGGGCTTCGAAAGCGAACGGCGGCCGATGAAGTCGCCTTCCTTGCGGATCATCCGGTGCAGGCCGAGGTCGCCGGGCGTCGCCCGTCCGTTGGCTTCAGGGCCGACCACGAAATGGCCCTTCTCGATGCGCATCACGTCCATTGCATCGGTGCCGTAGGCGGTCAGCCTCTCCGGCTGGCCCGCGGCCATCATCGCCTCCCACGTGGCGCGGCCATGGCCAGCCGGCACGTTTATCTCGTATGCGCGTTCGCCGGAAAAGCTGATTCGGAACACGCGTGCCGGCACGCCGGCGAGCCGGCATTCGCGATACGCCATGTACGGCAGTGCCGCGTCCGACACGTCGATGTCGGCGACCTTCTCCAGCACCGCACGCGAGCATGGCCCGGCCAGTGCCATCGCCGCCCAGTGCTCGGTGACCGAGGTCAGGTACACGTCGAGGTCGGGCCACTCGACCTGCAGCAGGTATTCGAGCCGGGACATCACTGCCGAGGCGTTCTCGGTAGTGGTGGTCATCAGGTAGTGGCGCTCGCCCAGGCGGGTAACGGTGCCGTCGTCGAACACCATGCCATCCTCGCGCAGCATCACGCCATGGCGGCAGCGGCCGATGGCAAGCGTGGCGAAGTCGTTGATGTAGATCCGCTGCAGGAACCCGGCGCAGTCGCGGCCCTGCAGGTCGATCCTGCCCAGTGTGCTGATGTCGACCAGACCGACGCCGTTGCGCACCGCGCGCACTTCGCGGTTAACCGCCTCGAGGTCGCGCTCGCGGCCCTGGCGGTAGAACTGCGCGCGCCGCCAAAGGCCCGTGTTCACGAACACGGCGCCGTTGGCCGCATGCCAGCCGTCCATCGCGGTCCGGCGCGTCGGATCGAGCGCGAGGCCAGTCTCGGGCCCGGCGATCGCGCCCAGCGTGACCGGGGTGTATGGCGGCTGGAAGGTGGTGGTGCCGACCTGCGGGATCGGTGTGTCGATCGCGCCGGCGAGGATGGCCAGCCCGCTGATGTTCGGCAGCCTTCCCTGGTTGGTGCCCGCGCCGAGCGCGGTATGGCACATCATGTGTTCGACCGAGCGGTAGCCTTTGCGTACGGCGAGTTCCACATCGGCGACCGTCACGTCGTTCTGCAGGTCCAGGAAGCGCTTGTACCGACAGGCTTCGGGATAGTCGACCTGCCACACCGGCAGCAGCGGGCAGGTCGTCTCGCGCTCGACCATCGGCGCGGATATCGTCGGGCTGTGGCGCAGGCCAGCATCGCTCGCCGCCGCGCGCCCGGCCGCGAGGCCCTGCACCACGCAGTCGACAAGCTGCATCGCGCCCGCGGCACTACCGGCGCAACGCACATGCGCTGGCGGCCGGTTCGCCGGGTCGGGGACGAAGGTGGCCAGTGCCTCGTCGAACTTCAGCTTGCCGCGCGCCTGCGACCACAGGTGTACCGCCGGGTTCCAGCCACCGGAGACGAGCAGCACATCGCCTTCGACCGGGAACGCGGTGCCGCGGGCATCGCTGGCGGCGCGTCCAGACACATCGACCGGGGCGACCAGTGCGGCGCGCACGGTGGTACCACCCAGCGCACGCAGCACGCCGTGGCCCGCATGCACCTTGATGCCGGCGGCGATCGCCGCATCGAAGGCGCTGCCCGAAGGCTCGGGCCGCACGTCGATGATCGCCGCCACCTCGACGCCGGAGCGGTGCAGGTCGAGCGCCGCGTGGTAGGCCGAGTCGTTGTTGGTGAACACCACGGCGCGCCGGCCGGGCTGTACGCCATGGCGGTTCAGGTAAGTGCGCGCGCTCGCGGCGAGCATCACGCCGGGCAGGTCGTTGTCGCCGAAGGCGATGGAACGTTCGATCGCGCCGGTGGCAATCACGATCTCGCGTGCGCGGATCTTCCACAGGCGCTGGCGCGGCAGGTGCGTGGGCACCGGTGCGCCGCTCCCGATCTGCTCGACCACCGTCGCCATGCCGTGGTCCCAGATCGCGGCGACCTGGCTGCGCATCAGCACGCGCACGCCGGGGGCCGACTTCAGTTCCGTGACGACCTCCTGCACCCAGCGGATCGCGTCGTTGCGGTTGACCTGCGCGCGCTCGCCGAGCAGCGAGCCACCGACCTCGCTGCCCTCGTCGGCGAGGATCACGCGGGCACCGGCGCGGGACGCCGCGAGTGCAGCGGCCAGTCCTGCCGGCCCGGCGCCGCAGACCAGCACGTCGCAGTGGGCGTGGCGGTGTGCGTAGCGGTCCGGATCCGGCTCGGCCGGTGCATGTCCGAGTCCGGCGGCGCGTCGGATGAACCTTTCGCAGGTCAGCCAGCCCGAGGTCGGCCACATGAAGGTCTTGTGGTGGAAGCCGGCCGGCAGCAGCCGCGACAGCGTCTCGTTGATCGCGCCGATGTCGAAGTCGACCGAGGGCCAGCAGTTCTGGCTGGAGGCGACCAGGCCGTCGTAGAGCGGTATCTGCGGCGCGCGCAGGTTGGGTTCGGTGCGCGCGCCGGTCCCGAGCTGCACCAGCGCGTTCGGTTCTTCCGCGCCGGCGGTGACGATGCCGCGCCGACGGTGATACCTGAAGCTGCGGCCGACCAGCCGCACGCCGTTTGCGAGCAGGGCCGATGCCAGGGTGTCGCCCTCGAAGCCGGAATAGCGGGTGCCGTTGAAGGTGAACGACAGCGTGCGTGTGCGGTCGATGCGGCCGAGGTCGGCCACGCGCATCGGGTTGGACGCCCCGCCGCTGCCGCTCATGCCGTCTTGGCCGGTTGCAACGCCCAGCTCGACACCACCTCGTGGCTCAAGGTATTCCGGCGCACGCCGATCCAGCGTCGGCAGCCCATGGAGTGCTGCCACAGTTCGTCATGCTCGCCGGCCGGGTTGTCGCGCTCGTTCAGCCAGGCATTCCACTTGTCGTCGGACAGCGCGGCGGGGTCGGCCGGACGGGGCACGCCTGCATCTCCGCCGTAGGAGAACTCGACCTGGTCGCGTGGCCCGCAGAACGGGCACTGGATCAGCAGCATCGGGGCCTCAGTGCAGCCATGGCGTCGGCCCCGCGCCGCGCTCGTCGATCGCACGGCCGAGCGTGTAGCGGTCGAGCGTGAAGGCAGCGTTGAGCTCGTGCGGACGGTCCTGTGCGATGGTGTGCGCGAAGCACCAGCCTGACCCGGGCGTGGCCTTGAAACCGCCGTAGCACCAGCCGCAGTTCACGTAGAAATTGTCGAGCGCGGTCTTCGCGATGATCGGGCTGCCGTCCATGCTCATGTCCATCACGCCGCCCCGGAGGCGCAGCAGGCGCAGCCGCGAGAACGACGGGAACAGCGCTACGGCTGCGCCGACGACACGCTCGAGCACTGGCAGGTTGCCGCGCTGGGCATACGAGTTGTAGCCGTCGACGTTGCCATCGATGACAAGTTCGCCCTTGTCCGACTGGCTCACGCAGCAGAACACCGCGTCGGAGGTGACCACGGCGTCGAGCATAGGCTTCACCGGCTCGGACACCATCGCCTGCAGCCCGTGCGATTCGATCGGCAGGCGCAGCCCGGCCATGCCGGCGACCACCGAACTGTGGCTGGCAGCCGCGATGCCCACCTTGCCGGCGCCGATGAAGCCCTGGGTTGTCTCGACGCCGAGCACCCGGTTGCCGTCGCGCCGGATGCCGGTGACTTCACAGTCATGGATGATGTCCACGCCACGCGAATCGGCGCCGCGTGCATAACCCCAGACGACCGCGTCATGACGCGCGGTGCCACCCCGCGGCTGCAGCAGGCCGCCCAGGATCGGATGGCGCGCGGTCGGCGACATGTCGAGGTCGGGCACCATCGATGCCACCTCAGGCCGGTTCAGCGCGAGCGCGTCGATGCCGTTCAGGCGCATCGCGTTGCCGCGCCGCGCCTGATTTTCGAGGTCGGCATGGGTGTGGGCCAGGTTGAGCACGCCGCGCGGGCGGAACATCACGTTGAAATCGAGGTCCTGCGACAGACCCTCCCACAGCCTCAGCGAGTGCTCGTAGAAGCGGGCGTTCGCGGTCAGGTAGTAGTTCGAGCGGACGATGGTCGTGTCGCAGCCGGTGTTGCCGCCACCGATCCTGTGCTTCTCGAGTACGGCGACGTTGGTGATGCCGTGTTCCTTCGCCAGGTAATAGGCGGTTGCCAGCCCGTGCCCGCCGCCGCCGATGATCACCACATCGTAATGCGACTTCGGTGCCGGGCTGCGCCACGCCAGCGGCCAGTCGCGGTGGAAACTCACCGCGTTTCGGGCAAGGCTGAAGATCGAGTACTTCACGGCAGGCCTGGCAGGGTGGGCGCGTACGGCAGGGAGCGTTCGAACATACCACCGTCTGCTGCGCGTGCGGCAGCGTTGCATGGCCGCTGGTCCGCTGCCCGAAGGTCGCTCCGGGAAGATTGCTCCCGGACGGTCGCTGCAGGACCGCCGACTCGTGCTAACGTCCGGCGATGCCGTCGATACCCACCGGCGCCGTCGAGGTCCGGGTGCGCGCCCCGGTGCTGCTCTGGCGCGATCCGCCACGTTTCGCCATCCCGCACATCGTGGCCGTGATCACCGGCGGCCTCGCGCTGGACAGCGCGTTCGGCTGGACCGGCCAGCACCTGGCGACCCTGTGGGCGTGCGCGGTCTGGGCCTGGCTCTACCGAGCGGGCGGACCGGGCGAGCGCCGCTCGCTGCTGCTGTGCATGCTGATTGCCGGCTTCGGCGAGGCGGTGCTGTCGCTCGCCTGGGGCATCTACGACTACCAGTTCGGCAACCTGCCGCTGTTCGTGCCGCCCGGCCATGCACTGCTGATGACGCTGGGTGTGCTGGTGGCCGTGCGCCTGCCCGCACGCGCGACGGTGCTGGCGGTGCTGCTGCCCGCGGCAGCCTGGGCGGCGTGGGCCTGGGCCGGCGACATCGACCGCTTCGGCACGCTGCTGTTCCTGCTGTTTGCCGGCTGCCTCGCGTTCGGCCGCGACCGGGTGCTGTATTCAGTGATGTTCGTTCTGGCGCTGGCGATGGAACTGTACGGTACGGCGCTCGGCAACTGGACCTGGCGCGCGGCCGTGCCGGGGCTGGGCATCGGTGCGGCCAACCCGCCGTTCGCCGCTGGCGCTTTCTATGCGCTGCTCGACCTGCTGGTGCTCGCGGCGGTGTCTGCGTTCGGGCGGTCCTTCGCCGGCCCGGCCGCACGGTCGGTGGCGGCACCGGCGCGCTCGGAGTAGATTCGCGGCACATACCGATTCCAGCAGGAGAGCCGCCATGCCGTCGATGCGCCCCCCGATCATGGGTACCCGCCACATGGTTTCCGCCGGGCACTACCTGGCCTCGCATGCGGCGTTCCAGATCCTCGAGGCTGGCGGCAATGCGATCGATGCCGGCGTGGCCGCGGGCATCGCGATCGGCGTGACCCAGCCCGACAAGGTGAGCTTCGGCGGCGTTGCGCCGATCATCATCTTCAAGGCGGACACCGGCAAGCTGGTCTCCATCGACGGTCTCGGTGTCTGGCCGCGGCGGATCACGCCCGACTACTTCATGAAGCACCATGGCGGGAAGATCCCGGCCACCTCGATCCGTTCGATCGTGCCGGCCGCGCCCGATGCGTGGCTCACGGCGCTCGAGCTGCATGGCACGATGAGCTTCGGCGAGGTGGCGGCGGCATCGATCCGGCTCGCCCGCGACGGCTTCCCGATGCACGAGCTGATGTCCGAGTTCCTGAACGAGAACGAGGACTCGTACAAGCGCTACCCGACCAGCTATCCGGTGTTCTTCCCGAATGGCCGCGCGCCCGAGCCGGGCGAAGTCTGGCGCCAGCCGGACCTCGCGCGCACGCTGCAGTACCTCGCCGACGAGGAGCGGGCCGCAGCGTCGAAGGGTGGCCCGGACGCGCGTCGGGCCGGCCTGCGGGCGGCTCGCGATGCCTTCTACAAGGGCGACATCGCGCGTGCGATCGTGAAGTTCCATGCCGAGAGCGGTGGCCTGATGACCGCCGAAGACCTGGCCGATTTCCGGGTGCGCCTGGAGCCGACGGTGTCGACGACCTTCGCAGGCATCGAGATGCACTGCTGTGGCGCCTGGTGCCAGGGTCCGGTGGTGCCGATGACGCTGAACCTGCTGAAGGGGCATGACCTCAAGGCCTACGGCCACAACTCGACGCGCTACATCCATGTGCTGACCGAGGCGCTGAAGCTGGCGTTCTCCGACCGCCACCATTTCTTCGGCGACCCGCGATTCGTCGACGTGCCGATCGACGACCTTGTGTCGCAGGCCTATGCCGACCAGCGCGCGGCGCTGATCCGGCCCGATCGCGCCTGGCCCGAGATGCCGCCGCCCGGCGATCCGCGCAACCAGGGCGATGCTCGCCTGGCGCCGCTGCCGATCCCGGAACCGGCGGACAAGACGCCGCTCGGCGACACCTCCTATGCCTGCGTGATCGACCGCCACGGCAATGCGTTCTCGGTGACCCCTTCCGACGGCTCCAACAATTCGCCGCTGGTGCCCGGCATCGGCATCGTCTGTTCCGGCCGCGGCACCCAGTCCTGGGCCGATCCGCGCTATCGCTCGTCGGTCGCCCCGGGCGTGCGGCCGCGCCTGACGCCCAACCCGTCGCTCGCGCTGAAGGACGGCAAGGCGTTCATGACGCTGGGCACCCCCGGCGGCGACGTGCAGTGCCAGGCGATGGTGCAGGTTTTCCTCAACGTGGTGCTGTTCGGCATGGACCCGCAGGCGGCGATCGAGGCACCGCGCTTCTCCAGCTACAGCTTCCCCGGCTCGTTCGAGCCGCACGCGTACTTCCCGGGCCAGCTCGCGCTGGAAGGGCGCATCGAAGACACGGTGGAGACGGAGTTGGCCGCGCTCGGCCACCACACATTCTGGTGGGACGACTACACCTGGCTCGCCGGGGCGCCGTGCGCGATCGTCGTCGATCCGGTCACCGGCGTGCTGAGCGGCGGTGCAGATCCTCGGCGCCCGGCGTACGCGCTCGGCTGGTAGCAGTCGGCCTTTCACGAACGTCGGCGCAGTCCGGCGCGCTGTCCCGCAACAACGGAGGAGCGTCACCATGCTATTCATTCCCGCCGATCGTATTCGGCAACAGAGCTTCAACATCCTGCGCGCCTGGGGCCAGAGCGAGGCGCATGCGAACATCACCGCCGACATCCTGACCGAGACCGACCTGCGCGGCATCGACTCGCATGGGCTGTCGATGCTGCCTGTGTACGAAGAGCAGCTCGCTACCAAGCTCAACATGAAGCCGGACATCAAGGTCGTGCGCGAGACGCCGGTGTCCGCACTGATCGATGCCGACAACGGCCTGGGCCATGTGCCCGGCCACATGGGCATGTCGATGGCGATCGCCAAGGCGAAGGTGATCGGCATGGCGATGGTGACCGTGCGCCGCTCCGGCCACTATGGTGCCGCCGGCTACTACACCGACATGGCGGCGCGCGAGGGGCTGATCGGCATCTCGATGACCTCCTCGCGTGGCCTGGCGATGGTGCCTACCTTCGGCGCGGAGCCGGTGTTCGGCACCAACCCGATCTCGGTGGCCGCGCCGGCGAAGCGCAACAAGCCGTTCAACCTCGACATGGCGACCACCACGGTCGCCGTCGGCAAGCTCAAGCTCAAGTGGCTCAACCACAAGCCGCTGCCGGTCGGCTGGGCGGTGGACGAGCAGGGCCAGCCGCTGACCGATTCCGCGCGCGCGTTCAAGCTGAAGAACATCACTCCGCTGGGTGGGACGCGCGAGCTGGGCAGCCACAAGGGGTACGGGTTGGCGGCCGTGGTCAACATGCTCTCGGCGACGCTCTCCGGTGCGGCCTTCCAGCCGCTTCGGCTGCAGCGCGAGGACCCGGCTGCGCCGGACAACATCGGCCATTTCTTCATGGCGTTCGACCCAAAGCTGTTCCGCGACGAGGGCGAGTTCGAGCACGACATGGACGAGATGCTCGACTACCTGCGCACGGTCAAGCCGACCGACCCGGCCCGGCCGGTGATGGTGCCGGGCGACCCGGAGTACCACGAGCGCGAGCAGCGGCTGCGTGACGGCGTGCCTGTGCCGGAGATGCTCGACGAACTGGTGCGCAAGGTATGCACGAAGTCCGGCGCCGCTTACGTGCTGGCCCATGGCTGAGGCTGGGCACGCCGGCCTGCCTTCTTCGCCCGGCGCCGGTGCGCCGGCGGCCGGTGATGGTCCGGCCACGCCACCGCCAG
>CANGXU010000062.1 GCA_947457885.1 Betaproteobacteria bacterium
AAACGCTCCAGCGCCGATGATAGTGCGATCCTTTTCGCGCGAAAGTAGGTCATCGTCAGACTCCCCTTCCGGCTACGCATACGCCCGTAGCCACTCAAACGCCCCGTCCCCAAAGGTTCGGGGCGTTTTCGTTTCAAACCCCAGAAATGCTTCAAACAGGCTTCGCAGCATGCCGACTCCGATCTTCGTGATCCACGTCCACGATTACTGCCACCTCTGCGAAACCATGGTTTCGCAGTTGCAACCGCTGGTCGATTCCGGACGGATCGTGCTGCGGGTCGTCGACCTCGATCAGTACCCTGAGCTCGAATTGCTGTATTCGGAGCGGGTGCCCGTGCTGACCCACGACGATGGCGAACTGATCTGCTTCGGCCAACTGGACCGAGTCGCCCTGGCGCGTGCGCTCATGCGGTGACGCCGCGTGGCAGCCGTTTGCGTGCGCGCCAGCGAAAGCCCCGGCAGCACATCAACTTGGCTAGAATCCGGCTGCCCCTGTTCTGCGGCCTTCCGGCCGGCAGGGACCAGCGCGAAGTCACACAGGAATCGACGAACACCCGATGCAGTACATCCGCAACTTCTCCATCATCGCCCACATCGACCACGGGAAGTCCACGCTGGCCGACCGATTCATACAGCGTTGTGGGGGGCTGTCCGACCGCGAGATGGACGAGCAGGTGCTCGATTCGATGGATCTCGAGCGCGAGCGCGGTATCACCATCAAGGCGCAGACCGCGGCATTGAAGTACGTCGCCCGTGACGGCCATACCTACAGCCTGAACCTGATCGACACTCCGGGCCACGTCGACTTCTCGTACGAGGTGTCCCGATCCCTCTCGGCCTGTGAAGGTGCGTTGCTGGTGGTGGATGCGTCGCAGGGCGTCGAGGCGCAGACCGTCGCCAACTGCTACACGGCGACCGAGCTGGGCGTGGAAGTAGTGGCGGTACTCAACAAGATCGACCTTCCATCCGCCGAACCGGAGCGGGTGATCCAGGAGATCGAGGACATCATCGGGATCGATGCGCGCGACGCGGTTCGCGCAAGCGCGAAGACCGGCCTCGGTATCGACGACATCCTCGAACAGGTGATCGCGCGCATCCCGCCGCCGCAGGGTGACCCGGATGCGCCCCTCAAGGCACTGATCATCGATTCGTGGTTCGACAACTACGTGGGTGTGGTCATGCTTGTCCGGGTCAAGGACGGCACGCTGCGCCCGAAAGACCGCCTGCTTCTCATGGCCACTGGCGCGGCCTACAACTGCGAGCAGGTGGGCGTGTTCACGCCCAAGGGCCGGCAGACCGAGTCGCTGTCGGCGGGGGGCGTCGGCTACATCATCGCCGGCATCAAGGAATTGAAGGCGGCAATGGTTGGCGACACGGTCACGCTGGCAGAGCGTCCGGCAGCGGAACCGTTGCCGGGCTTCAAGGAGATCAAGTCCCAGGTGTTCGCCGGCCTGTATCCGGTCGAATCGAACGCCTACGAGGCCTTGCGCGATGCACTCGAGAAGCTGCACCTGAACGATTCGTCGCTGCGCTACGAGCCGGAGACATCGCAGGCGCTGGGCTTCGGTTTCCGCTGCGGCTTCCTCGGCCTGTTGCACATGGAGATCGTGCAGGAGCGGCTCGAGCGGGAGTACGACATCGACCTGATCACCACCGCGCCGACGGTGGTGTACCGCATCCTGATGCGCGACGGCGAGACCATCGAGATCGACAACCCGTCGAAGCTGCCTGAACAGTCGAAGATAGACGACATCCTCGAGCCGATGATCAAGGCCACCATCATCGTCCCCCAGGATTATGTCGGTCCGGTGATGACGCTGTGCAACCAGAAGCGTGGTGCACAGAAGGATATGCACTACTCCGGGCGCCAGGTGATCCTCACCTACGAGTTGCCGTTGAACGAAGTGGTGATGGATTTCTTCGACAAGCTGAAGTCGGTCAGCCGCGGCTATGCTTCCCTCGACTATGAGTTCACCGACTTCCGATCGTCCGATCTGGTCAAGCTCGATATCCTGATCAACGGCGAGAAGGTCGACGCGCTTTCGGTCATCGCGCACCGTTCGACCAGCCAGAGCCGGGGCCGTGAACTCGCGGTGAAGATGCGCGAACTGATCCCGCGCCAGATGTTCGATGTCGCGGTCCAGGCGGCGATCGGCGCGCACATCATCGCGCGCGAGACCATCAAGGCGCTGCGCAAGAACGTACTGGCCAAGTGCTACGGCGGTGACATCTCGCGCAAGCGCAAGCTGCTCGAGAAGCAGAAGGCTGGCAAGAAGCGGATGAAGCAGGTGGGACGGGTGGAAATCCCGCAGGAGGCGTTCCTGGCCGTCCTGCGTACCGACAGCAAGTGACGACGGAAGAGAGCAGACATTGAATTTCCCCCTGATCATGCTGGTGCTGCTGGTCATCACCGGCGCCATCTGGCTGCTCGACAAGTTCGTGCTGAGGCGCAACCGGCCCGAGGGCAGGGGCGAACCGTGGTGGATCGAGTATCCGAAAAGCTTCTTCCCGGTCATCCTGATCGTGTTCGTGCTTCGTTCCTTCCTCGTCGAGCCGTTCAAGATTCCGTCCGGCTCGATGATCCCGACGCTGCTCGTAGGCGACTTCATCCTCGTCAACAAGTACACGTACGGCATCCGGCTCCCTGTGGCGAACGTTAAGGTGTTGGAGATGGGATCGCCGCAGCGTGGCGACGTGATGGTGTTCCGGTATCCGGACGATCCGTCGCTCGACTACATCAAGCGGGTGGTCGGCGTGCCCGGCGACCGCGTGTCGTACCGGGACAAGAAGCTTGAGATCAACGGTCAGCCCGTTCCGTTGAAGCCGGTCGGCGACTACAGCTATGTCGAAGGAGGGCTGTCTTTCGTGAACGCGCGGCGCCTGTCCGAGACGATCGCCGCGAGGCCACACGACATCCTGGTGCAACCGGAGATGCCGACCATCCAGCCCGGCGGCGTCCGGCGCTTTCCGCTGCGCGAAAATTGCGAATACAATGACGCCGGGTTCACCTGTACGGTCCCGGCCGGACACTATTTCACGATGGGCGACAACCGCGACGCGAGCGCCGACAGCCGTTACTGGGGTTTCGTTCCTGAACGCAATATCGTCGGCAAGGCCGTTATGATCTGGTGGAATTTCGACGCAATGTCCCGAATCGGTACGCGGATACAGTGAAAGCTCTCTCCATGCGCAACCGGCAGCAGGGCATGACGCTCGTCGGAATGATCATCGTCGGTATCGTGGTGGTGTTCGTCTCGATCCTGGCCATGAAACTGGTGCCGGCCTACATCGAGCGGTACACCATCGGAAAGATCTTCCGGCAGATCGTCAACAACCCGGCGTTCGCCAACGCGACGGCTGCCGATGTCCAGGCCGCCTTCGCGCGGCAAGTGACGATCGACTCCGTGAATGCCATCTCTCCGTCCGATCTCGTAATCACGCGTGAAGCCGGGCAACTGGTGGTCGAGACACGCTACCAGGTCACGATCCCGCTGATCTCGAACATCAGCCTGCTGGTGGATTTTCGGGCGACCTCGCGCTGAGGCGGCCTTGCCGCCATGCGCCGCGTCCGCGTTTGCTGCCGAAGATGTCCCGCGCGATCCAGCACGTGTTCACGGCCTCGAAGCTGCTCGAAAGGGCGCTTACGCATCGCAGTTTCAGCGCCGACAATAACGAACGGCTCGAGTTCCTCGGCGACAGTGTCCTGAACTGCGTGGTTGCGCAGGCACTGCTGGAGCGTTTCCCCTTCGCCGCCGAAGGAGAACTGTCGCGTCTGCGTGCCAATCTCGTGAACCAGCAGGCGCTGTTCGAGGTTGCCCTGGAACTCGATCTGGGTGCTTCTCTGCGGCTGGGCGAGGGTGAGGCACGGACTGGCGGACACCGACGTCCGTCGATCCTTGCCGATGCTTTCGAGGCGGTCGTCGGTGCGGTATTCCTCGACGCTGGTTACGGCGCCGCCTCTGCCTTCGTGACCTGCAATCTCGGCGCTCGGCTGGGTGCAATCGACATCAACGCGCCGGCCAAGGATCCGAAGACGCGCCTGCAGGAATGGCTGCAGGCGCGCCGACACCCGCTCCCCCGCTATGCGGTGGTCGGTATCAGCGGTGAGGCGCATGCGCAGCGCTTCGAGGTCGAGTGCGTGATCGACGTGCCTGGCCTCGTCACTCGCGGCAGTGGTACCAGCCGCCGGGCGGCGGAGCAGTCTTCCGCAGAGGCTGCCTGGCTGCAACTGGCGCAGCGCGTATGACCCCGCCGCGGCTGTCGGGACGTATCGCGATCGTCGGCCGTCCGAACGTGGGCAAGTCGACGCTGCTCAACCGGTTGATCGGTACCAAACTCGCCATCGTTTCGAAGCGGCCGCAGACGACGCGTTCCAATCTGCTCGGCATCCTCACCCGCGGCGACCAGCAGTTCGGGTTCGTGGACACGCCGGGATTGCAGGACAACCGCAGCGGCCACCAGTCGCGCACCTACAATCGTGAGGCAATCCAGGCGCTGGATGGCGTGGACGCCGTCGCGTGGGTGGTCGAAGCCGACCGCTTCCGCCCTGAAGACCAGGCGGTCGGTCGAGCGCTGCCTGCATCGCTGCCTGTGGTACTGGTCATCAACAAGATCGACCAGTTGCAGGACAAGCGCAGCCTGCTGCCGTTCATCGACCGTGTGCGCCGCGAACGCGACTTCTCGGCGATGATCCCGATCAGTGCCGAGCACGACGCGAACTTCGATTCCCTGCTCGATGCGCTTGCTGTTCACCTGCCCGAGCAGGAAGCCCTGTACGATCCGGAGGCGTTGACCGATCGCGGCGAACGCTACTTCGCGGGCGAGATTCTTCGCGAGAAGCTGTTCCGCTTCCTGGGCGCAGAGTTGCCGTACGAATGCGACGTGTCGATAGATCAGTTCGAGGAATTGCCCAGGCTGCGCAGGATCTACGCGACCATCACGGTCGCCAAGCCTGGCCAGAAGGCGATCGTGATCGGGGATCGAGGGGCACAGTTGAAGGCGATCGCGACCGCGGCGCGGCTCGACATGGAGGCGCTGTTCGGCTGCAAGGTGTTCATGGAGCTATGGGTGAAGGTCCAGCGTGCACGTGCGCGCCCCACGGCCGGCCAGGATATCGCCCTGCCGGGCGAACCCGGGCAGGACTGACATGGCCGGCGGTGGAACCCGTGTCACGCAGGTGCCTGCCTTCGTGCTGCATACCTATCCGTTCCGCGAGACCAGTCTGATCGTCGAAGCGTTCACCGGTCAGCACGGGCGTATCGCGTGGGTCGCGCGCGGCGCGCGGCGCGCCGGCTCGGCGATGCGCGGCCTGCTGCTGCCGTTCCAGCCGATGGCGGCAGGCTGGGGCGGCCGAGGCGAACTGCGCACGCTTCACAAGGTCGAATGGATAGGCGGCCTGCCGCCGCTCAGTGCGACACCTTTGCTCTGCGGTCTGTACGTCAACGAACTGCTGCTGCGGCTGCTTCGGCGCGAGGACCCGCATGAGCAGTTGTTCGAGGACTATGCACGGGTGCTGGTCGAGCTGTCCGGCGGCAGCGCTCTCTCCGCGACGCTGCGCCGTTTCGAGCGTGCCCTTCTTGCCGGGATCGGCTACGGACTGGTGCTGGACCGTGACGCGTCATCGGGTGCCGCGATCGATCCTGGCGCGCGCTATGTGTACCAGGTGGGTATCGGACCGGTCCCTGCGGACGGCGACCGCGAGGGCATAGAATTGGCGGGGCAGACGCTGATCGACATGGCACAGGATCGCTATACCGATGCGCTGAGCCTGCAGGAGAGCAAGCTGCTGACTCGCCATGTGCTGGCGCACTATCTCGGCGGCCAGCCGCTGCACACCCGCGACCTTCTGCGCTCGCTGCAGAACCTCTGAAACCGAAGCCGGGAGCGCGGTTCAACCCGCGACCTGCACGACGATGACCCGACTGAGCGTCAACCTGAACAAGATCGCCCTGCTTCGCAACTCGCGCGAAAGCGGGCTGCCGAGCGTCACCCGGGCGGCGATGATCTCCATCGCGGCAGGAGCTGGAGGCATCACCGTGCATCCTCGACCCGACGAGCGGCACATCCGCCCGGGCGATGTACGCGACCTGTCCCGGCTGCTCGAGGGTTATCCCGACTTGGAGTTCAACATCGAGGGTAATCCGTTCCATAACCTGATGAAGATCGCGCTCGACATCGTGCCCGACCAGTGCACCCTCGTGCCGGACGAGGCGGGCGCCCTGACATCCAGTTTCGGCTGGTCGTTGCCCGCCCGCGCGGCGGAACTCGAGCCGATGGTTCGGACGCTGAAGGACGCGGGCATCCGGGTCAGCCTGTTCATGGATCCGGATCCGGCCTCGATGCGCTTCGCGCGTGAACTGGGCGCCGACCGGATCGAGCTTTACACCGAAGCGTATGCCCGTAATCCGGAAGATCCTGAGGTGCTGGCGCAGTTTGTCGAGAGCGCGCAAGCGGCCCGCGTCGCTGGACTCGGCGTCAATGCGGGGCACGACCTGAACCTCGCCAATGTCGGACGCTTCGTCGCGGCTGCGGCACCGGTCGACGAGGTATCCATCGGCCATGCATTGATCGGGGATGCACTCGAGATGGGGCTGGACGCCGCCGTGCGCGCGTATGTGGCTGCGCTGTCGGCCGGGAAGGGGGGGGCATGATCTACGGTATCGGAACCGATCTGGTCGCGCTCGACCGGGTCGAAGGCCTGCTTACCCGATACGGTGAACGCTTCGTCGAGCGCGTGCTGATGCCGGCAGAGCGCGCTGCCTTCGCGCGATCGCCCCGGCCGGTGAACTTCCTCGGCCAACGCTTCGCCGCGAAGGAAGCCTGTTCGAAGGCGTTCGGGCTCGGCCTGCGCTATCCGGCGACGCTCCAACAGATGGGGGTGGCGAGCGATCCGCGAGGCAAGCCGCTGCTGGTGTTCGGAGACGCTCTCGCGGCGCATGCTGCGCGCGAGGGGGTACTCGGGGGCCATTTGTCGCTTACCGACGAGCGCGGGATGGCGTGCGCGATGGTCGTGCTCGAACGGGCCGATGCAGGCGGTGCACGATGATCCCGGCACAGCATCGTTCCGCGCCGCGTCCGCTGGGTCCGGTGATGCTCGACGTGGCCGGGCTTGTGCTCGACGCAGATGACCGTCGGCGACTGCTGCACCCGAGCTGCGGTGGCGTCATCCTGTTTTCCCGCAACTTCGAATCGCCAGCGCAGCTGGCCGCGCTGGTCGCCTCGATTCATGCGCTGCGTACCCCGGCGCTCCCGGTCGGTGTCGACCATGAAGGGGGACGCGTGCAGCGGTTCCGCGCCGGCTTCACCGGTATCCCTTCGATGGGTTCGATCGGCGCTCGCTGGACAAGAGATCCGGCAGGCGCCTGCCGGCGGGCTGAACTTGCGGGCCATGTGATGGCTGCCGAACTGCGCGCCTGCGGCGTCGATTTCACGTTCGCACCGGTGCTCGACCTCGACTTCGGCCGTAGTGAGGTGATCGGCGATCGTGCCTTTCATGCGGACCCGTCTGCGGTCACGATGCTCGGCCGAGCGCTCGTGCGCGGGCTGCGCCGGGCGGGGATGGCATCGGTGGGCAAGCATTTCCCGGGACATGGATATGCCGAGGCCGATTCACATGTCGACGTGCCGGTGGACCCGCGGTCGCTCAAAGAGATACTCGCGTGCGACGCGCTGCCCTATGCGCGGTTGGCACCGGGCGATCTCGCAGCGGTGATGCCGGCGCATGTCATCTATTCTGCCGTCGATCCGCAGCCTGCTGGCTTTTCCAGCTACTGGTTGCAAGAGGTGCTGCGCAAACGGCTGGGCTTCGACGGGGCGATCCTGAGCGACGATCTGTCGATGGAGGGCGCACGGGTCGCCGGGGACGTCTGCGCGCGGGCTCGAACGGCACTGGCTGCGGGTTGCGACCTCGTGCTCGTCTGCAACCGCCCGGACCTGGCCGACCAGTTGCTGGCGGCGCCGCTGCCCGTGGTCGATGCCGTGGGTGCCCGTCGCGTGTCTGCCCTGCGTGGCCGTGAACGGCCGGGCGTGGATCCTGCGGCTTACGACCTCGGGCGGCTGCAGGCGTCCGCGGGCCACGCGACCGAACTCCGGGCGCTGGCGGCGGAGTGATCCGGATTCCCGCGACTGCGATCCTTGCCGCTTGCGGAACGCCCGCACGCAATGACCCACCCGCGCCCGGACCTGTTACCGTGTCGTCCGGATGATCGGGCGTGGCACGCTCGATCCGTGCTCCCGACCCCGCGTCCCCGGCGCTGCTGCCGGGCCGCTGATGGCCTTCCGACCGCAGCCTGTCTACTCCATGTCCAATCTCTCCGACCGGAAACCCGAGGATTACGTCTTCGAGGACTGGCAGCACCTCCATGAGACCGATCCCGAGGCGTTCGAACTTCGCCGCAAAGAGGCACTCGAGGCGGTGATCGAGTCTGCACCGGCAGACATGCAGCAGCGCCTGCGCGGCCTGCAGTTCCGGGTCGACATGGAGCGTTCCCGAGCTGGCAGCGATCTGGGTGCCTGCCTGAAGGCGCAGTCAATGATGTGGGACAGCCTGATCCGGCTGCGGGATGTGCTGTCCGAACTGTCGGGTATCCAGAAGGACGGGATGCTCGCCGCAGTCGCGCGCACGCGGGCGGAGACGCCGAAGGCCACGGTGATTCCATTCAGGGCCGCGTCGCGGACTACCCCTGCCGGGCACCCGCCCGAGGCCGATGCGTGACGGGACATCAATGCCCTGCCGGCTGCTCCCGAAGGTGAACGCGGGTATCCGACGCCGATGAGTCCATTGTCCTCGGAGGCTGACAGCCCGGCTTCGGCCGAGGGATTGCCGATAGTCGCGCAACCGGAACGCGACGTCCTGCTCAGGCGGGTGGCCGAACTGCCGCATCTGCCGGGGGTCTACCGGATGATCGGTGCCGACGAAAAGGTGCTCTACGTCGGCAAGGCGATCGACCTGCGAAAGCGCGTGGCATCGTACTTCCAGGCCGGTCGCCATGCGTCGCCCCGGATCGAGTTGATGGTGCGTCAGGTGTTCCGGTTCGACGTGACCGTGACGCGCTCGGAATCTGAAGCGCTCCTGCTCGAGAACAACTTCATCAAGTCGCTGCAGCCGCGCTACAACATCCTGTATCGCGACGACAAATCCTACCCCTACCTGCGCATCGGACCGGGCGACTTCCCGCGACTTGCCTTCTATCGGGGTGCGCTCGACCAGAAGTCCCGATTCTTCGGGCCTTTCCCGAACGCTGGCGCGGTGCGGGCCAGCATCCAGCTCATCCAGAAGGTGTTCCGGCTGCGCACCTGCGAAGATACGGTTTTCCGCAACCGCTCCCGTCCCTGCCTGCTGCAGCAGATACAACGCTGTACTGGTCCATGCGTAGGCCTGGTCGACAACGCCACCTATGCCGAGGACGTAGCCGACGCCACGCTGTTCCTGGAAGGGCAGGACGACCTGGTGATCGAGAAGCTGGTGCGCCGCATGGAGGCTGCTGCCGAGCGCCTGGCGTTCGAGGAGGCCGCGACGCTGCGCGACCAGATCCAGGCCTTGCGCAAGGTCCGTGAATCTCAGTTCGTCGACGCCGGCACCGCGACCAATGCCGACGTGGTGGCCTGCGAGTCGATCTCAGGGCGCTTCTGCGTGAACATAGCGATGATCCGTGCCGGGCGCCATGTCGGCGATCGCAGCCTGTTTCCAGACCATGCCGACGGCGCCGCGTCGTCCGAGGTGCTTTCGGCGTTCCTGTCGCAGCATTACCTCGGCGCCGACGTGCCCGAGCAGATCATCGTGCATCCCGCGATCGAGGCGGATGGACTGGTCGAGGTCCTGTCGCAGCAGGCCGGGCGCAGGGTGCAGTTATCCGCGAATCCGCGGGAGGTACGGCGGCGCTGGCTCGAGATGGCCATGCAGAATGCGCGGCTCGCGCTCGAGCGCCGCCTCGCCAGCCAGCAGAACCAGGAGGCGCGCCTGTCGGCGCTGCAGGAGGCCCTGCGCCTGCCTGATGTCGTGCGCCGCATCGAATGCTTCGATGTGAGCCACACGATGGGTGAGGCGGCAGTCGCGTCCTGCGTGGTCTACGATGGCGACGGCATGCGACCGGGCGAGTACCGCCGGTTCAACGTGTCGCCCGACGCCCCGGGCGATGACTACGCCGCAATGCGCGAAGCGCTCGAACGGCGCTTCCGGCGGGCCGTGGCTGGCGAGGGCCGCCTGCCTGACCTGCTGTTGATCGACGGCGGACCCGGCCAGTCGCGCATTGCGCGCGAGGTGCTGGACGACCTGGGCGTGAACGACCTGCCGGTTGTCGGGGTGGCGAAAGGGGAGGGCCGCAAGCCAGGCCTCGAAACCCTGGTCTTCACCGACGGCCGAGAAGGCCTGCAGCTGGCGATGGACCATCCGGGTGCGCACCTGGTACAGCAGATCCGCGACGAGGCGCATCGGTTCGCCATCCAGGGCCATCGCGCGCGCCGTGACAAGAAGCGCGTCGGCTCTGCTCTTGACGGTATCGCCGGCGTCGGACCGAAGCGCCGCCAGCAGCTGCTCGCTCGCTTCGGCGGGCTGCGTGGCGTCGCCGCCGCGAGCGCACAGGACCTGATGCAGGTGGAGGGCATCAGTCATTCACTCGCTGAACGTATCTATCGGGCGCTACACTGAGCTGATGTATCCCGCACTGCCTAACCACCTTACCTGGGCGCGCATCGTCGCGATCCCGATCTTCATCGGCATCTTCTACCTGCCCGACGACTGGCTCGGCTCCCAGCAGAAGAACCTTTTTTCGACCCTGCTGTTCGTGGGCGCTGCCGTCACCGACCTGCTCGATGGCTACATCGCACGCCGCTACAAGCTCACGACGCCATTCGGCGCCTTCCTGGACCCGGTCGCCGACAAACTGATCGTCGCGGCAGCACTGATCCTCCTGGTGGAACTGGATCGCGTCGGTGCCGTGATCGCCGCGATCATCATCGGGCGCGAGATCACGATCTCCGCGCTGCGCGAGTGGATGGCCAAGGTCGGTGCGAGCCGCAGTGTCGCAGTATCGATGATCGGCAAGGTCAAGACCGCCGCGCAGATGATCGCCATCCCGATGCTTCTTTACGGGGCACCCCTGTTCGGCATCGACGTGCAGAGGGTCGGCACTTGGCTGATCTACCTGGCAGCCGTGCTGACGCTGTGGTCGATGTTCTATTACCTGCGCCGTGCACAGCCCGCTGCCTCCGGGGGCGGGCACGATGGTCGACGGTCAACGGGCTGAAGCATGCGATTGGTTGCATGTTTCGATCATCGACAGCTTGACATCCTTCCCGCCGAATCTATAATCCGTCCTCCTGTGATGCGGGAATAGCTCAGCTGGTAGAGCGCAACCTTGCCAAGGTTGAGGTCGGGAGTTCGAGCCTCCTTTCCCGCTCCAATCAATTTCCTGGGGAGCGCACGTCGCGCTTCCCATTTTTGTTTGATCGATGTGCATTGCCCCGAGGTGCTGACGTACGAGCGATCGGAGCACTGATCGAACACCGGTCCGGACCGTTCAGACGGGCAAGCAGGGCGGGGTGGCAGAGTGGTCATGCAGCGGCCTGCAAAGCCGTGTACGCCGGTTCGATTCCGACCCCCGCCTCCATATTGATTTCGCCGCCCGGGTGGTGAAATTGGTAGACACAACGGACTTAAAATCCGTCGCCTTTCAACGGGCATACCGGTTCGAGTCCGGTTCCGGGCACCACTCTCCGTGATCATCTACGATTTCCGCTGCGAACTCGAACACCGTTTCGAGGGATGGTTCGGCTCGCAGGACGATTGCGAGCGTCAGTTGCAGGCCGGGCAGGTGCACTGCCCGGTGTGCGACTCGTCGACGGTATCGCGCCTTCCGAGCGCGCTGCACGTGAAGAGCGCTGCGCGTGACACGGCGACGTCTGCTGGCTCGTCTGGGAGGATCGGCACGAGTGGCTCGGCGCATTCGTCATCGCAGGCGATGCAGGGCGTACCGGATTCAGCGGTGCTGCAGGCGCCCGCCGAACTGCGCGATGCCATGGATCGGCTCCGGCGTTGGGTCGCGGCCACGGAGGATGTCGGCCGGGCATTCGCGGAGGAAGCACGTCGGATCCACAACCAGGAGGCGCCGGAGCGCGCTATCCGCGGCGTAGCTACGCCCGCCGAGGCACGGGCACTGGTCGAGGAAGGGGTCGCGGTGCTTCCGCTACCGGCACACCTCGTTGACAAGCAACACTGACAGGGTCATGCAACCCATTCGCTGACCGGTGCGCGCGCCTCGTGCAGTGGCTGGGTCAAGACGTCGACGAGTGTCGGCCCGCCATGTTCTGCGGCGGCAGCGAAGGCTGCCCGCAGCATCGACGGTTCGGTGACCCGCCAGGTGCGCACACCATACGCTTCGGCCACCTTCGCATGGTCGGTACGGGTGAAGTCGACCGAGAAGTAGCGCTGGCGGAAGCCGGTCTTCTGGCCAGCCTTGATCCAGCCGAACACGCTGTTGGAAACGACGACCATCATGATCGGCAAACGCAGACGCACGATCGTCTCCAGTTCGCCGGCGGTGAACGCGAAGCTGCCATCGCCCATCACCGACACGCACTTCGCCTGCGGACGGCCAAAGTGGGCGCCGATCGCGCCCGACATCGAATAGCCCAGCGCGCCATGCGCCCGGTTGGAAATGAAGTGACGACCCGATTCGCGGAAACGGTAGAAGGCCGAGAAGTAGGGGCAGGGCGTACCGGGATCGCACACCACCACCGCATCCGATGGCAGTACTTGGTTAAGCGTCGCCACCAGTCGCTCCGGCAGCACCTGCGTCTCGCCGCTTGTCGCGAGTTGTTCGAAGGCGGCGAACTTCTCCCGCAGCGCGCGGGCAACCCGAGCAGCGCCGTCGCCCGCCTTCACCTCCGATGCGCGCCGCCCAAGTTCAGCGTCGATTGCATGCAACGCGAGGCGCGCATCGCCGACCAGCGCGACTTCTGTCCGGTAGATCGCGCCGATCACCTGCGGATCGGCGTCGATATGCACGATCCGTGTCCCGCGCGCCGGAAAACGCCAGCGTTCGGTGGTCACCGAACCGGCTCGGCAGCCGATGAACATCACGAGATCGGCCTGTTCGACCAACGCGCGGGTGGGCAGGGTTCCGCCGTTGCTGCCTACGACCCCCACGCACAGCGGATGCGTCTCCGGCAAAGACCCCTGGCCGGAGATCGTCGTGGCGACCGGTGCGCCCAGCCGCTCGGCGACGCTGGCGAGTTCGGCTTCGGCGCCGGCAATGACCACGCCGCCACCGCAGAGGATCAGTGGTTGTCTGGCCGACAGCAGCGCGGTGACCGCCGCACCGACCGCTGCGGGGTCTGGGGCGCATCGCCACGATGGATATGTCGCGTGTTCCGGTTGCGCCCAGATGTCGTCTGCCTCGACCGACACATCCTTCTGTATGTCGAACGGCAGCGCGAGGTGGGCTGCGCCCGGTTTGCCGCTGGTCATCGCGCGAAATGCCGCGCGTACCGTCTCTGGCAGGCGGTCCGCACGGTCTATCACCGCGTTCCACTTGGTCAGCGGTTTGAACAGCGAACGCTGGTCGAGTTCGGTCAGCGTGTAGCGGCCGCGCGAGGTGGTCGCGATGTCCGTGGTAATGCCCAGTACCGGAATCGAGCTCTCGTTGGCCTCGACGATGCCTGGCAGGATATAGGTCGCGCCGCCACCGCTCGGGCCTTCGCAGACGCCCACGCGTCCGCTCACTCGTGCATAGGCATCGGCCATGTAGGCCGCCGACCGCTCGTCACGGGTCAGGATATGCTGCATGCCGTGGTCGAGCGTGGCAAGCGAGTCATAGAGCGGCAGGCTGGTGTCGCCGCACAACCCGAAGATGTGCCGCACGCCATGCGCCTGCAGCATGCGAACCATGGCGTCTGCGCCGTTGAGCTTGGTCATCTGTCTCGTTTCCGGAAAGCGGTTGCCAGCGGACCGGCACGGTGCGCTGCGATCACAGTCGTCTCGGGCACGCGCTCGTGCCGCAGGTCGGTAACGTACAACGTTGGGGGGCCTGCGGTCGATGCCCACAGATGCCCCTGTATTTCACACTCAGTGAATGATGATTATGTAAAGCAATGCATCGTAGAAAAGCGCGCCGAAGCGCGCTCTCCTGCGACACGTCCGCAGACTACTTCGACCGCACGGCCGTCCAGCCCTTGCCCTCGATGCGATCGCCCACCACACGGCCTGCATAATCGCGCGAAGCGCCGCTGCCGTCGACCAGCGCGAAGCTGATCTGGTCACCGCGCAGGCTGCCCCTGGCCACTTTAACGGAACCGCTGCCGCCTTCGAACTTCTGGTATTGCTGCGTCAACGAGACGGTCATCGGTGCGCCCGAAGCCGGCGTGATCGTCCACGTCCCGGCGACCTTCGCTGGAACGATCCAGAGATAGATGGTCTGGTTGCTGCCCGCGACAGACTCGGTGCGGTCTGCTTCCCAGTCGCCCATCGTGAACGCGTGCGACACCACACGTGTTCCCGGACGCATGTCTAGAACCGTCGGGCGGAGTTTCAGGTTGAGACCGGGCAGCAGGTACATCGTGACAACGGCCGCGTCGGTGAAGTTGTGTTCGAAGATGTTGGCCTGCAGGAAGCGCGCCTTGCCGGTCAGCCCCATTTCGTTGGCCCAGCAATTGGCGATGTTGAAGCGGCCATCGTCGAGTTCGATGCCGCGAGCATTGGCGCCGCGCTTGGCAGCAGCCAGCACGATGCGGCCGTCGCCGGAACCCAGGTCGACCAGCGTTTCGCCCGCCTTCAGTTCCGCGAAGTCGAGCATGCGTTCGACTGTCTGCAGACGCGTCGGAACATAGATGACGTCGCGGCCCGGCCCTGTGTCGTCATACTTCTTGTGGCAAGCGGAAGGACGCTGATCTTCGGTGTAGAGCTGTGCGGAAGCCGGACCGGCAACGACGAGGCCAAGGCTGATTGAAAGGAGGCCAGCCACGCCTCGGAAACTGTACATCATGATGTCTCGTTCTCCCTGTGGTTGAAGGCGACGCACCCCGCCACCGTCGGCCAGAGAATATCGCGTTTGGCCGGTCGTGGCGGCACGATCTCAGGCGCGGATCAGGTTGCGCATGACAAGCCTTGCGGCGGCTTCAGCTTCGGATGCGGGCGCCTGCAGCAGCGCCAGCGCCCCGCGTGGGTCAGGCATCACTTCTTCTCCGCAGCTTCGATCATATCCGCGACGCGCAGATGCCCTGCGCCGCGTGCCCAGGCGACCGCGGTGCGCCCGGCATCGGTCGCGCGTGTTGCATCGGCACCGCGCTTGAGAAGCAGTGCGACGGCTTCGCTGCGCCCTTCGGAGGCCGCCATCATCAACGGTGTCGTGCCGTTCTCGGCGGCCACATTGACGTCGCCGCCACCGTCGATCAGCAGCGACAGCACGCCCGCGTGCCCGCGCAGGGCGGCGTAATGCATCGCCGTCCAGCCCGGCGTGTCGGCATTGATACGCGCCCGCCTGGCGAGCAGCTCGCGCACGATGGCCTCGTTACCGCCCAGGGCCGCGTACATCAGTGGGGTCTCTCCGAAGCGGTTGCGCGACTCGATGCGCGCACCCGATGACAGCAGAAGCGCGAACACCGCGCGGTTGCCGCGCTGCGCGGCGCGGGCCAGCAGCGTGTTGCCATCACGATCGACGGTGTTGACGTCGATACCACGGGCGAGCAGCGCACGCACTTCGGTGGCCTGATCGGCATCCACTGCGTCGAATATCCGGTCGAACGCGGACTGCGCGAAAACGGGAACTGCCGCAAGGACAGCCATAGCGCCAGCCGCGGCAGCGACTATCCTGCGCTGCATCGCATGGGGGCGGTCTCGGTCTTTCATTCGGGAACCTTGAAGAGCGTACGGAAATTGCGCGTGCTGGCGTCGGCGATCGTCTGGACCGGTACCGAGCGCAGGCGCGCGATCTCCGCGGCGACCAGCGGCACGTATGACGGTTCATTGGTACGGCCGCGATGTGGCACCGGCGCAAGGAAGGGGGCATCGGTCTCGATCAGCAGGCGCTCGAGCGGTATCGCGCGTGCGACATCCTTGAGTGCTGCGGCATTACGGAAAGTCACGATGCCGGAAAACGAGATCATGAAGCCGAGCGCCATCGCCGCGTGAGCGACCTCGAGCGTCTCGGTGAAGCAGTGCATCACGCCGCCGACATCGGCAGCGCCCTCCTCCCGCAGGATGGCCAGGGTATCGTCGGCTGCCGCGCGCGTATGTACGATCAGCGGCTTGCCGCAGGCGCGTGCAGCCCGCACATGGCGCCGGAATCGCTCCTGCTGCGCAGCGGCGGACGGCGTCGTCGGATCGTCAGGCCGGAAGTAATCGAGCCCGGTCTCGCCGACTGCGACCACCCGCGGCAGCGCCGCACGTTGCAGGAGCTGCTCAACGGTGGTTGCGTCGCTCGAAGGCTGGTCCGGATGAACGCCGACCGACGCGTAGAGGTTCGGGTGCGCACACGCCAGCGCATGCACGCGCGGAAAGTCTTCCAGGTTCACCGCAACGCAGAGCGCATGCGTGACGCCAGCCTCGCGCATACGCGCCAGCACGCCCTCGGTGTCGGCGGCAAGTGCAGGATAGTCGAGATGGCAATGCGAATCGATGTACATGGTGGACCTGAGTTGGGAAGGCGCTGGCCCCGACGGGCGCAGGCCGGAGCATCAGCGCCCGCCAGTGGCCTGCAGATAGTCAAGCCAGAGCGCCTCGAGCGTGAGCTGGGTGTTAAGCGGGTGCCGTATCCAGCGCTGACGCAGCACAAGTGTACGGTGCAGGCGCGTGATCGTGCGCAACGTCATGGATGCCGACAGACTCTGCAGCGTCGCGGCCTGCGCCTGGTGGTAACGTGGGGCCGCGCCTGCCTTGACCCTGGCGAGATCGTGCGTCCACTGCACCAGCCAGGAAAGGACCTGCGGGGCGCCAGCCTCCTTGGTGTCGCGGGCAGCCGACAGCGCCGTTGTCGATGCATCCGATACACAGCGCAGCCATGCCTTGCTCAAGGCGGCTCGCACCGGGTCTGCATTGTCGAGCGCAGCCTGCGGTGCCCCACCAGCGAGCGCCAGCGCGGTGGCCGCATCCTCGACGCCCTGCGCCTGCAGCCAGGGCACTGCCTGCTCCGGCGCAGGTACTGGCAGCGCCACCCGCATGCACCGGCTCAGCACGGTGGCGCTGACACGCTGCACCCGATGCGCAATCAGCAGGAAGCGCATGCCGACCGGCGGTTCCTCGAGAAGCTTGAGTAACGCGTTGGACGCGGCAATGTTCATCGCATCGGCGGGATGGATCACCACCACGCGCGCGCCGCCGCGATGGCTGGTGATCCGGGCGAGTTCATGCAGCGGACGCAGTTGCCCGATCAGGATCACCTGGCTCGCAGCCTTCCCCTTGCCCTTATCTTCGCCTCCTTCGTCGTCGCCATCGCCGTCCTCCGACTCCGCTGCCATCGATGCCGGCTCGATCACCCGAAGGTCTGGATGGTTGCCCGCCTCGACCAGCTTGCAACTGGCGCACTCCAGACAGGGACGCACTGCAGCGGTCGCGCCTGCCTCGCAAAGCCAGTGGGCCGCCAGCGCCAGCGCGAAGTGGCGTTCGCCGATACCGGCTGGTCCATGCAGCAGTATCGACGGCACATCCGAGCGCACCGCCCTCTGCCATGCCTGAACATGCCAGGGCATCGGCCGTGGAACGCCGGGACGCCCAGGTATCGCGGCTGCAGCTGCACGCGCCATTGGCAGGCTCAGAGGGCGTGCTGCGCGATGGCCCGCGCGATCGCGGCCTGGACGCCAGCGATCGATTGGCCTGCATCCAGCACGCAGAAGCGGCCGGGCTCGCGCCTCGCCTGGTCCAGGTAGCGCGCCCTCACCCGCTCGAAGAACCCGAGGTCTTCCCGCTCGAACCGGTCAGTCGCACTGCGCGCGACCACGCGCGCCCGGGCGGTACCGGCGTCCGTGTCGAACAGCAGCGTGAGGTCCGGCGCCAGGTCGCCGTGAGTCAGGCTGGCGAGCGTTGCGACCGCGGACTCGGGGACACCGCGTCCGCCGCACTGGTAGGCAAAGGTCGCATCCGTGAACCGGTCGCACAGCACCACCGATCCCGCAGACAGCGCGGGACGGACGACTTCGCGCAGGTGCTGCGCCCGGGCGGCGAAGACCAGCAGCGTCTCGGCCATCGTGTCCATCGCTTCGCCGAGGACCAGCGCGCGGATCCGCTCGCCGATGACGGTACCACCCGGTTCGCGCGTCTGCACGACCGTGCGGCCGGCATCCGAGAAGCGCCTTGCGATGTAGTCGGCATGGGTGCTCTTGCCCGCACCGTCGATGCCTTCAAGCGTGATGAAAAGTCCTGCCATCGCGTGTCCGATCGGATGTGCGGCCTAGCGCCCCGCACTCTGGCCCAGCTGGTATTTTCTCACGGCCCTGTTGTGGTCAGCGAGCGTCTCGGAGAATTCCGATGTACCGTCGCCGCGCGCGACGAAGTAAAGCGCACGCGTCGGCTCGGGATGCAGCGCCGCGCGCAGCGAAGCCAGCCCCGGCATCGCAATCGGCGTCGGCGGAAGACCGGCCCGCGTGTAGGTGTTGAACGGCGTATCTTCGAGCAGGTCGCGCCGGCGCAGGTCGCCGTCGAAGGCTTCGCCCATGCCGTAGATTACCGTGGGGTCTGTCTGCAGGCGCATGCCGATACGAAGGCGGTTGTGGAACACGCCCGAGATGCGCTTGCGGTCGCCGGGGTTGCCAGTCTCCTTCTCTATGATCGAGGCGAGCACCAGCGCCTCGTAGGGAGTGCGTACCTGGAGGTTGGCGCCGCGCACGGCCCATTCGCGCGCCAGGTGCTCATCCATCGTGCGCAGCGCCCTCGCGAGCAGCGCGCGTTCCGTGCTGCTGCGGGTGAACAGGTAGGTGTCGGGGAAGAGGCGCCCTTCCAGCGAGCCGGATTCGATGCCGAGTGCCTGCGCCAGCTCTGCATCGGCCGGCGGCAGGCCCTCGCGACGGATATCCGGACTCGCAGCGATCGCGGCGCGCCACTGGCGCAGCGTCCACCCCTCGACGAATGTGATCCCGCTCAGCGTGACATCGCTGCTGGTGATCTTCTGCAGCAGTTCCCAGGTCGTTGCGCCCGCCTGCAGTTCGTAATGCCCGGCGCGTACCCGGGTATCCGCGCCGGTGAGCCGGCCGAGCAGGACCATCGGCAGTGCATGGTCGAGCACCCCGACCTGCACCATTCCGGTCGCAGCGGCGCGCAGGCCCCGGCCCTCCGTGATGGTGAACTCCACCGGCGTGGACGGCAGCGCCGGACGCCAGGCGAACAGGTACAGGGCGGCAGCGGCTGCGACCGCTACTGCCGTTGCCAGCGGCAGCAGAACGAAGTACGCCATCCGGCCGAGCCTGCGCCGCCGCCTAGTCATCGCGTTCGAGATCGGTGGTGAGTTCGCCATGCCAGGCAGGCCGCACATAGGTGCGGC
>CANGXU010000063.1 GCA_947457885.1 Betaproteobacteria bacterium
AACCGGTGTACAACCTGCTCGGCGGCCGGGTGCGCGAGAAGATCCGCGTGTATGCCAACGGCTGGAGCTACGGCATGGACCAGCCGTCCGACTATGCGCGCGCGGCCGAGAAGATCGTCGCCGCCGGCTGGACTGCGCTCAAGTTCGATCCGCTGCCCAAGCCCTGGCGCAACTGGATCCCGCGCGAGCATGAAGAGCGGGCGGTTGCGGTGACGAAGGCGATCCGCGATGCGGTGGGCCCGGATGTCGACCTGCTGATCGACCAGCACCGCCGCCTCGCGCCGATGCATGCGATCCGTCTCGACAAGCGGCTGGCCGAGTACAACATGTACTGGATGGAAGAGTCCTGCCAGGCCGAGTATCCGGACGAACTGGCCGAGATCCGCCGCAACATCGGCATCCCGGTGTGCATCGGCGAGGCCACCTACACCAAGGCCGGCTTCCGTCCGCTGCTCGAGAAGCGTGCGGCCGACATCCTGAACCCGGACGTGGCCTGCGTCGGCGGCATCCTTGAGCTCAAGGAGATCGCCGCGATGGCCGAGTCGTTCCTGGTGGCGATGTCGCCGCACAATTACAACTCGACCACGGTGGCCACCGCCTCGACGCTGCATGCCTCGGCGACGATGCCCAACTTCATCATCACCGAGTACTTCCTGCCGTTCGTCGAGTTCGGCAACCGGATCTGCGTGAACCCGCCGCAGCCGAAGAACGGCTACATCGAACTGTCCACCGAGCCGGGTCTGGGCATCGAGATGGACGAGAAGGCGCTCCAGGAAATCCCGGCGCAGGTCTACAAGATGCGCAAGCTGCCCCAGGTGTCGGACGAGGGCCCGTGAGCATGGCGCACGAGAAGATGCTCGAGGAACTGGCTGCCCGGAAGGCGAAGGCACTGGGCATGGGCGGCCCGGACAAGCTCGCGAAACGTGCCGCGCAGGGCGTGCTCGATGCGCGCTCGCGGCTCGACCTGCTGCTCGACGAGGGCAGCTTCGTCGAGTCGGGGCTGTTCGCGACCTCGTTCCGCGCCGAGGACCGCGAGCGCACGCCTGCCGACGGCAAGGTCGCGGGCTTCGGCCGCATCGACGGCCGCGATGTCGGCGTGGTGTCGAACGACTTCACCGTGCTGGGGGCATCGAGCAGCCAGATCAACGGCAAGAAGATCAAGCACGTGAAGGACATCGCCAACGCCAAGGGGCTGCCGATGGTGTTCCTCGGCGAGTCGGCGGGAGCGCGCATCCCCGATCGCATGGGTTCGGCCGGGCGCGCGATCCTCGGCCAGGACCCGACCGAGTACCAGCGCATCCGCACCTCGCCCTGGGTATCGGCCCAGCTCGGTGCCTGCTTCGGTTCTTCGACCTGGTATGGGTGCATGTCCGACTTCGTGGTGATGCGCAAGGGCGCGCTGATGGCGGTGGCGAGCCACCGCGTTACCTCGTCGGCGATCAGCCAGGAGGTGGACCCGGAGGAACTCGGCGGCTGGAAGCTGCTTACCGGCGTATCCGGCCTCGTCGACGTGGCGGTGGACACCGATGCCGAGGCTATAGACACGGTGAAGCGCTTCCTGTCCTACCTGCCCTCGAACTGCAACGAGGCACCACCGGTGATCGACGCGTCGAAGGTGGCCGCGCACGACCAGGGTCGGCTGCTCGAGATCCTCCCGGAACTGCGCACGAAGGTCTACGATGTGCGCAAGCTGGCCGAGGTGATCGTCGACGTGGACAGCCTGTTCGAGATGAAGCCGAAGTTCGGCCGCTCGATCATGACCGCGCTCGCCCGCATCGACGGGCGCACCGTGGGCATCATCGCCAACAATCCGATGTTCAAGGGCGGCGCGATCGACGTCGACGCCTGCAACAAGGCGACCAGCTTCCTGGTGATGTGCGACTCCTTCAACGTACCCATTGTCCTGATGGTCGACCAGCCCGGCTTCCTGATCGGACTCGAAGGCGAGAAGCGCGGGGCGGCCGGCAAGATCATCAACTGGATGAACGCGCTGGCGCTGGTCACCGTGCCTAAGCTGTCGATCATCGTGCGCAAGAGCTACGGGCAGGCCTACCTGAACATGGGCGGCGGCCGAAACTCCGACGAGGTCGCGGCCTGGCCGACGGCCGACCTCGGCTTCATGGACCCGAAGGTCGGTGCCAGCGTGCTCGCGCGCGAAGGCGAGAGCACCGAGGCGACGAAATCCATGAGCGACTCGCTGGTGCGCGACACTACCGCATGGGGACTGGCCTCGCTGTACGAGGCCCACGTCGTGCTCGACCCGCGCGACACCCGTGGCTGGCTGGCGGCGATGCTCGAGGTGCACCGGTCGCGGCTTACGCGCGGTGTCGGGCAGCATCGCCTCGCCAACTGGCCGACCAGCTACTGAGGGCTGCCGAGATGATCATCGACTGCGATACCCACATCCTTCCCCGCGACAGCTATGCACGCATCGACGGGCCGCTCGCGGCGCTGGCGCCGCGGTTCACGGTGGATGCGGACGGATTCATCAACGGCACGGTGTTCCCGGGTGCTCCGGCACCGGTCCGGGGCGCGACGCCGCTGCCCTCGCCGGGCTCGGGCTGCCGCTATCCCGGCATGTACCCCGGGCCGGAACGCGCGCAGTTCTTCGCGGGCCAGGGCATCGACCGGGAACTGGTGCTGCCCCAGTTCTCGGCAATGCTGTTCTCCTACCTGGTCGATGCGCCGCTCGCCACCGCGATGGCGCATTCGTACAACCTGTCGATCCTCGATGCGATGCGTGCCGAGCCGGACCGGATCATTGGTGCCGCGCTGGTCGCGCTGCAGGACGTGGACGGTGCGATCGCCGAGATCGAGTGGGCGCATGCCAACGGCTTCAAGGCGATCGCGATCGACAAGGTGTTCCCGGTGGCTGCGCATCCGTTCTCCGAAACGCTGGGCAGCCACCGCGAACTGTGGCCGTTCTTCGAGCGCGCCGCGCAGTTGAAGATGCCGTTGATGATGCATTCGATCCAGCACGGACACCGGCTGAGCAACCTGATGTTCTTCCAGTCCGACGGGCTGGAGCTGTTCGCGCCGACAGAAGGCCACCTGAGCCTGGTGTCTCTGGTGACCAGCGGACTGCTCGACGACTATCCCGACCTGAAGTTCGTCTACACCGAAGCCGGCACCGCGTTCATCCGTCCGCTGGTGCAGAAGCTCGATGCCGCGCTCGAGAAGCCGCCGCTGAACTACGACGACGAGGATGCCTCCGCGCGCTTCCATCGCCGGATCGTGCCGGGCACCGAACGCTCGTCGGCCGGCAAGCGGCTGACTGCGTCCGACGTGTACGAGGTGAAGAACCGCAGGCCAGCCAGTCATTACTTCCGCACCAACCTGTTCTTCACGATCGAGACTGAAGAGCCCGGGTTCGCCGAGGCCGTTGAATTCCTCGGCGCTTCGCAGTTCCTGTTCGCGACCGACTATCCGCATGACGATCCGGGTGGCCGCATGAAGATGAAGGACGTGGAACTGCTGCGCGACCTGCCGGACATGCCGGAGGCGTCGAAGGACATGATCCGCAGCGGCAACGCGATCGCGCTGCTCGGGCTCGATGGCTGAGCGTACCGCGATGAGCCGGATCATCCAGCGCAGCGGCCGCAGCACGATGCCGGTGGCTGTGGGCGGGGAGGGCTGCTGGATCGTCGACCGCGACGGACGCCGCTACCTCGATGCCTCGGGCGGGGCTGCCGTGTCCTGCCTGGGTCACGGCCATCCCGAGGTGGTCGAGGCAATCAGGGCGCAGGTCGGTGAACTCGCCTATGCGCACACCAGCTTCTTCAGTAGCGAGCCGGCCGAGGCGCTCGCCGACCATCTCGTCGAACACGCCCCGCCGGGCATCGAGCACGTCTACTTCGTGTCTGGCGGCTCCGAAGCGGTCGAGGCCGCGCTGAAGATGGCGCGCCAGTATTTCGTCGAGATCGGCCAGCCGCAGCGAAGGCACTTCATCGCGCGCCGGCAGAGTTACCACGGCAACACGCTCGGCGCGATGTCGGTCGGGCATCGCGAATCGGCGCGCAGGCTGTTCGAGCCGATGCTCGCGCCGGTCACGCATGTGTCGCCCTGCTATGCCTACCGCTACCGCCCGGCGGGCGAGACCGATACTGCCTATGCGCAGCGTCTCGCGGACGAACTCGAGCAGGCGATCCTGCGGCTCGGTCCCGACACGGTGATCGGCTTCATCGCCGAGACCGTCGGCGGCGCAACCGCCGGCACCGTTCCGCCAGTGCCGGGTTACTTCGAGAAGGTGCGCGCCGTCTGCGACCGCTACGGCGTGCTGCTGATCCTCGACGAGGTGATGTGCGGCATGGGGCGTACCGGCACGCTGCACGCCTGCGAGCAGGAGGGCGTCGCGCCGGACATCATGGTCGTGGCCAAGGGCCTCGGTGCCGGTTACCAGCCGATCGGTGCCGCGCTGGCGAGCGACCGTGTGTACCGGCCGATGCTGGAAGGCTCCGGATCGTTCTCGCACGGCCATACGTACATCGGGCATCCGGCAGCCTGTGCCGCCGCGCTGGCCGTGCAGCAGATCGTGCAGCGCGACCACCTGGTGTCGCGGGTGCGCGAGCGGGGCGCGAAGCTGCAGGAGGTCTTGCTCGACCAGTTCCGCGAACATGCGCATGTGGGCGATGTGCGTGGGCGCGGCCTGTTCTGGTCGATCGAACTGGTCGCCGACCGTGCGGACGATGCGCCCTTCGATCCCGCGCTGCGCATGCATGCGAGGGTCAAGGCCGAGGCGATGCGGCTGGGCCTGTGCGTGTACACGATGGGCGGAACCATCGACGGCGAGCGTGGTGACCATGTGCTGATGGCGCCGCCCTTCATCGTCGGCGACGACGAAGTGGTCGAGATAGCGTGCCGGTTGCGGGCCGCTGTGGACGCGGCGGCCCGGATACCCTGACGCAGGTTCCCGCGCCTTTGCTTCAGCCGATCGCAGCCGCCACTGCATCGCCCATGTCGCGGGTGCTGCCGCTGCCGCCGAGGTCCCCGGTCAGCGCCCTGGCATCGGCGATCACCGCGTCCATCGCCGCGTCGATCGCTGCCGCTGCGGCCACCGCTTCGGGCAGCCCGCGCTGGTGTCCCAGCCATTCGAACAGCATCTTTCCCGACATGATCATCGCGTAGGGGTTCGCGATGTTCTGGCCGGCGATGTCCGGCGCGGAGCCGTGGGTGGCCTGTGCCATCGCCTGGTGCGCACCGATGCAAAGCCCGGGGGCGAGGCCGAGGCCACCGACCAGGCCGGCGCCCTCGTCGGTCAGGATATCGCCGAACTGATTGGTGGTGACGACCACGTCGTAGGGCTGCGGCTTCATCACCAGCTTCATCGCGAAACCGTCGACCAGTACTTCGTCGAACGAGACGTCGGGATACTCCTGCGCGACCTTGCGGCATTCCTCCGCGAACATGCCGCAGGCCAGCCTGAAGATCGGCTCCTTGTGCACGGCAGTGACGCGCTTGCGCGTGCGCGTGCGCGCGATCTCGAAGGCGGCGCGTGCGACCCGGTTCGAACCCTTCCGGGTGATCACCCTATGGCCGATGGTGATGTCGTCGTTCGGGCGGAATTCGCCGGTGCCGGCGAACGTGACGCTGCCCGACTGCATGCCCTCGGTCACCTCGCGCAGGAATACGATGTCCACGTTCTTGTGGATGGAGGCGATGTTCGGGTACGACTTCACCGGCTTGACGTTGGCGAACAGCTCGAAGATCTTGCGCAGCGGCGGGTTGATCCAGGTCGCGTCGCCGCGCGGGTAGGCGTTGTGGCCGATCGGCCCTTGCAGCCAACCGTCGACGGTCTTCAGTGAATCGACCGTGAACTGCGGCATGGAATGTCCATGCGATGCGTGCCCGGCCCGGCCGATGGGCAGCGGCAGCCACTCCACCGCCAGGCCTGCCTTTGCGGCGGCGGCCTTCATGACCTTGACTGCTTCCGGCACTACCTCGAGGCCGATATCGTCGCCTTCGAGGATCGCGATCCTGAGCTGCATGATTCCTCCGGTATGGGTGCGCACGGGCGCTGCTGAATGTGGTCCCGATGCTACTATCGAACGAAGTAAACAGCGTCCTCGGTCTGCAACGGCAGGGCGCAGAACATCCGGCATGGCCGGAGCAATTGCCTGACCGGCTGGAGGAGCCGAACCATGAACACGCTGTCCAAGTCGTCCTGCCCGATGCCCGCCCGGAATGCGGTGGCCGGGCGCACTGGCGTACATGTCGCGGCTGCACTGACGCTCGCCTGCCTGGCCTCCACCGGCCTGCTGCCGGGCGTGGCGCTGGGCCAGGCCTGGCCGGCGAAACCCGTCCGGATGATCGTGCCGTTCGCCCCCGGAGGCAACACCGACATCATCGCGCGGGTGATCGCCCCGCGCATGGCCGAGTCCCTCGGCCAGCAGGTGCTGATCGAGAATCGCGGCGGCGCGGGCGGGGTGATCGGCAGCGAGATCGTTGCCCGGGCGACGCCTGACGGCTACACGCTGCTGATGGTGTCGGCCTCGCATGTGATCAACCCGGCAATGGTCAAGAAGCTCCCGTTCGACGCGGTCAAGGACTTCCAGCCGATCTCGCTGGTAGCCGATGTGCCCACAGCGCTGATCGTCCATCCGTCGCTGCCGGTACGCAACGTGAAGGAACTGATCGCACTCGGGCGCAAGCGCCCCGACCAGGTCAACTACTCGACGGCGGGACGGGGCACCGTCGGACACCTGTCGGGCGAGCTGCTCAATTCTGCGGCCAAGGTCCGTTTCACCCATGTCCCCTACAAGGGCGCAGGTCCGGCGCTGGTCGACCTGATCGGTGGGCAGGTCGAGTTTCAGTTCGCCAGCCTGCCTGCCGTCATCCAGTTCGTGCGCTCCGGCAAGGTGCGCCTGATCGCGCAGGCCGGCGTCAGGCGTTCGTCCGCTGCCCCCGATGTCCCGACGATGGAAGAGTCGGGCCTGCCCGGCTTCGTGGTGTCGAGCGGCTTCGGTATCCTCGGGCCTGCCGGCACGCCGCGCCCGATCGTCGATCGGGTGCATGCGTCGATCCGCGCCGCGCTCGGTTCGGCCGACGTGAAGAAGGTCTTCGCCGACCAGGGTGCCGATCCTGTCGGCAGCACGCCCGAGGAATACGAGGCATTCAACCGCAGCGAGATCGCGCGCTGGCAGAAGGTCGCGCGCGAAGCGAACATCGCGCCCGAGTAATCCAGATCCCACGGAGTAGAGCATGAGCGCCGCAGTCAAGCCGATCGACCCCAAGCAGGCCCAGGATCCCGCGCAGGTGGCCGATGCCACCCGCCTGGCCGCGCAGCATGCGCTTGCCCAGAGCTTCTCGACGCTGCAGGAGATCGTCGCTGCCGCCCGCCGCAACCTGTCGCAGGGCACCTGGGACATGCTGTCCGGTGGGTCGGATTCCGAAGCGACCCTGCGCCGCAACCGCATGGCGCTGGACAGCCTCGCGCTGCGCCAGCGCGTGCTGGTCGACGTACGCAACATCGACACCACCACCTCGCTGCTCGGCAAGCCGATGCCGGTGCCGATGTTCATCGCCCCGATCGGCAACTACCTGCAGTACGCCGATCCGCGCGGCGCGGCCGCGGTGGCCGTCGCCGCGGTGAAGAAGAATGTGCCCTGCTTCGTCAGTACCGCTGCGCGCCCCGGCCTGGACATCATCGCGAAGGAAGCGGGCAAGCCGCTGATCTTCCAGCTGTACGTGCGGGGCGACAAGGTGTGGGTGGGCGACATCCTCGACCGTGCGAAGTCGCTCGGTTACGACGCACTGTGCGTGACCGTCGACCGCGCGTACTACAGCCGTCGTGAACGCGACCTGATCAACCGGCAACTGGTGCGCGAGGGCGGCGGCGACGCGTCGCACCAGGCGAGCCTCACCTGGGACTACGTGCTCTGGATGAAAGAGCGCATGGGTGTGCCGCTGATCCTGAAAGGCATCGCCACCGGTGAGGATGCAAAGCTCGCGGTCGAGCACGGCGTCGACGTGGTCTACGTGTCGAACCACGGTGGCCGGCAGCTCGACCATGCACAGGCCAGCATCGAAGTGCTGCCCGAAGTGGCCGAAGCAGTCGACGGCCGTGCCGAGGTGCTGATGGATGGCGGCATCCTGCGCGGTACCGACATCGTCAAGGCGGTGGCGCTCGGCGCCAGGGCGGTCGGCATCGGCAAGCTGCACGGCTGGGCACTGGCCGCCGCGGGCGAGCCGGGCGTGGTGCGCATGCTCGAACTGCTGGAACTCGAAGTGCGCACTGCGATGGGCCTGATGGGCGTCACGTCACTGGCGCAGCTCACGCCGAGGTCGGTGCGTGCCGTGCCGCCGGTGTCCACTGGCAGCGTGACCAGCGCTTATCCGATGTACGAGGCTGCGCTGCGCCACGGCGAAAGCCGGCCCTGATCGCGCGCCTGTCGCGTGCCGGAACCCGGGTTGTTGCCCAGGTTTCTGAAATCCGTGTCTGACCCCGTTTCCTTGATCGTGCCGTTCCCGGTGAATGGGGTGACGGACCTCACCGCGCGCGTGCTGGCGCGCCACCTGGAGTGCCGCTGGTCGGTGCCGGTGAAGGTACGCAATGTCGCTGGCAGCGGTGGCACGACCGGCACGGTGGAACTGCTGGGTGCTGCGCCCGACGGTCGGACGATGATGCTGAGCGCAACCGGGCAGGCGACCCAGAATCCGGCGATCGACAGCACCTTGCCCTACCGATGGCACGATCCGCTGCCGGTCGTGCGCGTCAGCGCGAGTGCGCTTGCTTTCGTGGTGCGTGGCGATTCGCCCTGCACGGCGCTGGCCGACTTGCTGGCGCAGGTGCGCACGGCGCCCGCCAGCCACCGGATCGGCACCTCGGGCACCGGCGGTGCCTCCATCCTCGCGCTCGCGCGGTTGTTCGAGTCCGGCGGTATCGCGCTGGCTGACCTCGGTCGTGTCACCTTCCATGGGGGTGCCGCCATCCTGCAGGCAGTGATCGACGGGCGGACCGACCTTGCCGCCCAGTACGTCGGCGAGATGGGAGACCTGCTGCGTTCGGGAATGCTTCGTGCGCTCGCGGTCAGCGGCGATCGGCGCACGGCTGCCTGGCCGGACGTACCCACGGCGCGCGAGTGCGGCTTGCACGGCTTCGACCTGCTCGGCTGGACCGGCATCGTCGGCCCGCCCGGGCTCGATGCTGGCATCGTCGACCGGTGGGCCGCCACCGTTGGCGACCTCGCGCAGGACCCTGCATTCGTCGGCGAGATCGAAGCAATGGGTTCCGTCGTCGCCTGGCTCGATGCCGCCGGGTTCCACGAAGCGCTGAAGCAGGAGTACGAAGTTGCGCTCGCCACGGCCACGCGGCTCGGCCTGCGCCGCTGAAGGAACGGTGCCGGGGCGATCGACCGCGGCTGATGCATCCAGAGGAGAAACCAAGATGAAACCGATCGCCGCCGTGGTTCCCGCGGCCCTGGGCACGCTGGGTTGCGTGCTCGCATGGACATGCGGCCAGCCGGCTGCGTTCGCACAACAGGCCTTTCCATCGAAGCCGCTGCGTGTCGTCATTCCCTGGCCACCCGGCGGCGCCAACGACATCGCCGGGCGCACCGTGATGCTGCGCGTGGCCGATGCGATCGGCCAGCCGGTGGTGATCGACAACCGGGGTGGCGCCGGCGGCACCATCGGCACCGACCATGTCGCCAAGTCGGCGCCCGATGGCTACACGCTGCTGGTGCAGTCGGTGACCCATGTCGCCAACGCTCATCTCTACCAGAAGCTGCCGTACGACACGCTGCGCGACTTCGCGCCAGTGGCGCTGCTCACTGCGCAGACAGCCGTGCTGGTGGTGCATCCTTCGTTGCCGGTGAAGTCGGTGAAGGAATTCGTCGCACTGGCACGCGCCCGCCCCGACCAGCTGATGTATTCAACCGCCGGCAACGGCAGCATCCCGCACCTGTCGATGGCCCTGTTCGGGTCGATGACCGGCACGAAGCTGGTTCATGTGCCGTACAAGGGCGGTGGTCCGCAGGTGGTCGGCCTGCTCGGTGGCGAAGCGCAGGCCTCGCTGGCGACCATCGCCTCGGTGATCGCGCACATCAAGACCGGGCGCCTGCGTGCGCTCGGGGTCGCCTCGACGCGGCGCTCGCCGACCCTGCCCGACGTGCCGACGATCGCCGAGTCCGGCGTGCCCGGCTATGAGCTGAGCCCGTGGATCGGCCTGCTGGCACCGGCGGCGACACCCCGGCCGGTGATCGACCGGCTCAATGCGGAGGTGAACAGGGCCCTGAAGCTGCCGGATGTCGCCTCTACGCTGTCTGCACAGGCGCTCGATCCCTGGGGTGGCGCGCCGGAGGAGTTCGGGGCGCGGCTGAAGGCCGATTTCGTCCAGTACGGCAAGCTGATCGCGCTCACCGGTGCCCGTGTGGATTAGCGAGGCGGTTGCAGGGGGGGGCGGCATGCTCCCTTCTTTGTGGTAAGTATTGAATGTCACCACTCAGCGCGCGACCGCGTGTCGCCCCGGACCGCATGGCCGACCTTCTCGTCTGCATCACCTTCGACTTCGACGCCATGTCGGGGTTCATCTCGCGCGGCATGACCTCGCCCTCGCCGATCTCGCGCGGCGAGTTCGGGCCGGCGGCCGCGCCGCGCATCCTCGAGATGCTGCGCCAGCACAAGGTGCGCAGCACCTGGTGCATCCCTGGGCACACCTTGGAGACCTACCCGACGCAGTGCCGGGCGGTGTTCGATGCCGGCCACGAGATCGCGCACCACGGCTGGACGCACGTGCCGCCGGCGCAGCTCACCCGCGAGCAGGAAGAGTCCGGCCTGGCGCGCGCCAATGAGGCGATCAAGCGCCTGACCGGGCAGTACGCGCGCGGCTACCGGTCGCCGTCTTGGGACCTGTCCCCGCATTCGGTCGAACTGCTCCTCGCCCATGGCTTCCGCTACGACAGCTCGATGATGGGTGACGACTACACGCCCTACCGCGTCCGCCAGGGCGACATCATCGAGCTCGAGCAGCCGGCGGTGTTCGGCAAGCCGACCCGGCTGATCGAACTGCCGATCTCGTGGTCGCTCGACGACTATCCGGTGTTCGAATTCATCCGTACCCCGCAGACGCTGCTGCCGGGCAATTCCAACGCCAACCTGGTGGTCGACAACTGGATCGCCGATTTCACCTGGATGCAGCGCTCGATCACCGACTGGGGCGTGCTCACCTACACCTTCCATCCGTTCGTGATCGGCCGTGGCCATCGCATGCTGGCGCTCGAGAAGCTGCTGGTCGCACTCGCCGCCGGCGGCGCGCGTTTCGTGACGATGGAAGAGGCGGCTTCCGCCTACGACCAGCGGGCGCCCTTCGCGCCTGCCTGATGCAAACTGCATGTAACGAGGAGGCGACGATGAACCTGAGTAGACGGAAGCGGCCGATGCCGCGCGCAACGCTTGCCGCATGGGTGGCAGGCATCGCGGTGCTCACGCCGGCCGCCACGACCGCACAGGCGCAGAAATTTCCCGATCGCCCGTTGCGGATCATCACCGGGTTCCTGCCGGGCGGCGTGTCGGACACGATCGCCCGCGTGCTCGGCGAGCAGTTGAGCACCGCGCTCGGCGAGCGCGTGGTGATCGACGGCCGTCCCGGGGCCGGCGGCATGGTGAGCATGGAGATTGCGGCCAAGGCCACGCCCGACGGGCACACGATCTATCTTGCGCAGCCCGTGGTGTCGATCGCTGCGGCCATCGACAAGTATCCGTGGGATCCGATCAAGGCTTTCGCCCCGGTCGGCATGATCGGGGTATCGATGACCCTGCTCGGCGCCAACCCGTCCTTCCCGGCGAACAACCCGAAGGAGTTCCTCGCCTATGCTCGGGCGAATCCGGGCAAGATCAACTACGGGTCGTCCGGCTTCGGCGGGCCGAACCACATCGCGGCCGAACTGCTGCAGGTCATGGCGCGGTTCCAGATGAACCATGTGCCCTACAAGGGCGCCGGCGCGACGGTTCCCGCAGTGATCGGCGGCGAGGTGCCGGTAGGGGTGATGCCGCTGCTGGCCGGGATCCCGCACCTGAAGGCCGGGCGCATCAAGGCGATCGGCGTCACGGGCGCGAAACGCACCACGGCCGCGCCGGAGATCCCCGCGTTCAACGAAGTGGTGCCCGGATTCCATTACCAGTCGTGGTTCGGATTCGTGCTGCCGGCCGGGGCCGCACGCCCGGTGGTGATGCGCCTGAACGGCGAGCTCAACAAGATCCTGACCAACCCCGAGACGCGCGAGAAACTGTCCAGCCAGGGCGTCGATACCGAGACCAGCACGCCCGAGCAACTCGGCACGGTGATGGCCGAGGACGTCGTCGCGCTGCGCAAGCTGATCAAGGCCACTGGCCTGAAGCTGAACTGACGGCTGAAAAAGCGCGCCTTTTCCTGCTGGCGAAAGGGTGTTTGGGCTAACATGTCAGCCTTCGCAGGGTGACGCCGATGGAGCCACGATGAACGACCCGCACCTGAACCTCGACAATTTCTGGATGCCCTTCACCGCGAACCGCCAGTTCAAGGCGAAGCCGCGCATGCTGGTGTCCGCGAAAGACATGCACTACACGTCCGACGACGGTCGCAAGGTGGTCGACGGATGCGCAGGCCTGTGGTGCGTGAATGCCGGCCACAATCGCGAAGAAATCATCTCGGCGATCAAGACCCAGCTCGACACCCTCGATTTCGCGCCGACGTTCCAGATGGGTCACCCTATGGCGTTCAAGGCGGCCGAGAAGGTCGCCGCGCTTGCCCCGGCTGGCATGAGCAAGGTGTTCTTCGCCAACTCCGGCTCCGAATCGGTCGACAGTGCGCTCAAGATCGCACTGGCCTACCACCGCTCGCGCGGCGAGGGTACGCGCACCAAGTTCATCGGCCGCGAGCGCGGTTACCACGGCGTCGGTTTCGGTGGCATCTCGGTCGGTGGTATTCCGCTCAACCGCAAGATGTTCGGCGGCCAGCTGCTGCCCGGCATCGACCACCTGCCGCACACGCACAACCTGCGCGAGGCGGCGTTCTCGCGGGGGCAGCCGAAATGGGGCTCGCACCTCGCCGAAGACCTCGAGCGCCTGGTCGCGCTGCATGACGCGTCCAACATCGCGGCGGTGATCGTCGAGCCGGTGGCCGGTTCCACCGGCGTGCTGCCGCCGCCGGTCGGCTACCTCGAGACGCTGCGCGCTATCTGCGACAAGCACGGCATCCTGCTGATCTTCGACGAAGTCATCTCCGGCTTCGGCAGGCTCGGCACGCCGTTCGCCGCGCAGTACTTCAACGTGACACCGGACCTGATCTGCTGCGCCAAGGGAATAACCAACGCGACCATCCCGATGGGCGCGGTGATCGCGAAAGACTTCATCTTCGACGCGATGATGAACGGCCCTGAAGGGCTGATCGAACTGTTCCACGGCTACACCTATTCCGGGCACCCGGTCGCCGCCGCGGCTGCGGTGGCGACGCTCGAACTGTACGAGCAGACCGGGCTGTTCGAAGCCTCGCGGCCGATGCATTCGGCGATCGCAGATGCCGCGCACGGCATGCGCGAGCTGCCGAACGTGATCGACGTGCGCAACATCGGCCTGATCGCGGCGATCGAGCTGAAGTCGCGCGAGGGCAAGCCGGGTGCACGCGCCTACGAGGCGATGGTGAAGTGCTTCGAGCGTGGCGTGCTGGTGCGCACCACCGGCGACACCATTGCGCTGTCGCCGCCGTTGATCGTCGAGCAGTCGCACCTCGACGAGATCTTCGACACCCTCGGCGACGTGCTGCGCACGATCGACTGAGCAGGCCGCAGGCATTTCCATTCCCCCAGAGCGTCCATGGCCCAGAAGCGTGAACGAAAACTGGCCGTGGGCGCGATCAGCGCCCGGCCGACCCTGACCGGCAACCACCATGCGGTCGCTACCGGCCACTACCTGGCTTCGCTGGCCGCGATGCGAGTGCTCGACCGCGGCGGCAACGCGATCGATGCCGGCGTCACCGCCTCGATGGCGCTGGCCGTCCTGCAGTGCGACATGGTGTCGTTCGCCGGCGTGGCACCGACCCTGATCTACCTGAAGGAAGAGGGCCGCGTGGTGAGCCTGGCCGGGCTCGGCTACTGGCCGGCCGCCACCGATGTCGCGAAGCTGATCTCGGCGGGCAATGGCAAGCACGTGCCCGAGGGGCTGTTGCGTACCGTCATCCCTGCTGCGCCCGGCACGCATATCGAGGCGCTGCGGCGCTGGGGCACCATCACGTTCGAGGAGGCCGCGACACCGGCGATGGAACTGGCGCGCGACGGCTTCGCGGTATTCCCGCTGCTGGCCAGCAACCTCGAGTATGTCTACGAACAGAACGCCCGGTGGCCCGACAATCACAAGGTATTCAATGCGCCGGGCGATCGCGCGTTGCGGCACAACGAGGTGATCCGCCAGACCGATCTCGCGAAGTCGATCGGCGGCATGATCGAGGCCGAGCGCCATGCGCGCGGCGACCGCGACCGCAAGCTGCGTGCGGCACGAGACTTCTTCTACGACGGTCCGATCGCCGATGCGATCGAGAAGTACCACGTCGAGAACGGCGGCTTCATGCGCCGCTCCGACCTTGCGGCCTGGGAAGTACCGGTCGAGGACAGCCTGCGAGTCGATTATCGCGGCTACGAGGTGCACAGCTGCGATGCCTGGTGCCAGGGCATCGTGCTGCTCGAGTCGCTGAAGATCCTCGATGGCTACGACCTGCGCGCGATCGGGCACAACTCGCCCGACTACGTGCATACCGTTGCGGGCGCGCTCAACCTCGCGTTCGCCGACCGCGAGGCCTATGTCAGCGATCCGAAGTTCGTGCAGGTGCCTTCAGCCACGATGCTCTCCGAGGCCTACGCGGTGCTGCAGCGCGCGCGCATCGACCCGGCGCACGCATTCCCGAAAATGCCGGATCCAGGCCCTGTGGGCGAGTTCGCACGGGCGGGATCGCCCGGGCCGAAGGATCCGGTCACGAGCAGCCCCGCGCAGATGTCGATGGACACCATCTACGGCTGCACCGTCGATCGCCACGGCAATGCGTACTCGGCTACGCTCTCCGATCCGCAGTACGACACGCCGATCATTCCCGGCACCGGGCTTGCCATCTCCGGGCGCGGCTGCCAGTCGCGCCTCGAGCCCGGGCACGCGGCCGAGGTGAAGCCGGGCAAGCGGCCGCGGCTGACGCCCAATCCTTCCCTCGCCTTCCGCGACGGCGAATTGTTCATGGCCTTCGGTACCCCGGGCGGAGACGTGCAGTCGCAGGGCATGCTGCAGGTGTTCCTGAACGTGGTCGAGTTCGGGATGACGATGCAGCAGGCGGTCGAGGCGCCGCGCTTCGCGAGCTACAACTTCCCCAATTCGTTCGCGCCCCACGAATATCGGCCCGGCCGGCTGGGGCTCGAGACAGACCTGTCGCCCGAAGTGTTCGAGGCGATGCGCAGCCGTGGCCATGATGTCGAGACCTGGCCCAGGTGGTCCGCAGTGACCGCAGCCGTCTGCGCGATCATGCGCCACGAGAGCGGCCAACTGCATGCCGGGGCCGATCCCCGGCGCGAGGGTTATGCGCTCGCCTGGTAAGGTGGCCGTGCGCCGCCGCCTCGTGTCCTCCTGCGTGCTGCCGGCCTGCGTCGCCCTGCTGTGGCAGGCTGCGCCGGGGGCTGCCCAGCCGGTGGCCGCCCAGCCGGTCACGGCGGGGCAGCCGGCTTTCCCGGTGCGGCCGGTGCGGATGATCAACCCGTTCTCCGGTGGCGGCGGCATCGAGCTGACCGCACGCCAGATGGGCCAGTACCTGTCCGAGCGTTGGGGCCAGCCGGTCATCGTCGACAACCGGCCCGGGGCCGCGACCATCGTCGCCACCGAGATCGCGGCCAAGGCTGCGCCCGACGGCCACACGCTGCTGCTGATCACCACCACGTTCGCGATCAACCCCAGCCTGTACGGCAAGCTCCCCTACGACCCGGTGCGCGACTTCACGCCGCTGATCCAGCTCACCGCTCAGCCGAACATCGTGGTGGTCAGCGCTACCTCGCCGATCCTTACGGTAAAGGACCTGCTGGCCGCCGCTCGCGCGAAACCGGGCGAGCTGACCTTCGCATCGCCCGGTGCAGGCTCGGCGCCCCACCTTTCGGCCGAACAGCTGCGCGCGATGGCGAAGATCGACATGATCCACGTGCCCTACAAGGGCATCCCGCCGGCGATCACCGACCTGCTCGGGGGGCGCATCACGATGCTGTTCACCACCGCGCTGTCGGCTGCGCCCCAGATGAAGGCCGGGAAGATCCGTGCGATCGCCGTCACCAGCGCAAAGCGCAACCGGATGCTGCCCGACGTACCGGCGATGGCGGAGACACTGCCCGGCTATGACCTCAACGCCCTGCAGGGCATCGTGGTCCGTGCCGGAACGCCGCGCGCGATCGTCGACCGGCTCGGGCGCGACCTGCGGGAGGTGGTGGCGATGCCCGACGTGCGTGCGCGTCTCGAGTCCGAGGGCGCCGACGTCATCGCCAGCACGCCCGAGCAGTTCGCCGCGGCGCTGCGGCGCGAGACGGCTACCTGGTCGCAGATCGTCAAGCAATCCGGGGCGAAGCCGGAGTAGGTCGCGGCGCAGGCTGGCGCAGTGCGGGATAATCGGTGCAGTCCAACCCAGCGGAGTCACCGACATGCCCCTCGCACAGATATTCATGGCCCCCGGCCGTACCGACGAACAGAAGGCGCAACTGATCGAGCGCGTCACTCAGGCCTTTGCCGAAACCGTAGGTGTGCCCGCCGATTCGGTCTGGGTCACCATCCAGGAAGTCCCGCGCACGCAGTGGGGGGTGGCTGGCCAGACCCTCGCAGCGAAGAAGTGACGCGATGAACCTCGATCGAGTCGGTTACGGCAGGAAGCTCCCGGAAGAGTTCAACGTGATCATCGAGATTCCGATGAACTCGGACCCGGTGAAGTACGAGGTAGACAAGGAGACCGGCGCGATGTTCGTCGACCGCTTCATGTCGACGCCGATGCGCTACCCGTGCAACTACGGCTACATACCCCATACGCTGTGTGGCGACGGCGATCCGGTCGACGTGCTGGTGCTGAGTCCCTATCCGCTGATCAGCGGCGTGGTCGTACGCTGCCGTCCGGTAGGCATGCTGAAGATGACCGACGAGGCCGGTGAGGACACCAAGCTGCTGGCCGTGCCCATCGACAAGGTGTGCACGCTCTACACCGAGGTCACGGAACCAGCCGACGTAGCGCCCCTCGTGCTGGCGCAGGTCGCTCATTTCTTCGAGCACTACAAGGACCTCGAGCCCGGCAAGTGGGTCCGCATCGACGGCTGGGAAGGTGCCGACGCGGCGAAGGCCGAGATCAAGGCCGGCGTACGCCGATTCGATGAGGCGAAGAGCAAGCCTGCGTTCTGAACATCGTTTGGTGCGCTGCGGCAAAAAAGCGACATGCACCTGTGTGGAACGCGATTTTCGCCGTTTGCATTCAACGGCAGTTTCGACGTTGCAGCGCAGCATCCGGGCGCTTCGCCCTTGAGCATTGCGTGACCGCGTATGGAAACAGATTGTTTTCGCAGGATGCCGGGAGTAGGATTCATTCCGCTCCGGGGCTACCGCTGGCGCAGTGCAGGGCGAAGCAGCAATCATCGTCCTCCCGGCGCAACGGCAGGGCACCCGAAGGCAAGGTCAGCAGGAGGAGGTCGTTGGAGAGAAGAAGGTGCACGCAGTTGCGCCGAACATGTGAGACGCAGCGCGCCCAGTTGTCACAGCAGTCAAAACAACGGATAGATGGCGAGCGACGCTGCGATTGACGTGATGCAGGCAAACCGGGGGGGCCGAAAGGCCCCCCCGTCGTTTTGGTGCCTGCCTCGTGCGGCGCGATCGACTAAACTCCACGCTTCACGAAGGTCAACAGGGGAGTGAAGACGATGGCGATCAGCGGCAACCTGGGAGGGGGCTCGTCACCGAGCCGTGAGCTGGCATTCAACATGAAGCTGCTCGGTGCGCACGAGCTCAACGGCAACGGCAACGTCGGCGAGGGCATCAGCATCCAGAAGACGCGCGACGGCCGCCGCATCCTGTGGGTCGCGCATGAGTCGGCACCGACCAACTTCACCGGCATCGACGTCACAGACCCGCGCAAGCCGACCGTGGTGATCCAGACGCAGTTGCCGCACTCGCGGGTGCGATCCAACTCGCTCGACGTGGTCGGCGACGTGATGTGCGTTGCCTACCAGACCCGTGACCTCGGCGCGAAGCCGGCCGGCTTCGAACTGTTCGACATCAGCAAGCCGGAAGAGCCGAAGTCGATCAGCTTCTTCGACTGCTCGGGTCCGCACTCGCGCGGGGTGCACATGGTGTGGTTCGTCGATGGCCAGACGGTGCACATCTCCTCGGGCGCCGAAGACTTCGAGCCGAACGACCCGCGCGACGACCAGATCTACCGCATCATCGACGTGAGCAACCTGTCCCGGCCGACCGAAGTCGGCCGCTGGTGGGCGCCGGGCACGAAGAAGGGCGACAAGGAGACCTGGCGCACCGAACCGGGCGGGAAGGAACTCGGCCGCGTCGGTTACCGGGTGCACAACACCTGCGTGTGGCCGCAGCGCCCCGACCGCGCCTACCTCGGCTACATCGACTACGGCGCGGTGATCCTCGACATCAGCGACCGTACCAGGCCGACGATGGTTTCGCGCTGGACCCATCGTCCGTCCTTCCACCACTCGATGATGCCGCTGTTCAGCCGCGACCTGATGGTGATGAGCGACGAGAGCACCGTGGACGGGGCCAAGGACTGGCCGATGCTGGTGTACATGCTCGACGTGAAGGACGAGCGGTACCCGACGTCGATCAGTACGCTGCCTATGCCGCCGGTCGAGACGTTCAGCAAGCGGGGCGGCCGCTTCGGCGCGCACAACGTGCACGACAACGTGCCGGTAGAGACCTCGCATTGCTCCGAAGAGATCATCTACTGCGCGATGTTCAACGGCGGCGTGCGCATCTACGACACGAAGAACCCGTACCAGCCCCAGGAGATCGGCTACTACGTGCCGGCCGCCCCGGCGCTGTCGCCGGCTGGTGCCGCGCAGATGAACGACATCTGGGTCGACGAAAACCGGCTGGTGTACACGGTCGACCGGCTTGCCGGTGGCATCTACATCCTCGAGACGACATTCTAGGAGCGGCGGCATGAACGCAGCGGCGAAGATACCGGTGTCGGTGATCACCGGTTTCCTCGGCAGCGGCAAGACCACGCTGCTGGGCAAGCTGCTGCGGCATCCGGGGATGAACCGGGTCGCGGTGATCATCAACGAGTTCGGCGAACAGTC
>CANGXU010000064.1 GCA_947457885.1 Betaproteobacteria bacterium
CTCGACCTCCACGCGATTGCGCCCGACCGAGAGCGCCTCCAGGCCGTCGAACGTGAAGGTCTCGCGGCCGTCATGGCACAGGTCGTGGCGGGTCAGCCCGGCATCGTAGAGCAGGGGCAGCACGCCAAGCGCGAGCAGGTTACTGCGATGGATGCGTTCGAAACTCTGCGCGACCACCACGCGTACCCCGAGCAATGCCGGCGCCTTGGCCGCCCAGTCGCGGCTGGAACCGGCGCCGTAATTGCGGCCGGCGAGGATCACCAGCGGCACGCCGGCTTCCCGGTATGCCGCACAGGCTTCGTACACCGGCAGCACCCGCGCCCCGGACAGGTCGAAGGCATGGCCGCCGGCCGGCGTCGACTCGGCCGGCGTCACTTCGTTACGCAGGCGGCGGTTGCTGAATGCGCCGCGCAGGAGGACCTCATGGTTGCTGCGCCGGGTCGAGTACTGGTTGAGGTCGCGCTCGACGGTGCCGCGCGCCAGCAGGTAACGGCCGGCGAGGCTGGCAGCCGGTATCGTCCCCGCCGGCGAGATATGGTCGGTGGTGATGTCGTCGCCGAGCTTCAGCAGCAGCCGCGCAGCGCGCACCGTACGCAGCCCCGGCGCATCCGCGGCCAGGCCGTCGAAGTACGGTGGCCGGCGGATGTAGTCGGACGCCGCTTCCCAGCCGAAGCAGGTACTGCCAGGTGCGTCGATCGCCTGCCAGACCGGCGGACCGTCGGTGATCCCGCGATAGGCCGCCGCAAACAGCCCGGGCACCACATGACGCTCGATCACGGAGCGGATCTCGTCGTCGGACGGCCAGAGTTCGGACAGGCTGACCGGCCTGCCGTCAGCATCCAGACCGAGCGGATCGCGCGTGAGATCGATGTCGACCGTGCCCGCGATCGCATACGCCACCACCAGCGCCGGAGAAGCAAGGTAGGCCCCCGAGAGGTGCGCGTTCACCCGTCCATCGAAGTTGCGATTGCCGGAGAGCACCCCGATCCCGCACAGGCCCTGTCCCTCCACCGCGGCGACCACGTCGGGCTCGAGCAATCCCGAGTTGCCGATGCAGGTCATGCAGCCGAGCCCTGCGACGTTGAAGCCCAGTGCATCGAGGTCTTCCTGCAGCCCGGACGCCGACAGGTAGCCCGCCACCACGCGCGAGCCAGGCGACAGTGACGTCTTCACCCACGGCTTGCGCCGCAGGCCGTGCCGGCGTGCATTTCGCGCAAGCAACCCGGCGCCGACCAGCAGGGCCGGGTTGGAGGTGTTGGTGCAGCTGGTGATCGCGGCGAGCACCACCGCGCCGTCGCGCAGGGGCGTGCCGCCATCGGCTGGCATGAAGGTGCGCGGCTGCCCCGCCTCTGGCAGTGCGGGGCTGGACGCGTCGCGCGGCCGCGGTGCGAGCGCGGGAAGCGCCTGCAGGAAATCCGCGCGAACCGAGCCCAGCGGCTTGCGCTCGTGCGGGTAGCGCGGCCCGGCGACGATGGCCTCGATCGTAGAGAGATCGAGCACGAGCGTCTCGTCGAATCGCGGATCGGGATCGACGCCCTCTAGCCAGATGCCCTGTGCGCGCGCATGGGCCTCGACGCACGCGACCTGTGCGTTGCCGCGGCCGCTGGCGCGCAGGTAGGCGAGTGTCGCGTCGTCGATCGGAAAGAATGAACAGGTGGCGCCATACTCGGGTGCCATGTTCGCGACCGTCGCGCGGTCGGCCACCGACAGCGCCGCGACACCCGGCCCGCAGAACTCGACGAAGCAGCCGAGCACGCCATGCGCACGCAACAGCGCGGTCACGTGCAGCGCGAGGTCGGTGGCGGTCACCCCAGCCTGCAGCCTGCCTTCGAGGCGAACGCCGACCACCCTTGGCACCTGCATCGCCAGCGGCTCGCCCAGCATCGCCGACTGTCCTTCGACGCCGCCGACGCCCCAGCCGAGCACGCCCAGCGCGTTGACCATCGGCGTGTGGCTGTCGGTACCGACCAGCGTGTCCGGCCAGGCGATCGGCGCGCCGCCGTCGACCGCCTCCGACACCTTCACCACTTCGGCAAGGAACTCCAGGTTGATCTGATGCAGGATACCGCTGCCCGGCGGCATCACGCGGAAGTTCGACAGGCTCTGCTGCGCCCACCGGACGAACCGATAGCGCTCTGCGTTGCGCCGGAAGTCGATCTCGAGGTTGAGGCGCGCCGCATCCGGACTGGCGTGGTGCTCCACGGTGACCGAATGGTCGATCACCAGGTCGACCGGTATCACCGGATTCACCCGCGACGGATCGCCGCCGAGCGCAGCCACCGCATCGCGCATGGCCGCGAAGTCGGCCAGCGCCGGCAGGCAGGTCGTGTCGTGCATCAGTACGCGTGCGGGAAAGAAATCGAGTTCACCGCCTCGGTCGAATACACCATCGGGGTGCACCAGCGCGCGCAGCCGGGCTGGCGCATGCAGCGCCACGTTCTCGAACAGGATGCGCAGCGTGCGCGGCAGGCCGTCGAGCATCGCATCGGGCAGCACGCGCGCGAGATCGATGCAACGGCAGGCCTCACCCTCCGCCCAGAACGACTTTAGCAGCGAGGGATCAGGCGATGCAGGCCAGGTCGGGGGCATGGTCGATGCCTTCATGAGGGTTCACGCCATGCCGCGCGCTGGAAGGCCACGCCCTGCGCTCCGTGGCTGCGTGCCAGCGCGAGATCGGCCGGTGCCATGCCGCCCAGCGCATAGACCGGGATCGTCGACGTCGATACCAGTGCCGCGAAGGCCGGCCATCCGAGCGGTGGCGCGCCCGGGTGCGTCAGCGTCGCCGCAACCGGACCGAGCACCGCGAAATCGCAGCCGAGCGATCCGGCCTTCTCCAGTTCCGATGCATCGTGGCACGACGCGCCAACCAGCGGCAGCGCCGGCCGCCGTTCGAGGGTTGCCAGTTGCGCTGCACGCAGGTGCACACCGTCGGCGCCTACGGCCTGCGCGAGCGCCATGTCGCCATTGACCAGCACGCGCGCGCCGGCCCGGTGCGCGCGTACCACCACCTCGCGCGCGAACGCGGCCAATGCATCCGCAGCCATGCCGGGCTCGCGTACCTGGACCAGCCGAAGCCCGCGCGAGAGCGCCGCGTCCAGGGCCAGCAACTGCGCCGCGACCCCGGACTCGGTGGCCTGGGTCAGCGCATACTCGAACGGCAGGCGCAGCGCGGCGAGGATAGGTCCGTTGGCCGGCAGCATCGGTTCGACTGCCGGCGCATCGGCCCGTTCCCAGCTGAACGCCTGCCCTTCGTTGCCGCGCACTTCACCGCACCACTGCGGGATGCGCAGGAAGCGCAGTTCGACCGTCGCATGCGGGTAGGTGAAGCGCCGCCGCAGCCATGGATAGGCGACTTCGACCTCGACCGCCAGTTCCTCGCGCAACTCGCGCACGATCGCTTCGAAGGCAGTCTCACCCGCCTCGATCTTGCCGCCGGGGAACTCCCAGTACCCGGCGTACACCTTGCCCTCCGGCCGCTGGGTGATCAGTACCCGCCCGTCGCCGCGCTCGAGGATACCGGCCACCACCCGCAGCACCGGCGGCGGCGATGCAGCAGCCGGGACCGCGGCGTCGGCCATGTTCAGCCGCGCTGTCGCTTCTGCCGTGCGGCCACGCCCATCTGCTGCCGGCCCGCCCAGTCGCGCGCGAAGTGCCAGGCGATGCGTCCGCTGCGCGAGCTGCGGCCGAGCGCCCACTGCAGTGCTGCCTCGCGCACCTGCGGCGAGCCGATGTCCTCGACGCCGAAGTGGGCGAGCCAGTGATCGACGATCGCGAGGTATTCATCCTGAGTGAACGGCCAGAACGACACCCAAAGTCCGAAGCGTTCAGACAGCGAAATCTTCTCCTCGGCGGTCTCTCCGGGGTGAATCTCGTCGCCGACATGCTTGTATTCGAGATTCTCGTTCATGTACTCCGGCATCAGGTGGCGCCGGTTCGAGGTCGCGTAGACCAGCACGTTATCCGATGCAGCCGAGATGGACCCGTCGAGTACCGTCTTGAGTGCCTTGTAGCCGGGCTCGTCGGCCTCGAAAGACAGGTCGTCACAGTAGAGGATGAAACGCTCCGGACGTGCGCTGATCGCGTCGACGATCTCGGGCAGGTCGAGCAGGTCCTGTTTGTCGACCTCGATCAGGCGAAGCTTCTTCGGCGCGTAACGGTTCAGCACCGCCTTCACCAGCGACGACTTGCCGGTGCCACGCGCACCGGTCAGGAGCACGTTGTTCGCGGGCGCTCCCTGGACGAACTGGCGGGTGTTCTGGTCGACCAGTTTCTTCTGCGCATCGACACCCTGCAGGTCGGCAAGGTCGATCCGGTGTCGGTGCGTGACCGGCAGCAACTGGCCGTGTCCGTTGCGCCGCCGCCAGCGGAACGCGACCGCGCCCTTCCAGTCGATCACCGGGGCCGGTGGTGGTGTCAGATGGGCCAGCCCCTCGACCAGTCGTTCGGCTGCGTCGGCCAGGCGCGCGAGCGCCGCTGCCGGCAGTTCGACGGCCGGCGCCGCCTCAGGTGCGGTATTCCGCGTTGATCTTGACGTAGTCATAGGAAAAGTCGCAGGTCCAGACCGTGGTGGCCGCGCTGCCGCGGCCGAGGTCGATGAGGATGGTGATCTCGGCCGGCTTCATCACGCGGGCGCCGTCTTCCTCGCGATAGCTGGCGGCGCGGCCGCCGTCGACGATGACCTTGACGTCGCCCAGGCTCACCTGCACGCGCGAGGTATCGAGGCCGGCGACGCCAGCGTTGCCGATCGCCATCAGCAGGCGTCCGAGGTTGGGATCGGACGCGAACAGCGCAGTCTTGACCAGCGGTGAGTTGGCCACGCCGCGTGCGACGCGCAGGACCTCCGCCTCGTCCGACCCGCCGCATACGTCGACCGTGATGAACTTGGTCGCGCCCTCGCCATCGCGCGCGATTGCCTGCGCGAGGCGCGCAGCCACGTCGACCAGCGCGCCTTCCAGCGCCGCGAGCCTCGGATCGGCATCGGTTGCGATCGGCGCGGCACCCGACTGTCCGGTGGCCATCAGCACGAACGAGTCATTGGTCGATGTGTCGCCGTCCACCGTCACGCGATTGAACGACCGGTCGGCTACGCGCTTGACGAGCGCCTTCAGGACCGGACCCGACACGGCCGCATCCGTTGCAAGGTAGGCCAGCATGGTCGCCATGTTCGGCTGCAGCATGCCGACGCCCTTCGCGATGCCGGTGACGGTGACCGGCACGCCGTCGAGTGTCACTTTCGCCGAGGCGCCCTTGGGCACGGTGTCGGTGGTCATGATCGCGGCCGCGGCCTGCGCCCAGTGGTCGGCACCGAGGCTCGCGACGCACGCCGGCAGCGCAGCCTGGATCCTCGGCATCGGCAATGGCTCGAGGATCACGCCGGTGGAGAACGGCAGCACCTCGGAGGGCTTGCAGCCGATCTCGGAGGCCACCCAGTCGCAGGACAGGCGTGCATCGGCCAGCCCGCGCTCGCCGGTGCCGCAGTTGGCATTGCCGGCATTGACCACCAGCGCCCGGACTTCGCCGTCCAGCGCGAGATGTTCCCGGCAGACCTGCACCGGGGCGGCGGCGAAACTGTTCTGCGTGAACACGCCGGCCACGCGGGTGCCGGGAGCCAGCCGTACCAGCATCAGGTCGCGCCGGCCAGCCTTGCGGATGCCGGCTTCGGCGAAGCCCAGTTCCACGCCGGCGACCGGCGACAGGGATGCGGGATCCGGCGGGGACAGATTGACGGGCATCGCTTCAGCTCCTCTGATCGAACGCCTGCGTTGCGGCAGCGCGGGCGGCCGCGGGGGCAGGCTCGGGCCGGCGGCTCAGCTCAACCGGCCGTGGCAGACCTTGTACTTCCGGCCGGAGCCACAAGGACAGGGATCGTTGCGGCCGACCTTCTGGCCGGGGCGCACGAACGGCGCAGGACGGTCTCCGGCGCCGGGATCGGCATCGGGATAACCCTGCATCGACAGTTCCGCTTCGCCGCCGACGTCGGCCGCGAGCGCCTCGCCCGCCTCGGCGTGCTGGTAGGTGACGTTGTGCAGTTGCGCAGGCTCGTCGGCCCGGGCGACTTCCTCGGCGCTGCGGATCTGCACGAGCATCAGCGTGCGCGTCACATCCGCCTTGATGCGCTCGAGCATGTCGCTGAACATCGTGAACGCATCGGACTTGTATTCCTGCTTCGGATTCTTCTGCGCATAGCTGCGCAGGTGGATGCCCTGGCGCAGGTGGTCGAGCGCGGAAAGGTGCTCGCGCCAGTGCGAATCGAAGCTCTGCAGCATCACCGCGCGCTCATACTGGCGCATGACGGGCGCTTCGATGCTGGCGGTCTTCGCCTCGTACTGCGCCGTGGCGGCCGACAGGATGCGCTCGACCAGCGCCTGCTCGTCGAGGTCGTCCTCCGAGGCAAGCCACTGCGTAACCGGCACCTCGAGGCTGAACTCGGACGCCACGAACTTCTCCAGCCCGTGTCCGTCCCACTGTTCATGCACGCTGCCCGGCGGAACATACTGGGCGACCGATGCGCGCAGCACGTCGTCGCGCATCGCCGTCACGCTCTCGAGCATGTCGCCCGACGCGAGCAGTTCGTCGCGCTGCTGGTAGATCACCTTGCGCTGGTCGTTCGACACGTCGTCGTATTCCAGCAGCTGCTTGCGGATGTCGAAGTTGCGTGCCTCGACCTTGCGCTGCGCATTCTCGATCGCGCGCGTGACCCACACGTGTTCGATAGCCTCGCCTTCGGGCAGCTTCAGCCGCGTCATGATCGCTGCGACACGGTCGGAGGCGAAGATGCGCAGCAGCGGATCTTCCAGCGACAGGTAGAAACGGCTCGAACCCGGATCGCCCTGGCGACCGGATCGTCCGCGCAGCTGGTTGTCGACCCGACGCGACTCGTGGCGCTCGGTGCCGATGATGTGCAGGCCGCCGGCGGCAATCACCTGGTTGTGCATCGCCTGCCACTCGGTGCGCAGCGCACCGATGCGGGCCTCCTTCGCCGCCTCGTCGAGGCCGGCATCGGCACGGACCTTGTCGATCTCGCGCTCGACGTTGCCGCCGAGCACGATATCGGTGCCGCGGCCAGCCATGTTGGTGGCGATGGTGATCATCTTCGGCCGGCCGGCCTGCGCAACCACGTCAGCCTCGCGCGCATGCTGCTTCGCATTGAGCACCTGGTGAGGCAGCTTCTGCTTCTCGAGCAACCTGGAAACCAGCTCCGAGGTCTCGATCGAGGTGGTGCCGACCAGCACCGGCTGACCACGTTCGTAGCAGTCGCGAATGTCGGCGGTCACGGCGTCGTAGCGTTCCTTCGATGTCCGGAACACCTGATCCATGTTGTCATTGCGCACCATCGGCCGGTGCGTGGGCACGATAACCGTCTCGAGTCCGTAGATGTCCTTGAACTCATAGGCTTCGGTGTCAGCCGTGCCGGTCATGCCGGAGAGTTTCGAATACATCCGGAAGTAGTTCTGGAAGGTGATCGACGCGAGCGTCTGGTTCTCCTTCTGGATGGACACACCTTCCTTGGCCTCGACCGCCTGGTGCAGGCCGTCGGACCAGCGCCGGCCCGCCATCAGCCGGCCGGTGAACTCGTCGACGATGATCACCTCGTCGTTCTGCACCACGTACTGCTGGTCGCGCAGGAAAAGGGTGTGGGCGCGCAGCGCGGCGTTGAGGTGGTGCATCAGCTGGATGTTCGCCGCCGCATAGAGGCTCGAGCCCGGCTCGAGCAGGCCGGCGGCGGACATCAGTTCCTCGGCATGCTCGTGACCGGCCTCGGACAGGATGATCTGATGCTGCTTCTCGTCGACCCAGTAATCGCCTTCGCCCTCTTCCTCTTTCTGCCGGACCAGCTTCGGTACGATCACGTTGACCTTGTTGTACAGGTCGGTAGTGTCGTCGGCCTGGCCGGATATGATCAGCGGCGTGCGCGCCTCGTCGATCAGAATCGAGTCGACCTCGTCGACGATCGCGTAGTGGAGGGGCCGCTGCCGCTTGTCGGCGAGCTGGTACTCCATGTTGTCGCGCAGGTAGTCGAAGCCGAACTCGTTGTTGGTGCCGTAGGTGATGTCGGCGCCGTAGGCCGCCTTCTTGTCACCGGTCTCCTGCTGGGTCAGGATCACCCCGACCTCCAGACCGAGGAACCGGTACACCCGTCCCATCCAGTCGGCATCGCGCTGGGCGAGGTAGTCGTTCACCGTAACCACGTGCACGCCCTTGCCAGCCAGCGCGTTGAGGTAGGCCGGCAACGTCGCCATCAGCGTCTTGCCCTCGCCGGTGCGCATCTCGGCGATCTTGCCGTTGTGCAGGACCATGCCGCCGATCAGCTGGACGTCGAAGTGACGCATGCCCAGCACGCGACTGGACGCCTCGCGGACCACCGCGAACGCCTCTGGCAGCAGTGCATCCACCGGTTCGCCGTTGGCCACGCGCGCCTTGAAGGCCGTCGTCTTCGCGGCCAGCTCGGCATCGGTCAACGACTTGAGGGACGGTTCCAGCGCGTTGATTCGCGCGACCGTCTGGCCGTAGGACTTGAGCAGCCGCTGGTTGCGGCTGCCGAACATCTTCTTGAGGAGGTCTGAGAACATCGGTCGCTGCTGGAGGGTTGCCGGGGACGGCCCGGCTGGCCGGAAAACCCCCTAGTCTAACCGGGTAGACCCTTTTGTCGGCGGCCCCCGGACGGAATCGTGGAGATTGCGGCGGAGCGGGGCGGATTTCAAGCCCTGCGCCCGACCTGGCGAGGCTCCGGCACCACCCCGGGCAGATCAGCCGGTGGTCTTCAGGAAACGGTTCGGATTCTGGGCCAGGCCGCGATGCCGCACCTCGAAGTGCAGATGGGGACCGGTCGACCGGCCGGTCGAGCCGACATCGGCGATCCGGTGGCCGCGGCGAACGACATCGCCGACCCTAACGTGCAGCAGGGAGGCGTGCGCGTACCGGGTCACCAGGTCGTTGCCATGATCGATATCGATCATGTTCCCGTACTGCGGATGGAACTCGGCAACCGTCACCACCCCGCTGGCGGCGGCCACGATCGGCGCGCCCGGCTCGGCGAAGAAATCGACGCCGTCGTGGAAGGCGTTGCGCCCGGTGAAGGGGTCGATGCGCCAGCCGAAATTCGACGAAAACTGCCCGGTCACGACCGGAAGGGCGCTCGGCACGAATGTGCGGCGGGCGAAATCCATGCTGACGATGGATTCGATGATGCCGAGCCGCTCCGCCCGGTCATCGACCTGGCGGGACAGCAGGTCGAGTTTCTGGCCGAGTTCACCCACCGACAGTCCGCGCGGGATCGCGGCACCCGCGCCCGGCGCAGCGCCGCCGCGGCCCGGCACCTGGTCGAACATGAACTCCTGGGGCTTGAAGCCGGCGCTGCGCGCGAGACGTTCGCCCAGCGTATCGAGCCGGAGCAGGCGCGCCTGCATCTCGCCCAGCCGAGTGGCCATCATGTCGATGCTCTCGCGCAGCACCGCATGGCCTTCCCCCGCTGGCGCCTCTGCATGCTCGCCGAACACCGGGTGGCCGGCGCCAAAACGGTTCATCGCGGCCTGCACACCGGTTACCAGCAGCATCACGACCAGCGAAAATACCGCCAGCAGCCCGGCGAACTGGTATCCGTTCAGTGCTATCGTTTTTCCGCTACCGAGACTTCCTGAAACGATGATGACGTTCAATGGTTCGATCTCCGCTTCATCCAGCCCGCGCTGCCGGGGCAATGCGAAGCATGGGCGGCCACGTTCGGTGGCCCGGCCACGATGACTTCGCGATCGGTCGGCGATTTCGTGCAGTCGGAAGACCGACTGCGGATCCTGCACGGAGAAGCCCGGCGCCTCGGGAGGCTGCAGGCTCGACTGGACGAACTGCTTCCGGTTTGGGTTTCGGGTTGTGCTTCGGTCGCCGCTTTGCGCGACGGCGTACTGACAATCGTGACTTCGAGCCCTGCAGTGGCGACCTCAGTAAGCCAGATGGCTCTGAGGCTTGCGGTGGAAATTCGCAAAAGCGCTGCGGAGGTTACGTCAATCAAAGTCGTGGTGCAACCCGGGGACGCCCGTGCGCCGGCGACGGACGAACCGCCACCACCTGCGCCCTTGTCCGACCAGGCGCGCGCTGAATTGATGCGATTAGCGACGAATGTCAGCGATCAGCGGTTAAAAAAGGCTCTACAGGCCCTCGGAACACGGAATCGATGACCGTACCGATACAAAGCTGACAATCCGGATGCCGAATCTCCCGGCATCAGACGGCGAGGATGACCCGCTCCACGATCAACAGCAGCGCCATCGCGAGCAGGAAGATCACGCAGAACTTGAACGTGTTCCAGGCGAACGTCAGGTAGCGGCGCTGGCCGGTGAACACATGGAGCACCAGCGACACCCCGATGGTGGCGATCACGGCGAACAGGATCAGCCGCAGGACGATCGCCACCGACGATCAGCCGAAGGCCGGCTGCAGGCGGGCGAAGGCGGGGGCGCTGTCCTGCTGCTCGAAACTCACGGTCTCGAACGCGCTGGCATCGGCGAGCAGTGCGCGCAACAACTGGTTGTTCATTGCATGCCCGGTCTTGTGGCCGGAAAACGCGCCGATCAGCGGATGGCCGAGCAGGTAGAGGTCACCGACGCAGTCGAGCACCTTGTGTTTCACGAACTCGTCAGCGTAGCGCAGCCCGTCCGGGTTGAGCACGCGGTATTCGTCCATCACCACGGCGTTGTCGAGCGTTCCACCCAGCGCCAGGCCTTGCGCACGCATCGCCTCGACGTCCTGCATGAAGCCGAACGTGCGGGCGCGGCTGACTTCGCGCAGATACGACTGCTCCGCGAAGTCGATCGTCACCTTGCTGCCGGAGCGCTCGAACACAGGGTGCCGGAAGTCGATCGAGAGGGTGATGCGAAACCCCTCGAACGGGTCGAAGCGGGCGACCTTGTCCCCCTGCGCGATCTCGACCGGCTTGAGCACCCGGATGAAGCGCTTCGGAGCAGGCTGCTCTTCGATACCGGCCGACTGCACCAGGAATACGAATGGCCCCGCGCTGCCGTCCATGATCGGCAGTTCCGGGCCAGACAGGTCGACATGAAGGTTGTCGATGCCGAGACCCGCCAGCGCGGACATCAGATGTTCGATCGTCCAGACCTTGTTCTCGCCCTCGCCGAGGCAGGTCGCGAGGCGCGTGTCCGTCACCCCGTGTGCGAGTGCCGGCAGGTCGGCCGCGCCGGGGAGATCCGTGCGGTGGAACACGATGCCGGTATCGGGCGCAGCCGGGCGCAGGGTCATGTCGACCTTGTGGCCGGTATGCAAGCCGACGCCGGTTGTGCTGATTTTCGTCTTGAGGGTGCGTTGTCTGAGCATTCTTGTCCGGCTCCAGGCTTTTGGTCGGAGCCATGGCGTCAATATTAACGCCTGTCCGGTCATTTCTTCCTGACAGCGGGGATGCCCGGCACATCCCCGCTCCCTTGCCGCCTTGCGCTCAGTCAGCCTGCTTGCGCAGGAAAGCCGGAATGTCGTACATCTCGAGGCCGGACTGCTTGAGCGCCTCGACCGTCGCACTTGCGTCCCGGGTCTTGCGCCGGAACACCACCGGAACGTCGAGTTCACCATAATTGACGCCGCCGGCCGCAGCACCTGCCCCATGAGCGACCATCTCGACCGGCATGTTGTCCGTTCCGGTCTTGACTACAGTGAACGCCTTGGGCTGCATGCGGTTGACCGCGTTACCCAGGCCGGTGGCGACGATGGTGACGCGGATGGAGTCGCCCATTTCCTCGTCGAACACCGAACCGACGATGGTGGTCGCGTCATCGGCGAGGAATTCGCTGACGGTATCCATCACTTCGTGGATCTCGCCGAGCTTCAGCTTGGACGCCGCGCCCGACACGTTGACCAGCACGCCGCGCGCGTTGTTCAGGTCGATGTTCTCGAGCAACGGGCAGGCGACCGCCTGCTCGGCCGCGATCTTGGCACGGTCGACGCCTGAGGCGCTGCCCGAACCCATCATCGCGATGCCGGTTTCGGACATCACCGTGCGCACGTCGGCGAAGTCGACGTTGATCATGCCGGGCAGCGTGATGATCTCGGCGATCCCGGCCACCGCGCCGTGCAGCACTTCGTTGGCCGCCTTGAACGCGTCCTGCATCGTGACATCGGCGCCGAGCACTTCCATCAGCTTGTCGTTCGGGATCACGATCAGCGAGTCGACGTACTGCGACAGCGCCTCGATGCCCTCCTGCGCGATGCTCACGCGCTTGCGCTCGAAAGTGAACGGCTTGGTCACCACGGCGATGGTCAGGATGCCCATCTCCTTGGCGATCTCGGCCACCACCGGGGCTGCGCCAGTACCGGTCCCACCGCCCATGCCGGCGGTCAGGAACAGCATGTCCGCACCGCGGATCGCATCGGCGATGCGCTCGCGGTCCTCGAGTGCGGCCTGTCGCCCGATATCCGGGTTGGCACCCGCACCCAGGCCCTTGGTCAGCGCGCTGCCCAGGTGCAACTGGTTCTTCGACTGGCAGCGCTTGAGCGCCTGCGCGTCGGTGTTGGCGCAGATGAACTCCACGCCGTGTACGCCACTGAGGACCATGTGGTCGACTGCATTGCCACCGCAGCCACCAACACCGATCACCTTGATCACCGCCTCTTGATTCGACGAATCGAGAATCTCGAACATCGATTTCTCCTCTTGCCGGGTTGAACTCATTTGAATGCTGCCAATGCCCTTGCTGCCATGCTGCCGTCGCGCTGCTTCATCGTCTTCCGGACCCCCGCCGTCGCGGGTGCCTCAGAAATTCCCCTGGAACCAACCCTTAAGGCTGGCGAAAGCGTTGCCGACGGGGCCGCGCGAGGCGCGCGATGTCGACATGCGCATCACCTGCCGCTGCCCCGCCACCAGCAGCCCGACGCCGGTGGCGAAGCGCGGGGTGCGCACCACCTCCGACAGGCCGCCGACGTACTGCGGCACGCCGGCACGCACCGGCATGTGGAAGACTTCCTCGCCGAGTTCGACCATGCCGAGCATCGCCGCGCTGCCGCCGGTGATCACGATGCCGGAGGACAGCAGTTCTTCGTAGGCGGTGCGGCGCAGTTCCGCCTGCACCAGCGAATACAGTTCCTCGACGCGCGGCTCGATCACCTCGGCCAGCGTCTGCCGCGACATCTCGCGCGCGCCTCGGTCGCCGACGCCGGGGACCTCGACCATCTCGCGCGCATCGGCCAGCTTGGCGAGCGCGCAGCCGTAACGCACCTTGATGTCCTCGGCATCCTTTGTCGGGGTGCGCAGCGCCATCGCGATATCGTTGGTAATCTGGTCTCCGGCGATCGGGATTACTGCGGTGTGCCGGATCGCACCCTGGGAGAACACCGCGATGTCGGTCGTGCCGCCACCGATGTCGACCAGGCAGACGCCGAGGTCCTTTTCGTCCTCGGACAGCACTGCCCAGGCCGATGCGAGCGGCTGCAGGATCAGGTCAGCAACCTCCAGGCCACAGCGGCGCACGCACTTCACGATGTTCTGCGCCGCCGAAACCGCGCCGGTGACGATGTGCACCCTGACCTCGAGCCGCACGCCGCTCATGCCGAGCGGCTCACGTACGTCCTCCTGCCCGTCGATGATGAATTCCTGGTTCAGGATGTGCAGGATCTGCTGGTCGTTGGGAATGCTGACCGCCTTGGCGGTCTCGATCACGCGGTCGACGTCGGTCTGCGTGACCTCCTTGTCCTTGATCGCGACCATGCCGTGCGAGTTGAAGCTCTTGATGTGGCTGCCGGCGATGCCAGCGTACACATCCTTGATCTTGCAATCGGCCATCAACTCGGCTTCCTCGAGGGCGCGCTGTATGGAATGCACGGTCGAGTCGATGTTGACGACGACGCCCTTCTTGAGGCCGCGCGACGGGTGCTGACCCATGCCGATGATCTCGAGCTCGCCGCCCGGCTTCACCTCGGCGACGATCGCCACGATCTTCGATGTGCCGATGTCGAGGCCGACGATCAGGTTCTTGCTGTCTCGGATCTTGCTCATGACCGACGCTCCACAGGTTTCGGTTCGACACCGCGCGGGCTCGCCCCTCCGTCGCCGCGTCTGTCTCTCGCCGGCTCGCGCGTATCGCTGATGCGTACCGCGAAGCCGTTCGGGTAGCGGAGGTCGACGTAGTCGAGCCGGGTTGACACCGGTGCGACGGTGCCCTCGTAAACCGACAGGAAGGTCGCCATCCGCTCGTTTACCTGGTCGCGTCCCAGCTTCAGCAGCAACCCGCTGGTCAGGCGGACTTCCCAGGCGCGGCGCGGCGACAGCGTGATCTCGGCTGGTGCCTGGCGGACTCGCGCGAGTTCGTCCCTGAAAGAGGTGTAGCGGCGTGCGATCTCGGCCGCGCTGCCGGGCGGGCCGTTGAACACCGGAAGCTTCGCGTCGGAGGCGGCCGAGAACACCTCGCCGTGGATGTTCACGAGCCCGGAGTCGCCCCAGCGTCCGATCGCCACGTGCTCTTCGAGCACCACATGCAGCCGGTCCGGCCACACGCGGCGCACTTCCACGCGCCGCACCCACGGCAGCCGCTCGAAAGACTTGCGCGCCCCGGCAAGGTCGACGGTGAAGAAATTACCGGCGAGCTGCTTGCGCACGGTGGCCTCGACCTGCTCGCGAGTGACGTTGTTGAGTTCGCCCAGCACGCGCAATTCCTTGATCGGGAAAACCGGCAGGTGGATCACGAGGAAGAACAGGGCATACAGGCCGAGCACGGTCGCGATGCCGTACAGCGTGTTCGCCGCCGCGTTGAGCAGCGCGGGCCGGTCCCAGGCATCAGCCAACATGGGCCATCTCCAGGATGCGCAGCACCAGCTGTTCGAACGACAGGCCCGCCTGCCTGGCCGCCATCGGCACGAGGCTGTGGCCGGTCATGCCGGGTGAGGTATTCATCTCCAGCATCTGCACCGAGCCGTCGTCGCGCAGGATCAGGTCGGCACGTCCCCATCCTTCGCAGCCCAGCAATGCGGCCGCGCGAAGGGTCAGCGCCTGGATGGCCGCCTCCTGCGCGGCATCGAGCCCGCTCGGGCAGTGGTAGCGCGTCTCGTCGCTGAAGTACTTGTTCTGGTAGTCGTAGTTGCCCTGCGGCGCCTCGATGCGGATCAGCGGCAGTGCCTGGTCGCCGAGGAAGCCGGCGGTCAGTTCGCGCCCGGCAATGAACGCTTCGGCCAGCACCAGTGGATCGAATGCCGCGGCGTGTTCCCACGCGGCGTGCACCTGCGACACGTCGGTCACCTTGGTCAGGCCGAGGGTGGACCCTTCACGGCCGGGCTTGACGATCAGCGGCAGCCCGACCTTCGCCACCACGGCGGCAGGGTCGGAGGCTGCGGTCAGCACATCCCAGGCCGGTGTCGGCACGCCGCCTGCAATCCAGACCATCTTCGTGCGCAGCTTGTCCATCGCCAGCGCGGAGGCAGCGACGCCGCTGCCGGTGTAGGGGATGCCGAGCAGCTCGAGCGCACCCTGCATGGTGCCGTCTTCGCCAAAGCGGCCGTGCAGCGCGATGAATGCACGCTGGAAGCCTTCTTTCGCGAGCTCGAACACGCTGCGCTCGGCCGGGTCGAACGGATGCGCATCGACGCCGCTCGCGCGCAGCGCTGCCAGCACCGCGCTGCCCGAGAGCAGCGAGATCTCGCGCTCGGCGCTGCGGCCGCCGAGCAGCACCGCCACCTTGCCGAACTTCGCCATGTCGTCCATCACGCGTCCCCCACGATCCGCACCTCGGGTACGAGGTCGACGCCAGTGCGCAGCAGCACGCGCTGACGTACCGCCTCGACCAGGGCCTCCATGTCCGAAGCGGTGGCGCCGCCGCGGTTGACGATGAAGTTCGCATGCTTCGTGGACACCTCGGCGCCACCGATCGTCATACCCTTCAGCCCGCACGCTTCGATCAGCCGCGCCGCATGGTCGCCGGGCGGATTGCGGAACACCGAACCGGCGTTGGGCTGCTGCAGCGGCTGGGTCGCGATACGGCGCGACAGGAACTCCTTGATGCGGGCACGCGCGCGCGCGCCATCGCCGGCATCGAGCTGCAGCGTCGCGCCGACGAACCACTCGTCGCGTCCCAGCACGGGCAGCGGGTCGCGCCGGGGCGCGTGCGCCAACGCAACATGCCGGTAACCCAGCTCGAAGTCGCCCGGCGCGCGTTCGACGAGCCGGCCATCGCGCGTGAGCAGGGTCGCCTCCACCACGCGGTCCCAGGTCTGGCTTCCGTAGCAGCCGGCGTTCATCGCGAGGGCACCGCCCATCGTGCCGGGGATACCCGCGAGGAACTCGGCGCCTTCGAGGCCGTGCATCGCCGCGAAGCGCGCGACCTTCGGGCAGGCAACGCCGGCCTCGAAGCGCACGCAGGTGGCAGCGCCTGCGCCAGCCGCGGGCAGCAGGCTCACCGAAGAGAGTACGCCGTGCAGCAGCACGACCGTGCCGCGGAAGCCGCCCTCGCGCACCAGCAGGTTGCTGCCCAGGCCGACCACCAGCAGTGGCTCGGCCGTCGGCAGCGCGCGCACGAATGCGACGAAGTCGTCCAGGTCGGCAGGGATGTACACACGATCGGCGCGTCCGCCGGCGCGCCAGCTCACGTGCTTCGACATCGGCACGTCGCTGCGCAGCTCTCCGCGCAGTGGCTGCGTCGGCATCGGCGTGAACTGGGCGGGCTCGGTCATGTTCATCCTGCCGCCTGCCGGAGCGCACGCAACTGGGCCGGCACGCCACCGATCGAACCGGCACCCATGGTCAGAACCACATCGCCCGGCTTTACGATCGCTGCGATCGCGCCCGGCAGTTCGCCGACGGTTTCGCTGAACACCGGCTCGACCCTGCCGCCGACGCGCACCGCGCGCGCCAGCGCCCGGCCATCGGCGGCGACGATCGGCGCCTCGCCGGCGGCATAGACCTCGGTCAGCACCAGCGCATCGACCGTAGACAGTACGCGCGCGAAATCCTCGAAGCAGTCGCGGGTGCGCGTGTACCGGTGCGGCTGGAAGGCAAGTACCAGGCGGCGGCCGGGGAAAGCGCCGCGCGCTGCCGCGAGCGTGGCGGCCATCTCGACCGGATGGTGACCGTAGTCGTCGACCAGCGTGAACGTGCCGCCTCCCCCGGGGACCTCGACTTCACCCCAGCGCTGGAAGCGGCGGCCGACGCCGCGGAACTCGGCCAGCGCACGCACGATCGCCGCGTCGTCGACGCCGACCTCCATGCCGACCGCTATCGCGGCCAGCGCGTTCAGCACATTGTGCACGCCCGGCAGGTTGAGCACGACCTCCAGTTCGGGCAAGGTCGTACCGTTCACGCGAGCGACCTTGAAGCGCATCTGGCCGCCTTCGATGTGCTCGATCGAGTGCGCCTTAACCTGCGCGCCCGCCGTCAGCCCGTAGGTGGTGACCGGCTTGGTCACCCGCGGCAGGATCTCGCGCACGTTGGCATCGTCGATGCACAGCACCGCATTGCCGTAGAACGGCAGGTGCTGCAGGAAGTCGACGAACGCCTGCTTCAGCCGCCCGAAGTCCTGCCCGTAGGTCTCCATGTGGTCGGCGTCGATATTGGTGACGACCGAGACCACCGGGGTCAGGTAGAGGAAAGACGCGTCCGATTCATCGGCCTCGGCCACCAGGAACTCACCGCTGCCGAGCTTCGCGTTGCTGCCAGCCGCTTCCAGGCGGCCGCCGATCACGAACGTCGGGTCGAGGCCGCCTTCGGCGAGGACGCTGGCGATCAGGCTGGTGGTGGTGGTCTTGCCGTGGGTGCCGGCGATCGCAATGCCCTGCTTCAGCCGCATCAGTTCGGCGAGCATCAGCGCCCGGGGAACGATCGGCGTACGTGCGGCGCGGGCTGCGACCAGTTCCGGATTGTCCTCCTTTACTGCGGTAGACACGACCAGCGCATCGGCACCGGCCGCATTGCCGGCGGCATGGCCGATATCGACGCGGATGCCGACCTTCTGCAGGCGGCGTGTGGTCGCGCTCTCGGCGAGGTCGGAGCCGCTGACCGAATAGCCGAGGTTGGCCAGCACTTCGGCGATGCCGGACATGCCGCTGCCGCCGATGCCGACGAAGTGCACATGACGTACCTTATGCCGCATCGGCCGCCTCCATGCAGACCTGCGCCACGCGGCGCGTCGCCTCGGGCTTCGCCACCGAACGGGCGCGTTCCGCCATTGCGAGCAGCGCCGCTCGATCAATGGAGGCGAGTTGCTGCGCCAGCCGCTCGGGCGTGAGTTCAGCCTGCGGGATAAGCCAGGCCGCGCCGCGCTCGACCAGGAAACGCGCATTCACCGTCTGGTGATCATCGACCGCGTGCGGGAAGGGGACCAGTACCGAAGCGAGCCCGGCACACGCGAGTTCGGCGACGGTAGTGGCACCGGCGCGGGCGATCACGAGGTCGGCTTCGGCGTAGCGCTGCGCCATGTCGTCGATGAAGGGCAGCAGCGTGGCCGGCACCCCGGCCCTGGCGTAATGCGCCTGCAGCGCTTCGAGATGGTCGCGGCCCGACTGGTGCACGACGATCGGCCGCCGCTCGGCCGGCAGCTTCGCCAGGGCCTCGGGCACGCAGGCATTCAGGGCCTGGGCGCCCAGGCTGCCGCCGATGACCAGCAGCCGCAATGGACCGCTACGGTCGGCGAACCGCTCGCGGGGCGCGGCGATCACGGCAATCGCCTCGCGCACGGGATTGCCGGTCCACTCGGACGAGACGCCCTTGCCCAGCGCGTCCGGAAACGCGCACAGCACGCGGTCCGCGATGCGCGCAAGCACACGATTCGCGAGACCCGGCACCGAGTTCTGTTCATGGATCACGAGGGGCCGACGCAGCAGCGAGGCCATCATGCCGCCGGGAAAGGCGATGTAGCCACCCATGCCGAGCACGACATCCGGGCGGCGGCGAAAGATCACCCGCGCACACTGCCAGAACGCCAGGCTCAGATCGAAGGGCAATCGCGCCAGGCGCAGCAGTCCCTTGCCGCGCACGCCCCCGAAACTAACCGGCTCGATCTCGAACCCGTACTGCGGGACGATGGATGACTCCATCCCGCGCGGCGAGCCGAGCCACACCACGTTCCAGCCCGTGCCGTGCAGCCACTGCGCGACAGCCAGTGCCGGGAAGATGTGGCCACCGGTACCGCCGGCCATCACCATGAGCGTACGGGGGCCCCTCGCCGGGTGGCTCATGCTGGCACCTCCACCATGCACTCACGCGCGACCGCAGCCA
>CANGXU010000065.1 GCA_947457885.1 Betaproteobacteria bacterium
CGCCCGGCGCATGGACGCACTGCGCGTCCGTCCGGGCAGCCCCGTCTGCCCGCTGCCGTACGTTTGCAATGCGGCCTTCATGCGCGCTTCACCGACTGCGGCCCTGATGAACGTTTTTTACGAGGAAGAAGGCGAGTTGCGGGCAGGCAGCGTGCTGGCCGACAACACCACCTCGCTGCAGGTCGAAGCGCCGCATGGCAAGCGCTCGAAGGTGAAGGCGTCCAACGTACTGTTCCGCTTCGAGGCGCCGGCACCGAAGGCGCTGGTCGAAGACGCGAGGATGCTCGCCGATACGCTCGACCCGGATTTCCTCTGGGAGGCGATCGCCGCCGAGGAGTTCGGCTTCGACGACGCGGCTCGCGAATACTTCGGCGCGGCTACCGGCAAGTCCGCGTCGCCGGTCGAGCGGGCGGCCATGCTGCTGCGGCTGCACGCGAGCCCGATGTATTTCTACAAGCGCGGCAAGGGCCTCTACAAGCGTGCACCCGCGGAATCGCTGAAGGCGGCGCTGGCCGGCGTCGAACGCCGCAGGCGCGAGGCGGAGCAGCAGGCCCAGTGGACCGCGGCGCTGGTGGCCGGCGCGTTGCCCGAGGCCATGCGGCCGATGGTGCCGTCGCTGCTCTACGCTCCCGAGAAGCAGACGATGGCCTGGAAGGCGGTCGAGGCCGCATGCGCCGCGTCCGGATCCAGCGTGCCTCACCTGATGCAGCACTGCGGCGCGATCGCCTCGGCGCACGACTTCCATTACGGGCGTTTCCTGTTCGAGCACTTCCGCGCTGGCACCGGCTTCGCCGTCGACGGCGCGGGTCCGGACGCGCTCGATGCGCTGCTCGCGCCGTTGCCTGTACTCGAAACTGCGGCGGTGGCAGCGTTCTCGATCGACGACACCTCCACCACCGAGATCGACGATGCGTTCTCCGTGCAGCCGCTCGGCAGCGGCTGGCGCATCGGCATACATATCGCCGCGCCATCGCTGGGTATCGCGGCCGGCTCGGGGCTGGACGAGGTGGCCCTGTCCCGGCTGTCGACCGCCTACTTCCCCGGGCGCAAGATCACGATGCTGCCCGACGCTGTGGTCGAGCGGTTCACCCTGGCCGAGGGGCGCACCGTGCCGGCGGTGTCGCTGTACGTCGACGTGGATGCCGACTTCACCGTGCGCTCTACCCGTTCCGCGGTCGAAGCGGTACGGATCGCGGACAACCTCCGCCTGGAGCACCTGGAGCCCTGCTTCACCGCCGAAGCGCTGGCCGCGGCCGCCGCGCTGCCCGATCCGCGCCTCGACCATGCCCGCGGGCGCGAATTGTGGACGCTCTGGGGCTTCGCGCAGAAGCTGCAGGCCATGCGCGGCAAGCAGGCGGAGACCGGCAGCGGCCGGGTCGAGTACACGTTTATCGTCGAGGGCGACCGGATAACGCTGCGGCCGCGTGCGCGCGGCGCCCCGCTCGACACACTGGTTGCGGAAATGATGATCTTCGCCAACAGCCAGTGGGGTGGGGAACTGGCGCGGGCGCAGGTGCCCGCGATCTACCGCGCGCAGTCCGGCGGTAAGGTGTTCATGACTACCGTTCCGTCGCCGCACCAGGGGCTGGGTGTCGCCCATTACACCTGGGCCAGTTCGCCCTTGCGCCGGATGGTCGACCTGATCAATCAGCGGCAGATCGCGAGCTGGATACGCAGCGAGCCGGCGCCGTATCCGGCCGGCAGCGAGTCGATGCTGGCCGCGATGCGGTCGTTCGAACTGGCCTATGAAGCCTATGCCGAGGCGCAGCGCACGCTCGAACGGTACTGGTCGCTGGTCTGGATCCGGCAACAGGAACTGACCTCGATCGACGGCGAGGTGATCCGCGACAACCTGGTCCGCCTGTCCGGCGTGCCGGTGGTGGCCCGCGTGCCGTCGGTCCCGGAACTGCCGGCGGGTACAAGGGTGCAGCTGGCCGTCGACCGTATCGACCTGTATGACCTGCTGCTCGACCTGACGTACGGGGAAGCGCTGGCGTGACCCTGTGCGGTGTTCGGCGTCCGGTTGTTCAGGTGCTGCGGCCGCCGGGTCGACAGGGCATGACAGCCCAGGGCCGGTCGCCTAGAATCCTCGTCATGGTGACCTGCCCGCTTTCGCAGCCGATGCCGTGGCTTCGCTGATCCGGTTGCCCAACCGCTATCCGGCGCCCGAGGCGCTTTTCCTCGCGCCGCCGTTCTCGTATGTGGCACCGGCCAATCGCACGCTGATGCTCGCGGTGATCGCATCGGTTCTTCTGCACGCGATGCTGCTTGCGGCGCGCTTCACGTTGCCGGGCAGCACCGATCGTGCCGCGGCGCCGGCAGCGCTCGAGGTGGTGCTGGTCAACGCACGCACCGTCAAGGCTCCCGTCAAGGCCGACGTACGCGCGCAGTCGAACCTCGACGGTGGCGGCAATACCGATGCGTCGCGCCGGTTGAAGACGCCGTTGCCGCAATCCACGACTGGTGTCGACGTGCCCGACCCGGCTGTCGCCGCGCGCGCGCGGGTCGAGCAACTCGAGGCGGAAACCCAGCGGGTGATGGCCCGGATCAAGGCGGCTGTGCCGATCGACAGCCGGGAGCCGAATCCGGGTCCGCAACCGCTGCCGCAGTCGCAGCCGGTGCCTGCCCAGAGCTCGGCCGACCTCGCGGCGCGCAGCCTCGAGATGGCACGGCTGCGCGCGGAGCTGTCGAAGGAGTTCAGCGCCTACCAGGAGCGGCCGCGCAAGGCATTCGTCGGCGCGCGCGCATCCGAGTACCGGTTCGCGCGCTATGTAGAGGACTGGCGCTCGAAGATCGAGCGGGTCGGCAACCTGAACTATCCGGACGAGGCCCGCCGGCAGAGGCTCTACGGCACGCTGCAACTGACCGTCTCGGTGCGCCGCGACGGCACGGTGGACAGCATCGAGATCAACCGCTCCTCGGGCTTCAAGCTGCTCGACCAGGCGGCGATCCGCATTGTCGAACTGGCCGCGCCGTTTGCGGCGTTCCCGGCGGACATCTCGAAGGACGTCGACATCCTGGCGATCACGCGCACCTGGAGCTTCACCACCGCAGAGCAGTTCCTGGGACAGTGAGGCGTCACGAGCGATGACCGACCGTTACGCCGTCTTCGGAAACCCGGTTGCGCACAGCCGCTCGCCGGTGATCCACGCGGCCTTCGCGCGCGAGACCGGGCAGGACATGGTCTACGAACGCATCCTCGCGCCGCTGGACGGATTCAGGGCCGCGGTGGACGCGTTCCGAGGTCAAGGCGGCCGTGGAGCCAATGTGACGCTGCCGTTCAAGCGCGAGGCCTGGCAACTGGCCGATGCCTGCAGCGCACGTGCTGCGTCGGCCGAAGCAGTGAACACCCTGCGCTTCGAGGCCGACGGCCGCGTGTTCGGAGACAACACCGACGGGGTCGGGCTGGTGCGCGACATCGAGGTCAACCTGGGCCAGCCGCTCGCAGGCGCCCGCGTACTGATGCTCGGGGCTGGCGGTGCGGCGGCGGGGGTCGTGCTGCCGCTGCTCGACGCCGGGGTCCGGCGGCTCCATGTGGCCAACCGCACGGCCGCGCGTGCCGAGGCGCTGGCCGCACGGCATCGTGGATCGGTGGTGTCCGGCGGGGGGCTCGAGGCGATCGAAGGCGAGTTCGACCTGATCGTCAATGCCACTTCGGCCAGCCTCGGTGCCGATGCGCCGTCGACCGGACGGGCGCGGCTGGTGCCGGACGGGCTGTGCTACGACATGATGTATTCGACCGAGCCGAGCGCGTTCCTCGCCGAGGCAGGGCGCGGCGGTGCGCGCATCGCAGACGGCATCGGCATGCTGGTCGAGCAGGCCGCCGAATCCTTCTGCCTGTGGCGAGGCGTGCGCCCCGGCACCCGGGCGCTGCTCGCGAGCCTGGGGCAGCCCTGGCGCGGCAGCCGGCTTGCCGGCTGACGCTGGCTTCGCCTCGGTCCGACCGGTCTGCCCGCTCCGCGCCCTTCCATGCGCACGCTCTTCCGCTGGACCTTCCGACTGCTGCTGCTCGCGCTGGGCGCGTTGCTTGCGTGGCAGCTCTGGCTGTTCGGACATGTCGTCTACTGGAAGTACCACAATCCGGTCGAGACGTCCTTCATGGACCTGCGGCTCGACCAGTTGCGGGCGAAGGATGCAAAGGCCCGGCTGCGTCACCAGTGGGTGCCGTATGACCGGATCTCGATGCACCTCAAGCGCGCGATCATCGTCGCCGAAGACGACAAGTTCGTCGATCACGAGGGCTTCGACTGGGACGCGATCCAGAAGGCGCTGGAGCAGAATCGCAAGCAGGGGCGCGTTGTACGCGGCGGGTCGACGATCAGCCAGCAACTGGCGAAGAACCTGTTTCTGTCCGATGCGCGGACACCGACGCGCAAGGTACAGGAGGCCGCGATAACGCTGATGCTCGAGCAGACGATGGACAAGCGCCGCATCCTCGAGATCTACCTCAACGTGATCGAGTGGGGTAACGGCGTGTTTGGCGCCGAGGCCGCCGCCCGACACTATTTCGGCGTCTCAGCCGCCCAGCTGACGCCCGCGCAGGCCGCCATGCTCGCCGCGATGGTGCCCAATCCGCGCTTCTACGACCGCAATCGCGGCTCGCGCTGGCTGGCCCGCTACACGGAGATCATCCTGTCGCGCATGCCGCGCGCCGTCGTCCCCTGAAAACCCGCGTCTGACCCTGGGGTCAGACCCTGATTCTTCTGATTCTTGCCCTGATTCTTTGAGCGCCATGTTGCGCTCAGGCGCATACAATCGCGCCACGATTGAACCGGGCCCCGAGCCATTGCCATGGCCGATGTCGACGAACCGCGCAGCGTGCAGGAGTCCCTGCAGGAGATCATGGATCTTCTGCGGCGCCAGCGCGTGGTCGAGTCGCTGGCGCATCGCGAGGGAGAGGGGCGCAGCGGCAGCCTGACCGATCGGCAGCCGCTGGTCGATTCGCTGGTGCACAAGCAGAACGAGGCCGAGCTGCAGTCGCGCCTCGATGCACTGCATCCGGCTGATGTCGCGCTGATCCTCGAGGCACTGCCGCTGGACGACCGCCTGCGCGTCTGGCAACTGGTCAAGGCCGATCGCGACGGGGAGATCCTGCTCGAGGTGTCCGACGCGGTCCGGGAAACGCTGATCGCGGACATGGACCGCGGCGAACTGGTGGCCGCGACCGAGCAGCTCGACACCGACGAGATCGCCGACCTCGCACCCGACCTGCCGGACGAGGTCATCGCCGACCTGTTCAAGTCGCTGTCGGCGGATGAGCGCGAGCAGTTGCGCGAGGCGCTGTCCTATCCCGAGGACAGCATCGGCGGGTTGATGGACTTCGAGATGGTCACCATCCGCGAGGACGTGACCATCGAGGTCGTGCTGCGCTACCTGCGCCGCCTCGACGAGCTGCCGAGCAACACCGACAAGCTGTTCGTGGTCGACCGCAAGGGACTGCTGCGCGGCGTGCTGCCGCTGAAGAAGCTGCTGGTGAACGAGCCGGAGATCGAAGTCTCGACGCTGGTCGACCGTAACGTGGTCAGCTTCCATCCGGACGACGATGCGCGAGACGCGGCGACCGCGTTCGAACGCTACGATCTGATCTCCGCACCGGTGGTCGACGATCACGGCGAGGTACTCGGCCGGCTGACCGTCGACGTGGTGGTCGATTACATCCGCGAGGCGTCCGAGGCCGAGAAGCTGAAGGCGAGCGGTCTGCGCGAGGAGGAGGACATCTTCGCCCCGGTCTGGGACAGCCTGAAGAACCGCTGGACCTGGCTGGCGATCAACCTCGTGACGGCATTCATCGCCTCTCGCGTGATCGGCGCCTTCGAGGGATCGATCGAGAAGCTGGTCGCGCTCGCCGCGCTGATGCCGATCGTGGCCGGTATCGGTGGCAATGCAGGGAACCAGACCATCACGATGATCGTGCGTGCGCTCGCGCTCGGGCAGATCAGCCGCGACGGCGCGCGCAAGCTGTTCGTGAAGGAGATCACGATCGCGCTGATCAACGGCCTGGTCTGGGGCAGCATCGTCGGCCTGGTCGCCTGGGTGTTCTACCGCAACATCGAACTGTCGGTGGTGATGATGGCGGCGATGACGCTCAACCTGCTGCTGGCCGCCCTGGCTGGCGTGCTGATCCCGCTGGGCAGGCGCTGGCTTCAGCGTGACCCGGCGCTGGGCTCGTCGGTGCTGATCACAGCGCTGACCGACAGCGGTGGTTTCTTCATCTTTCTCGGTCTGGCGACGCTTTTCCTGGTCTGACCCATCCTCACCGGAGCCGAAAGCGATGAACGGAACCGCCACCACGTCCCTCCCGTACGCCCGCACTGCGACATGCGCCGCTGCCGCAGTGCTTGTCGCCACACTGACTGGTTGTGCCATGCCCGGCAGCGCTGCGCCCGCCAGGGTGAGCAATGGGACGCTGGTCGATGCGCGCGGCATGAGTCTCTACACTTACAGCAGGGATTCCGCTGCCAAGAGCGTATGCGTGGCCGTTTGCGCCAGGAGCTGGCGGCCGCTGGTCGCGACCGCATCGGATCGCGCGGCCGGGGACTACACGATCATCACGCGCGACGACGGCAGCCTGCAGTGGGCCTACAAGGACAGGCCGCTGTACGCCTGGATCAAGGACATGAAGCCCGGCGACCGAACCGGCGACGGCTTCGACAAGACGTGGAGCCTCGCTCGTCCCTGAACCCGGCAGACCCGGTCTTGCCGCGCGGGAACGCTCGTGCGCGGGTAGCCATCCCGTAGAATGGGGCGTCCCTCTCGCAGAGACTCCCCGGAGACCCCCATGCTGATCAAGCGCCCCGACGATGTTCGCCCGTCAGAGATCACCCCCCGATCGGTGTACGAGGACCGCCGCCAGTTCCTGTTCGGTGCCGCCGGTGCGCTGGCGCTTGCCGGCGGCGGTGCGCTGCCTGGCGCGGCCCATGCGCAGGTGCGCGAGAAGATCGCCGGCCTGCGTCCCGCGCCTGCGGCGTACACGGTGAAAGAGCCGCTCAACACGTACGAGCAGATCACCTCGTACGTCAACTTCTACGAGTTCGGCACTGACAAGTCCGATCCGCTGCGTAACTCGAAGAACTTCCGTACCCGGCCGTGGACGGTCGAGGTGGATGGCGAAGTGCGCAAGCCCCGCACCTTCGGCATCGACGACCTCCTGAAGCTTGCCCCGGTCGAGGAACGCATCTACCGGCTGCGCTGCGTCGAGGCATGGTCGATGATCGTGCCCTGGGCTGGCTACTCGCTGTCGGAGCTGATCAGGCAGGTCGAGCCGACCGCGAACGCGAAGTTCGTCGAGTTCCATACGCTGCACGATCCGAAACAGATGCCCGGGCAGAAGGATCCGGTGCTGCAGTGGCCCTATGTCGAAGGCTTGCGCATCGACGAGGCGATGCACCCGCTGACGCTGCTCGGGCTCGGGCTGTACGGCGAACTGCTGCCCAACCCGAACGGCGCGCCGGTGAGGCTGGTGGTGCCGTGGAAGTACGGCTTCAAGAGCGGCAAGTCGATCGTGCGTATCCGCTTCGTCGAGAAGATGCCGACCACCGCCTGGATGCGCTCGGCGCCGAACGAGTACGGCTTCTACTCGAACGTGAATCCCAAGGTCGACCACCCGCGCTGGAGCCAGGCGCGCGAGCGACGCATCGGCGAGTTCCTCAAGCGCGAGACCCTCATGTTCAACGGTTACGCTGAACAGGTCGCGTCGCTGTACACCGGGATGGACCTGCGCAAGCAGTTCTGAGGGCGCGGCTGACGGCGTCCCGGCCGTCGTGGTCGCCAGCGCGGTGTCCGACTATCGCGCGCCATCGGCCGTTTCCCGCCTGAGACTGCCGTTCCCGCAGCGCCTAACCTGAGCGCTGCGTATGCGGGGATTGGCCTCGCTCGCCACCGGGGATTGCCCCTGGTGCCTCGCGCATTCCGCGCGAAAACCGCGGTGCCTCGTCGATGCCGGCTCCTGTCCGGTACCGACGTGGTCACGCGGTGTTCACCCTTCGGGGACGTCCACGTCCCCGGCGGGGGATTCGTGCGTCCCTGGTTCGTCTGGAGGGCGCATGGATCAGTGGTTCATGGAGTCGTATCTGCGGTGGCTGGGGCAGGCGAGTGACGCGGAACTGATCGACCGCAAGGATGCGGTCGCGATCGCGTTGCTGCAGGCTGGTATCGACTGCGAGCTGAGTCGGGCGCTGTTCGACCTGCTCAACGAAGAAGTCGATGCCCGCGAGCAGGTGGCGCGCATGCGCCGCGTGCGGCGCCGGCGGGAGGCGGTCAGGCTCGCGCCTGCCGTTGCGGCGGACGATGGCGACGAGGTGGGCTGATGGGCCACCTCGACGACTGGCACCGGCGCCGGCGGGACGATCTCTGCCCGTACGACCGCTGGTGGTTGCGGCAGCTGTGGGTCTGGTGGTGGCTGTGGAAGGTGGACAGTGCGCGGCGCCGGCGCTGCATCGCGGCGTTGCGCGCGCTGGCCGGCATCGCGTGGTTCTGTATGGTCAGGCTGCTGGCCTGGCTGGTCGACCGCGACTGCCCGGGCAGCCGTCCGCCAGGCACGGGGGATCCGCGCGAGCGGTGAGTCCGGCAGAAGACGCTCGATGAAGCAGTGACGGCCGTCGCAGTGCTTGCATCGGTTGCACGTCCGTGCAGCAAGGCCGGGGGACGCGAGTCCCCCGGCCGTTTCCCACGTTGCCCGAACCGCGGTGGCTGGAGAGAATAGAGACCATGTTGATTGAACTGACGTGAACGAAGACACTGCAGGCGGGGCTCTGCACGATCCGCTGCTGGGCTGGGCCGGCCTCGACGCAGCCGGCCGGATCGTGTCGCTCGGTGGCCGGGCGGACCGGCTGCACGAAGGGGTCAGGGTCGGCCTGCGGCTGGCCGACGCCTTGCGCGAACCTGCGGCACTCGATCGGTTCATTGCCGAGGCCGGCACGTCCGGCGGCATCGACCCGGGACGGCAGCTTCGATGCAGGCTGCACTGGGCCGTGCCGGATAGCGGCGTGGCCCGGCCGGTGGACGACGCAGCGGCAGTCGAACTGCTGCTGCGCCGTGCGTATCCGCCATCCGGACCTGTGCGCATCGCGGCGGAGTTCCGCCGCGAGCCGTCGCGCGATCGGCCGGCTGCGCGTCCGGCCTCGACGCTGCTGGCGCCCCTGCCCATCGCCCCCCCCAGTGCCGAGGCGGCGGACCTCTGGCGCCTGGGCAGTGCGCTGTATGCAGCTACCGTGGCGCCCTCCGGCAGGCGTCCGGCGGGACTGATCCGATTCGCCCTTCATCCGGTGCCCCTGCCCCGTATCGCGGCCGTGGTTGACGTCGATCCCTGGCTGGGCGTTGCGCTCACCCGGCTCGCTGCCAGCGCTGCGCAGCTCGGCGTCGAGGCCGTTGCCGCGCGCACCGGCACGCGCGAACTCACCGTCTGGGTCCGCGATGGTACAGGCTGCGAGGCGCTGTGTGAGCACTGGCTGTCGGCCATGACCGCAAGCCCGCTGGTTGGCAGTCGCTGCCGACTCGTGGCCGGGCCCGCAGCCGGCTGGTGCGTGATGCCGACCGACGGGACGGTGCTCGGACACCTGCTGGACGCACTGGACGCCGTGTACGACCCGGCGGATCCGCGTCCGCGGCGTCCGCCGATCCCGGTGAGCAGTGTCGCGCGCGAGCGCGACATCGACGAGCGGCGCGATGCCCTGACCGGGACGCTGGTCGAACTGGTGGCCTCCGGGCGTGCCCGGCTGGTGGGCGAGCCGATCGTCGATGCGCCGACCGGCGTGGTCGCCGGCCTGCACCTGCGCGCCGAGTTCCGCTCGCTGTTCGCGGTCGCCGACCTGCTCGATTACCTCCCGGACATCGTCGACGACGACGCCGCAGCCGATGCGCTCAACGCATGGATGGCTGCAGCGATCCGCACCGCGGGACCGCCTGTCCGTAAGGATGTACCGCAGATGCTTCAGCTTCGCATCGCACCAGCCCAGTTGCGCCGTCTCGATTCGCTCGCCGGCGTGGTTGCTGCGCTGTGCAGAGCCGGCGGTGGCGTCGTGCCCTGCCTGCTGCTGCCCGAGGCGGCGGTGCACCGGGATGCCTATCTGGTGATCGATGCGGCCACGGAGGTGGCTGCACTCGGGGCTGCGGTCGGCGTCGACGACTACCGCGGGCTGCTGCCTGTGCAACCGCTGGCGCAGGCCGGCATCGGCGGCTTGCGGCTGCATCGTTCGCTGGTGCGCGAGCTTGGCGAGCGATCCTTCGCCGGAGACCGCCTGGCCGACCTGCTGGCGCGTGCACGCGCCAGCGGTCTGTCGGTACTGGTGCCAGGCCTGGCGGATCGTACGATGGTGTCTGCGGCCACGGCCGCCGGTGCGCTGCACCTGTCCGGGCCGGTATTCGGACGTGCGCGGCGCCTGCTTCCAGCGTCGCCATCGCCGTTGATTGCTTCACCCACTACCCAACCCCATCCGCCCGCACAGGAATCGCCCGATGGCCAAGGACCTGTTCGAACTGATCGCCGACCTGGCGCACGATGAACTGCCGTTCAGCGAAATCCATCTCGTCGAGGGCGCGCCAGTCGCGCTGAAGCTGCCGGGCGGTCTGCGCGATCTCTGTGACGAAGGCCCGGTGCCGCGGGTGGCGATCGAGCAGTTCCTCGATCGCGTACTGCCCGGCTGGCAGCCTGCGCTCGCCGGCTGCCAGTCGATCGACAGCGCGGTCGAACTACCCTCGGAGACGCGCCTGCGAGTGAACGTCCACTGGGCGAACGCCGGCCAGAGCCTGCGACTGGTGATGCGGCGGATCCCGCGCGATCCGCTGACCCTGAAAGACACCGGGCTACCGCCGTTCCTGCCCCGGCTGCTCCTGGAAAGCGGCAAGGGCCTCGTGATCGTCACCGGCGCGACCGGTGCCGGCAAGACAACCACGCTGTTCGCCGCGCTGCGCCACATCATGGAGCAGCGCGAAGCACCGCCGCACATCATCACGATCGAGGAGCCGATCGAGTACGTACTGCGCAGGCCGCGCGGCGTGGTCACCCAGCGCGAAGTCGGGGTCGACACCGCGAGCTTCTCGCACGGGCTGCGCGAGGCGCTGCGCCAGGGTCCGGACGTGATCATGGTGGGCGAGGTTCGCGATCGCGATACCGCCGACACGATGCTGCGCGCGGCCGAGTCCGGCCACCTGGTGCTGGCGACCGTTCATTCGAGTTCGGCCGACGGTGTGATCAGCAAGATCGTCTCGCTCTTCCACCCCGACGAACAGGCACAGACCCGCCATGTGCTCAAGAACGTGCTGATCGGCGTGGTCTGCCAGGTGCTGCTGCCCAGGCTGCAGCGCGACGGCTTTGCGCTGGCTGCCGAGATCCTGATCAACAGCCCGCAGGTGGCGCGCGCGATCGAGGACCCGGCGCGGCTGTCCACGCTGCGCGACTTCATGCGTCGGTCCGAGGACCGACAGTCGCGGCTGCTCAATGACGTGCTGGTCGACCTGGTGCGCGGCAAGCGGGTGTCGCGCTCCGACGCCCTGCTGGCAAGCTACGACCGCCAGGACCTGCTGCCGGCGCTCGACCGGGCAGCCGGCGATACCGTGGATGCCGAACGTTGAACGCCAGTGCCTAGCGTGCCCGGCGCGCCGCGCCGAACGCTGCCACCGCAAGCAGCATCGCAAGTCCGACCGCGAGGCCGTCGCCTGCGCGGACGAACGGTGTCAGCCCCTCGTAGCCCTGAACCCGCGCACGCAGCACCGCTTCGCTGAACGGATCTGCCAATGCCAGCACGCGCCCGCGCGGATCGATCACCGCGGTCATCCCGGTGTTGGTGGCGCGCAGCATCGGGCGGCCGGTCTCCAGCGCGCGCATGCGCGCGATCTGCAGGTGCTGCGGCTGGGCTAGCGAGCGGCCGAACCATGCGGTGTTGGACACGTTCACCAGGATCGTCGCCTCGGGCAGCTGGCGGATCACCTCGCGCCCGAACGCGTCCTCGTAGCAGATGTTGATCGCGACCTTCTGGCCGGACAGTTCCATCGGGCGCTGGTCGCTGCCGCCGCTGCTGAAGTCCTGCATGGGGATATGCAGCCAGCGGATCACCCAGCCGAACAGCGGCGGCACGAACTCGCCGAACGGCACCAGGTGCTGTTTCCGGTAGACCTGCACTGGCGCGGTGCCAATGCTGAACAGGCTGTTGTAGTACTCGCGTCCGTCGTGCGACCGTTCGACCATGCCGAGCAGGATATCGCCACGCCGCGCACGCGCATGGTCGAGCAGGCGCGCGAGATAGTCGTTCGGCAGGCGGTCCGAGAACAGTGGCAGCGCGGTCTCGGGCAGCACCACCAGTTGCGCATCGCCGCTCGCGCGGATCAGTCGCCAGTACGTGTCGAGCGTCTCGACTACCTTCGATTCCTGCCACTTGATGTCCTGCGGGATGTTTCCCTGCAGCAGCGCGACGTCGATCGGCGTGCCCGCAGGCGTCGTCCAATCGATCCGCGACAGCAGTTCGCCGGTACCCCAGGTGGCCGCGACCGCGAGCAGTGCCGCTGCGCGTCGGCGCAGGCCTGGCGCGCCCGGCCGTCCGGGCATGCAGTACCAGAGGGCGGCAGCCGTGAATGCGACAGCCAGCGATACCGCGAGTACGCCACCGACCGGTGCATAACCGGCCAGCGGACTGGCGCCCGCTGCCTGCGAGTAGCCGATCGCCTGCCAGCCGAAGCCGGTGAACAGCCAGCCGCGCAGCCATTCGGTCAGCACCCAGAGCGCCGGGAAGGCGGCGAGCCAGGCCGCCCCGGTGCGGATCCGGTACAGCAGCCAGAAGCACAGGGCGGGGAACAGCGCGAGGTAGCCGCAGAAGCCCAGCGTCGCGATCGCAGCCATCGGCGCCGGCATCGCACCGTACACGTTGAGGCTTACATGTACCCATGACACCCCGCCCAGGAAGTAGCCCAGCCCGAACGCGAAGCCGTACGCGGCTACCGCCCGGCTGCCGGGTGCATTCGCCGAGAGCCAGAGTACGGCGGCGAGCGGAAACGGCGCGAACCAGGGCAGGTGGAAGGGCGCGAAGGCCAGCGTGGCCAGCGCACCGGCGAAGAAACAGGCACCCATCACGGCGGCCTGCCGCTGCAGCCGCGGGTTCACTGTCCTTCGACGACCGGCATGCGGATCACCTGCACCAGGTGCAGCCGGCGGCGGTCGGCGCGCAGCACCAGGAACTCGCAGTCGCCCAGTTCGATACGGTCGTTGCGGCGGGGCACGCGCCCGAACGCGTTGACGACCAGCCCGCCGATCGTGTCGTAGTCTTCCGTGGCGAATGACGAGCCGATGCGCTCGTTGAGGTCTTCGATGGCGGTCGCCGCCTTGACGCGGTAGACGCGGCGCCCGGCGTCGACCTCGATGATGTCGCCCTCGGCGTCATCGAAGTCGTACTCGTCCTCGATATCGCCGACGATCTGTTCGATCACGTCCTCGATGGTCACCAGCCCGGCGACACCGCCGTATTCGTCCACCACCACCGCCATGTGGTTGCGGCTGCGGCGGAAGTCGCGCAGCAGCACGTTCAGGCGCTTGGCCTCGGGCACGAACACCGCTGGACGCAGCATCCCGCGCAGGTTGTCCTCGCCTTCGGCATAGAAGCGCAGCAGGTCTTTCGCATGGAGGATGCCGATCACCTCGTCCTTGCCACCGTCGATCACCGGGAAGCGCGAATGGCCGGCCGCGACCACCTGGCGGATGATCTGCGCCGGATCGTGGCCGATGTCGATGAACTCGATCTGCGCGCGTGGCAGCATTACGCCGCCGGCATCCAGTTCGGAGACCTCGAGTACGCCTTCGATCATCGCCAGCGCTTCTTCGTCGAGCAACTCGCGCTCGGAGGCGCTGCGCAGCAGTTCGACCAGCTGATCGCGGTCTTCCGGCTCGCGCAGCAGCAGCGTGCCGAGCCTTGTCAGCCAACCGGGTTTACTGTCGTCGTTCATGCAGTGGATGGAGGAATGGCAACCCGGATTGTCGCACGCGGCGGGCGCTCCGCAGCCCAGGGGTCGTCGAACCCCAGTGCAACGAGCAGTTTCGACTCCAGTCGCTCCATGCGCGTCGCATCGCGGTCCTCGATGTGGTCGTAGCCCCGCAGGTGGAGTACGCCGTGTACCACCAGGTGCGCAAGGTGGGCCTCGAAGGGCTTGTGCTGCGCCAGCGCCTCGCGGGCGACGATCGCCGGACAGATCGCGATGTCCCCGTGGACGCCACGCCCAACGCACTCTGCATCGTAGGGGAACGAGAGCACATTTGGTGCGTAGTCGCGGCCGCGGAAGCGTTTGTTCAGGGCGACGGCCTCGGTGCGCGACACGAACCGTACGGTGACCTCGGCGTCACGCACCGCGCCACGCCCGCCGGCCGGGCCGAGCGCATGGCTTGTCCAGCCTTCGATGCGCGCGGCGTCCGGCAGCCGGCGGCTGCGGCTCGGGTTCTGGACCGCGATGCGGTGGACGGGAGGCGGCACCGGATCAGTGCGATCAGTGCGTATCGTCGGCGGCCTGGCGTTTTTCGTAGGCGTCGACGATGCGCTGGACAATCGGATGGCGGACCACGTCGGCTGAACTGAAATACGTGAAGCCGATGCCCTCGACGCTGGCCAGCACCGAGCGCGCGTCGATCAGGCCGCTCTTCTGGCCGCGCGCCAGGTCGATCTGGGTGACGTCGCCGGTGATCACCGCCCGCGTGCCGAAGCCGATCCGCGTGAGGAACATCTTCATCTGCTCGGGCGTGGTGTTCTGCGCCTCGTCGAGGATGATGAACGACTGGTTGAGCGTGCGCCCGCGCATGTAGGCGAGCGGTGCCACTTCGATCGCGCTTCGCTCGAACAGCCGGCCGACCTTGTCGAATCCCATCAGGTCGTAGAGCGCGTCGTACAGCGGGCGCAGGTACGGGTCGACCTTCTGCGCGAGGTCTCCCGGCAGGAACCCGAGGCGCTCGCCGGCTTCGACCGCGGGCCTCACCAGAACGATGCGCTTGACCTGGTCACGCTCGATCGCGTCGACCGCGCTGGCTACCGCGAGGTAGGTCTTGCCGGTGCCCGCCGGGCCGATGCCGAAGGTGATGTCGAACTGGCGGATCTGTTCGAGGTACTGCTGTTGCGCCGGTGTGCGTGCGTGCAGGTCGTGCCGGCGGGTGATCAGTGCCGGGGCTGCCGGTGATGCCGGAATATCCGCCGTGCCGGGCTCGGTGCCACCCTGGCGCCCGGCTTCGACCAGGCCGAGCTGCACGTCTTCCAGCGACACCTCCCGGTCGGCGCCGGCGTAGAAGCGCTTGAGCGCCGAGAGGCCGATGCGCGCGCGGTCGAGTTCGCCGGTGAGCGAGAAGGTCGCGCCGCGGCGCGCGATCTTCACGGACAGGATGCGCTCGATCGCGCGCAGGTTCTCGTCGAGCGCGCCGCACAGGTTCGCCAGCCGCTGGTTGTCGACCGGCGTGAACGAGACCTGCAGCGCGCCGGGCCGGGCCTGGCCCCGGGTGTGCGGCAGGTCGGTGCCGCCGGCGCGCGGCGCATCCTTCCGGGTGCCGGCGCCCGGGCTGCGCGCGGTCATCGTGCGGCACCGGCTGCAACGCCGGCAGCATCGTCCGCCAGCTGCGGCGGCAGCGAGCCCGGTACCACGCCGCGCAGCGTGTGCGCGCGTGCTTCGGTGATCTCGATGTCGATCATCCTGCCGACCAGGCGCGCCGCGCCAGCGAAGTTCACGACCCGGTTGTTCGACGTGCGGGCCGCGAGTTCGGAAGGATCGCGGCGCGACGGCCCGGTCACGAGCACGCGCTGCAGGCTACCGATCATCGATTCGCTGACCGCGGCTGCGGTGGCATCGACCAGCGCCTGCAGCCGGCGTACGCGCGCGTTCTTCACGTCGGCGGGCACGTCGTCGGCCATCCCGGAGGCAGGTGTCCCGGGACGTGCGCTGTAGGCGAAGCAGAAGCTGCCGTCGAACGCCATTGCTTCGGCGAGCTTCAGGGTGTGCACGAAATCTTCCTCGCTCTCGCCGGGAAAACCGACAATGAAATCGGATGTGATGGAGATATCCGGGCAGGCGCGGCGCAGCCGGCGCACGATCGACTTGTACTCGAGGGCGGTGTAGCCGCGCTTCATCGCCGCGAGCACCCGGTCCGAACCGGACTGCACCGGCAGGTGCACGTGGGCGGCAAGCTTCTGCAGCCGGGCATGGGCATCGACCAGCCGGTCGCTGAACTCGCGCGGGTGCGACGTGGTGTAGCGGACCCGCTCGATACCCGGGATCTCGCACACGCAGTCGAGCAGCGCCGCGAAGTCGGCGTCGGCGTCGTCACCGCTGCCGCGCCAGGCGTTCACGTTCTGGCCGAGCAGGATGACCTCGTGCACGCCGCGCTGCGCGAGTTCCGCCACTTCGACCAGCACGTCTTCGAGCGGACGCGAAATCTCCTCGCCCCGCGTATAGGGGACGATGCAGTAGCTGCAGTACTTGCTGCAGCCTTCCATCACCGACACATAGGCAGAGGCGCCTTCGATACGCGCCGGCGGCAGGTTGTCGAACTTCTCGATCTCGGGAAACGAGATGTCCACCTGCGGCCGGCCGCTCGACAGTCGCTGCGCGATCATCTCGGGCAGGCGGTGCAGGGTCTGCGGCCCGAACACGAGATCGACATAGGGTGCGCGGCCGATGATCGACTCGCCTTCCTGGCTGGCCACGCAGCCGCCGACGCCGATCAGCACGCCGGGGCGCGCCGCCTTCAGTTCGCGTACCCGCCCGAGGTCGTTGAAGACCTTCTCCTGTGCCTTCTCGCGCACCGAGCAGGTATTGAACAGGATCACGTCGGCCTCGGCGGGGTCCGACACCTGCTCCAGGCCGTTTCGGGCGTGCAGGATGTCAGCCATCTTGTCCGAGTCGTACTCGTTCATCTGGCAGCCGAAGGTGCGGATGTAGAGCTTGCGCATGGGGCGGTCGCTGGAGGGCGGACAGGTCATCGTCCCGCCGGGCTCAGGCGTGGACGTGCCGGTGGCGTCCGGCGGGCGGGGGCGATCAGCGCGCACGCAGTCGCTGGAGTTCGTCCGGCGTCAGCAGGAACATGCGCTGGACGTCGCCATTGCCGTCGAAGAAGATGTAGGCAGCGGCTCGCAGGGGAATCTGTGCATGAAGGATGGTGCGGTTGTTCTGGTCGACGATGATGCCACCCGGTGCCAGGCGGAACACTCTGGAATCGATCTGCACCATCGGCAGCGGCAGGTTCGGATTTGCAGCCAGGACGCCGACCACGCCACCCGCAGGCAGGTTACGCTGGAACTGGGCCCGGGCCTCCATCGGCCAGAACGCCGCGCAGGATGCTGCTGCACAGACGAGCAGCGCGAGCAGCGACACAACGCCGCGCGGTTCACGCAAGGCGCGTTTCCAATGCGTGGCAGGGCCGCCGGACAGCTCCCGGACAAAAGAACTGACCATACGGCGGCCTGAGCGGCACGCCGTGCGGCAGACGGACTGAGCGACCTGGATAATGGACCGGGTCTCCGGAATACTTGGTGGCGAATCAGGGATTTGAACCCCGGACCAACGGATTATGATTCCGCTGCTCTAACCGCTGAGCTAATTCGCCACGGGGGTGCGGATTTTAGGTTCGCCCGCCGATCGAGTCAATGGAAGGCGCAATGATGGCTGTTTCTTTTTCCGCCGCAGGGTCGGCATCCAGACCCGATGCGGTCGTCGTTGGTGCCGGGTTGATCGGTGCCGCTGCCGTGCTGGGGCTCACGGAGGCCGGGCTGCGCGTGTGCTGGGTGGCGCCGCCTGGCTTCGATGCCAGCCCTGCGGCGGCGCCCGATGCAGCGCCCGACTGGGACAGCCGGGTCTACGCGGTCAGCCCGGGCAGCGTCGAATGGCTGTCTTCTGTCGGGGCCTGGCGGGGGGTGGACGGTACCCGGACCTGCGACGTGATCGCGATGCGGGTCAGCGGCGACGATGGCCGCTCGGGTATCGGCTTCGATAGCCACGATGCCCGCAGGCCGCGGCTGGCGGTGATCTGCGAGTCGTCCAATCTCGCGTACGCGCTGGAAAGGGCGGTCACGGCCCGGGGCGATGCGGTCACCCGCATCTCCGGTCCGGTGGTCGAACTGCGTGTCGGCGAGCGCACGGCATCGGTCGGCCTGTCCGGCGGTACGACGTTGCGGACGCCGCTGGTGATCGCAGCCGATGGGGCCGCATCGACCGTGCGCGAGCTGGCCGGCATTACCGTCGACCGGCGCGACTACGGCCATACCGCGGTAGTCGCGAACTTCCGGTGTGCTGTGCCGCACCACGGCGTGGCCCGACAGTGGTTCTTCGGCGACGCGGTGCTGGCGCTGCTGCCGCTGCCCGGCGACTTGCGTTCGATGGTCTGGTCATGTGCCGACGCCCATGCGGCCTGGCTGCTCGGCCTGCCGCCCGAGGCGCTCGCCGGCGAGGTGGCCCGGGTCGCCGGCGGCGAGGCTGGCAGCCTGCAGGCGCTGGCACCCGCCTGCGGCTTCCCGCTGCGCCTGCAGCGTGTGTCGCAGCTGGTCGGTCCGCGCATTGCGCTGGTCGGGGATGCTGCGCATACGGTGCATCCGCTGGCCGGGCAGGGGATGAACCTTGGCTTCGGTGACTGCAGGGAACTGTCCGCCGTGCTGTCCGCGTGCGGCCCGCAGGCGGATCCGGGCGACCTCGGCCTGCTGCGGCGCTACCAGCGGGCGCGCGCTGAACCGATTGCTACGATGCGGCTGGCGACGGACGGTCTGTTCAGGCTGTTCTCGTCCACGCTGCCCGGCGCGGCCCGACTGCGCAACCTCGGCATGGGATGGGTCGACCGGGCGCCCTTGCTCAAACGGGAGCTGATGGCTGCCGCCATGGACTGAAGCGCCCGCCGTTCGCACGCTCAGGCACGCCGCATGTCGGCCTGGCGCCGCGCAGGTGCGGCGGCATGCGACGATCCCGCGGCATGTTGTCTCTTCCAGCCTCTGTACCTACGGAATCAAACACCGATGAAGCTCATCCGAACCTGTCGCTGGCTCGCCGCCGGCCTTCTTGCGCTGTTGTCCGCCCTGCCGCTGTCGGCAGGTGCCCAGGAGCAGCTGATCCGCAAGGCGATAGCCGAGAAGTTCCCGAA
>CANGXU010000066.1 GCA_947457885.1 Betaproteobacteria bacterium
AGACCACCGGGCTGGCCGACCCGGCGCCGGTGATCCACACGATGATCACCGACACCTCGGTGTGCAATACCTACACGCTGGACGCGATCATCACGCTGGTCGACGCGGTCAACGGTAACGAGCAGCTCGACACGCTGGAAGAGCCGGTGAAGCAGGCCGCGGTGGCCGACCGGCTGGTGATCACCAAGACCGACCTCGCCGACCCGGCCGAGGTCGAAATGCTGGAAGCGCGGCTGCGCGAACTGAACCCGCATGCAGCGATCATCCGCTGCGTGATGGGCGACCTCGATCCGTCGTTCCTGGTCGATGTCGGCGTGCGCCATCGCGAGGCGTCCGAGAAGGCGATCGAGAACTGGCTGGGCAGCGAATCGTTCGTTGCGGTCGAGGGTGCGGGCTCGGCCTCTGCGATCCCGGGCGGACGCCTGGTGGCGGGTGCGCCCGCACGCAAGCTGCCCAAGGGGCAGCACACCGCAGGCGTCGATTCCTTCTGCCTGTACTACGACACGCCGTTCTCGTGGAAGACGTTCTCTGTCGCGATGGAAGTGCTGACCTCGCTGCGCGGGCCCGACCTGCTGCGCGTGAAGGGCCTGCTCGACATCGAGGGCGAGCCCGGCCCGGTGGTGGTGCAGGGCGTGCAGCACCTGTTCCATCCGCCGGTCACTCTGGACGCCTGGCCGAGCGACGACCACCGCAGTCGGCTGGTATTCATCACGCGCAACATCCCGCGCGCGATGATCGAGAACCTGGTCGGGGCCATCCTGGCGACGGCGGCGTCCGCGCCGGCCGCGGCGGCAGGGGCCGACGCGACCCAGGCCACGTGAGCGGGGCCGCTCCGGGTCTGCCTCTTGTGCGGGCCTTTCCTCGTCCGCTGCCGGAGCGCGTCGTGCTGCCAGGGCGCTACGTGCGCCTCGAACCGGTGGACGACGCCGTGCATGGCGATGCGCTGCATGCCGCCAGTTCGGTGCCAGACGTCGCGGAACGCTTCCGCTTCCTGTTCGACCATCCGCCAGTGGACCGGGCCGACCTCGCGCGCTGGATCGAACGCAGCCGCGCGACGAACGACCCGATGGCCTTCGCGGTGGTCGACGCGGCCACCGGCCGCGCCGGCGGGCGCCAGTCGCTGATGCGCATCACGCCGGAACATGGCGTGATCGAGATCGGCAACATCTACTGGGGCCCGGGCATCGCCGGCACCCGGCTCGCGACCGAGGCGCAGTTCCTGTTCGCGCAGTACGTGTTCGACGAACTCGGCTATCGCCGCTACGAATGGAAGTGCGACAACCGCAACGAACCTTCGAAGCGCGCCGCGCTGCGCTTCGGCTTCCGCCCGGAAGGCGTGTTCCGGCAGCACATGGTGATCAAGGGCGAGAACCGCGACACCGCCTGGTTCGCGATCGTCGACCACGAGTGGCCGGCGCTGAAGGCCGGCTACCTGCGCTGGCTGGATCCGTCCAATTTCGATGCTGCCGGCAACCAGCGTCTCCCGCTGGCAGCCTGCCTGCCACAGCCGTAACCGGGGTCAGATCCCGACGGAAAATCCGGGTCAGACACGCATTCCGAAAGCCGTGTCTGGCCCGCCAGAAGCCGGAATTCGTCTCTGACCCGGATTTCGGGGGCTAGAAGCCGACGGCCTGGCCGTCGCAGCGGGGCTCGGAGCCGGCGCAGTAGCCGTCGTCCAGTTTCTGGATGATCTGGGCGCGGCCGTAGTCGGTCGATCCGCGGTCGGTGACGGTGATCTGGTGGCCCCGCTTGCGCAGGTCCTCGACCACTTCGGCCGGAAAGGAATGCTCCAGCCCAACCTTCAGACCGTCGTCGACGCGCCAGCGCGGGCCATCGGCCATCGCCTGCGGGTTCTGGCCGTAGTCGGCGGCGCGCAGCACCATCTGCGAGTGGCCCTGGGCCTGCATCGAACCGCCCATCACGCCGAAGCTCATCGCCGGCTTGCCGTCCTTCGTGATGAAGCCGGGGATGATCGTGTGGAACGGGCGCTTGCGCGGGCCGACCTCGTTGGCATGGCCCTTGACCAGCTTGAAGCCCCAGCCGCGGTTCTGCAGGCTGATGCCGGTGCCCGGCACCACCACGCCCGAACCGAAGCCCTTGAAGTTCGACTGGATGAACGACACCATCATTCCCGAGGAATCGGCGGCGGTCAGGTACACGGTGCCGCCGCGCGGCAGGTCGCCATGGCCCGGATCCTTCGCGCGGGTCATGTCGATCAGGCGGCTGCGCTCCTGCAGGTAGGCCGAGTCGAGCATCTGCGCGGGAGTGACCTTCATTGCCGCCGGGTCGGCCGCATACTGGTACATGTCGGCGAAGGCGAGTTTCATCGCTTCGATCTGCATGTGCACATGGTCGGCCGAGTCGCAGGCGAACTGCCCGGGGTTCAGGTAGCCCAGGATACCCAGCGAGATCAGCGCGCCGATGCCCTGGCCGCTGGGCGGGATCTCGTGCAGCCGGTAGCCCTTGTAGTCCATGTGGATCGGCTCGACCCAGTTCGCCTCGTGCGCGGCGAGGTCGGAGACATCCATCACGCCGCCGTTCTGCTTGATCCAGGCGGCAATCTTCTCCGCGAGTTCGCCTCGGTAGTAGGCCTCACCCCCGGTCTTGCCGATCAGCTCGAGCGTGCGTGCCTGGTCGGGATAGCGGAACAGTTCGCCGGCCTTGGGCGCACGGCCGTTCGGCATGAACCCGTCTTTCCAGCCAGGGTAGGTCTGCAGTTCGTCGACCGACTGTGCCCACAGCTTCGCGATGGTCGGGGTCACGAGGTAGCCGTCGCGCGCATAGCGGATCGCCGGCTCGAGGATGTCGGCGAACGGCAGCTTGCCCCACTTGTCGTGCAGCATCTTCCAGGCGGATATGCAGCCCGGAACGGTGATCGCATCGACGCCCCGCTCGGGCATCTTGCCGCTGTACTTCTCGAAGTACTTCGGCGTCCATGCGGCCGGCGAGCGCCCCGAGGCGTTCAGGCCGTGCAGCTTGCCGCCGTCCCAGACCAGCGCGAAGGCATCGGAGCCGAGGCCGTTGCTGCAAGGCTCGACCACGGTCAGCGTCGCCGCAGTGGCGATGATCGCGTCCACTGCCGAGCCACCGCGCGCGAGCATCTGCAGGCCCGCCTGGGCGGCGAGCGGCTGCGAGGTGGACACGATGTTGCGCGCGAACACCGGGCTGCGCTGCGACGCGTACGGGAGGTGCGGATCGATATGGCCCATGGAAGGCTCCTGCATGGAAGGGCGGCGTGCACGGGGCAGGCCTGCCGGGAGGCGAATGATACACCGCAGCCTCCGGCTTCCCTGGGCCTGGAAAGGCCCTGCGCGCGGGGCGGTGGCGCCCCGGATCCGCTTGCCCGACTGCGGCTAGTTCGCCGCGCGCTGCTGCGGTTGCGGCTGCCGTTGAGGGGTCGCTGCGGCGCTGAGCGCGGTGAAGTCGTCGGCGTAGGCCTGCAGCTGGTCCATCGCGTTGCGGCGCTGGGCCGGCGTGAGCAGGCGGTCGATGTCCGCAAAGAGCTGCGTGCGCTGCTGGTCGCGACCGCGTTCCCAGTTCGGTGCCCACTGCCTGAACCACGCCGCCATTTCGGCACGGCTGCGGCCCGACTGAAGCGCGGCAATCAGTTCGCGCTGCCGCCGCTGCCGTTCGGCGAAACGCTGATCGTTCGTGAGGGGCAGTGCATCGGACAGCTCGGTCACGCGCTCGAGCTGGTCGCGGCCAAGCTTGCCGGTCAACCGCTCGACCTGCCCGACCAGGCGTTCGGCGCGAAGCTTCTGCTGTTCTGCAACCGGCCGCCCGATGCCCCAGGACTGCGCCAGTTTCCGGTTCGCGCGGGCGAACGCGCGTTCGAGTCCCTTCACCTGCTCGGGTGTGAGCGACAGCATCAGGTCGGCTGCATCGCCCGCACCGTGTTCGATCAGTGCCTCGAGTCGTCCGCGGCTGTGCGCGATGATCCAGTCGACATCCGCGCGCGTCAGGCCGTCCTCGACCCGGATGCGTGCCTCGCGTGCCAGCCGCGCGTACTCTGGCAACTGCTCGCGCCTGTGCCAGTCGTGCATCTCCCGGAACCGCCGTCCGAACAGATCGCGCTGGTGCGGTTCGAGGTCGACGTAGTCGGACAGCGACCAGTTGACCAGGATTTCGGCCTGGTTGTAACCGAGTCGCAAGCCCGAGGAACACCCTGCTGCCAGCAGCAGGGCCAGCAGCGCGAACAGCAGGCCGCACAACCGGCCAGGACCTGCCGCACGGGGCGTGCCCGGGACGGTCCTCATGCCGCAGCTATCGCCTGCGCGATCCGGCGCGCCAGGGCGGCGTCCGGTGCAGGCCGATCGGTGGCGATGGAAGCCGCGTCGAAGTTGTCCGCCAGGTGTGCGGCGTCGCCGGTCGCTGGGATCACGCAAGTCACGGCCGGATGCGCGATCACGAACGCCAGTGCCAGCTGCGCCCAGCTCCGGTAGCCGGCGCGGGCCGCCCATGCCGGCAGCGGGCGGCCTTGCATGCGGCGCACCAGTTCGCCCTGGCCGAGTGGCCTGTTCACCAGCACGGCGGTCCCGGTGTCGGCCGCCGCAGGCAGCAGCCTCTGTTCGGCTTCGCGGTCGAGCGCGTGGTAATTGAACTGTACGAAATCGATCGGCCGGGTACGCATCACCTTCTCCAGCGCCGCAAACGCGCCGCCGTGGTAGTGCGTGATGCCGATATAGCGGATGCGGCCTTCCTGTTTCCAGGCCTCGAGCGTAGCCAGGTGGGTATCGACATCGACCAGATTGTGCACCTGCATCAGGTCGATACGCGGCGCTCGCAGCCGCTGCATCGAACGTTCCATCTGGGCGATGCCCGCGCGCGCGCCCTGGGTCCAGACCTTGGTCGCGATGAACATGGGGTCAGGGCCGGCAGCGTCCGTACCCGCTGCCTGCCCTGTGCGGGTGGTTCTCAGAAGTCCGACCACCGATTCAGAGTCGCCGTACATGGGCGACGAATCGACGACCCGGCCGCCGCGGCGGTCGAACAGATCGATCACGTCCTGCAGCGCATCGGCTGCGGAAGACCGCGGCGGCACGTCGAACGCGCCGAACGTACCCAGCCCGAGTACCGGCAGGCGCTCGCCCGAGGACGGGATGGTGCGTTCGATCAGTGTCGGGGTCATGCCGGCACGCTCGCGAGCGGAGGTTACGGAATCCACGAGTCTAGGCGAGCCGGGCCGGTGCGAACAGCCGGATGCGTCCGTCCTGCGACGCGCTCAGCGCTTGGTGAACTGGCTGGCGCCGAACATGATGTCGCGCTGCTTGTCGTCGATCGGAGCGGTGTGCACGTCGGCCAGCACCTTCAGCGCACGCCTGACCGCCGGGCGGGCATCGATCACGTCGAACCAGCGTTTCACGTTCGGGTATTCGTCGATGTTCACGCCGCGCTTCTCGGAGCCGCGCATCCACGGGAAGATCGCGATGTCGGCGATCGTGTACTCGGCTCCGCCGACGTACGGCACCTCCGACAGGCGCTTGTCCAGCACCCGGGTGAGCCGGTTCGACTCGTTGGTGTATCGCTCGATCGGGTACGGTTGCGGTTCCTTGGCGTACGAGCGGAAGTGGTTGGCCTGGCCGAACATCGGGCCGACGCCACCCATCTGCCACATCAGCCACTGCAGCATGGTGTAGCGGTCGCGGTCGGCCGCCGGCATCAGCTTGCCGGTCTTGCCGGCCAGGTAGATCAGCATCGCGCCGGATTCGAACAGCGAGATCGGCTGGCCGTCGGGGCCATCGCTGTCGACCATCGCCGGAATACGGTTGTTCGGGCTGATCGCCAGGAACGCCGGCTTGAACTGGTCGCCGGTCCGGATGTTGACCGGGTGCACGTTGTACGCGAGCCCCATCTCCTCGAGCGCGATGTGGATCTTGTGACCGTTCGGGGTGGGCCAGGTGTAGAGATCGATCATGTCGGGTCCTCGGTGGTTGGGTACACTGCGTCGCGTGGATAACTGCCTCAGGTTATCGCAAGTATGAAGCAGGGCGAGCCGCGCTGGTGGCTGCTGCCGCCCGTGTTCGGTAACGGCTTCGTGGTGCTGCTGCTCAGGCTGTTCCGGACAAACAGGCCACCGGAGGAGGAGAAAGGATGAAGCTCGTCGATTGCGCACGGGTGATACGCAGCAAGAACGCAGGCCCGACCACGCTCACGCTCGACCTGATGTTCGAGGACGACCGCCGGTTCCGGCTCGCTCAGGCCTCGCCGGCGCTAACGCCTGCGGCACTCGCGCCGCTGTACGGTGTGCCGGCGGCCAGCGTCCATGTGATCGCGTATGCGCCCGCATTCGCGATCAAGATCGTGCTGCCGCGCACCACCATCGCCGGCGATCCGGGCGACCGCGACGTATACGGCGCGCAGCAGCACGGCCCGCTGCTCGGGGTGGAACTGTGAGCCGCGCCACGCACCTCGACCGGCTGCGCGAGCGGCTGGTGAAGGGTGGCCGGCGCGCGCCGTTCCTGGCCCTGTCCGGCTCCGGCCAGCTCGGCAACGGCGTGCTCGAGACGGCGTTCCGCGCCGGTCTGGAGCGGCGCCCGCATTCGATCGGCGCCGACATGGGCTCGGTCGACCCCGGCCCGAACTACCTGGGCAGCGGCCGTATGGCGGCCTCCGACACCATCGCGCGCCAGGACCTCGCGCTGCTGCTCGAAGGCGCGCGCGCATACGACATCCCGCTGCTGGTCGGCTCTGCCGGCACTGCGGGCGCGCGCCCGCACCTCGACCACACGCTCGACCTGGTGCGCGCGATCGCGCGCGAACGCGGGCTGCACTTCCGGCTGGCGTCGATCGCCGCCGACATGCCTCGCGAGGTGGTGAAGGCTGCGATCCGGCGCGGCGAGGTGACATCGATCGGCGCGATCGGCGCGCTGACCGAGGCCGATGTCGATGCGGCCTCGCACCTGGTCGGGCAGATGGGCATCGAGGCGTTCCAGCGCGCGCTGGCGATGGGTGCCGACGTGGTGATCGCCGGGCGCGCCTGCGACACCGCAGTGTTCTCCGCCATCCCGGCGGCGCTCGGCTATCCGATCGGCCCGGCGATGCACATGGCGAAGATCATCGAGTGCTGCTCGATCGCCTGCATGCCCGGCGGCCGCGATGCGGCACTCGGCACGCTGGACGATCTCGGCTTCACGATGGAGAGCCTGAACCCGGCGCGTCATGCAACGCCCCTGTCCGTGGCCGCGCACAGCCTGTATGAGCAGGCCGATCCGTACACGGTGAGCGAACCCGAAGGCACGCTGCATGTCGAAGACGCGCGCTACACCGCGCTCGACGAGCATCGCTGCCGGGTCGAGGGCGCGCTCTGGGTGCCGGCCGCACGTCCCTCGGTAAAGATCGAGGGCGCGACCCGCGTCGGCGAACGCGCGCTGCTGCTGGCCGGTTGCGCCGATCCGGCCGCCATCGCGCGCATCAAGGTCATCCTGCCCGAGGTCGAGCAGGTGGTGCGCGGCATCGTCGCCGGCGACTACCGGATGTACTTCAGGGTGTACGGTATCGATGGTGTCGTCGACTGGCCGATGCCGCCCGCATCGCCGCCGCGCGAGATATTCATCCTGGGCGAGGTAATCGCCGATACGACTGACCTTGCGAAGGCGGCGACCACGGTGCTCAAGCAGTACCTGCTGCACCACGGCTTTCCGGGGCGGGTGTCCACCGCCGGCAACGTCGCCTTCCCGATCACCCCACCGGAGGTGCAGACCGGTACGGCTTATCGCTTCAGTGCCTACCACGTGATGCAGGTCGATGCGCTGGAGCCGCTGTTCCCGGTTGCGATCGAGGATGTGTGAACGTGCGCCGGATACATCCGAAGGGCTCCGCAAGCGGGGGCTCGGCTGGTTGTCATGTGGCGCCTGCAGCATGATGGGAGGTACGCCGTCGGCGTACCCCCCCCCGTACCGCAAGGATCTGCAGCAGACAGGTCTGCTGGTAACCTGGACAGGATGCATGCATGACACCTGAGGTCTCCCCCGGCCGATGCGCGTACGGCCGGTCGTCCCGTGCCGCGGCGGGCCGGATGCGCCGCTGCGCGGCCGCGGCGCTCGCGCTCTCGCTGATGCTGCCGTCACTGCCGCTGCGGGCCGCCCGCCCCTACTTCACCGACGATGCCCGCATCACGCCCGGCGGCGGCTGCCAGATCGAGTCGTGGCTGCACCACCACACGCCCAGGGGCGGTCGCACGGAATTCTGGGCGCTGCCGGCGTGCAACCCGGGCGGCAACCTCGAGATCACCGCCGGGGTGAACCGCCTGCCGTCCGAGGGCGGCGAGCCGCGGACCGGCAATGCGCTCGTGCAGGCCAAGACACTGCTGCGCACGCTAGACACCGGCATCGGAACCGGCTTCGCTGTCGGTGCGACTGCCCGGGTGAACGGTCCTTCGGACGCGTCTTCCCCGTCGTCGCTGACCAGCGCCTATGCGTACAACGTGACCAGCGTATCGTTCGCCGAAGAGGCCTTCGTGCTGCTGACGCTGGCCGGCATCAAGCGTGACCGCGAGACGCAGCGCACGATCGCGCTGTGGGGCGTGGGCAGCGAGACACGACTGTTGCGCCGCGGTGACCAGGAGCTGCTGCTCGCCGCCGAGGTCTACGGCAGCGACCGGGGCAGCCCGTCCTGGCAGGGCGGCTTCCGCTTCTGGGTGGTGAAGGAAAAGGTCCAGGTCGACGCGGTCGTCGGTCGGCAGATCGGCAGCCAGGCGATCGATCGCAGCTGGGTGTCGATCGGCCTTCGGCTGATCGGCGACGGAATGCTGCGCTGAACTCCGGCTCCAGACCTCAGGCCTTGGGCCGGTAGCCGATCGTGCCCTCGTACTTCGCGAGTTCTTCCGGGGGCATGTAGGCTTCCTCGAGCCTGCGGATGCCGTCGAGGCCCGAGAACGTGTGCAGGTCGCCGACCGGGTGGCTGGCGATGCGCGCCATCAGCGCCGCCTCGGCCATCGGTCCCTCGTCGCGCATGGCGACCGCGACGTCGTACATCGACGTGAGCGCGGCGCGCAGCAGGGTATTGGCGGTGATCGTCATCGCCATGCCGTAGTCGTTCATCTGCTGCAGCGTGAAGCGCGGCGACACGCCGGTCATGTTGTAGAACACCGGCCCGCGCACCTCGCGGCAGATGCGCTCCACCTCCGCCACGGACGTCGGACCTTCGACGAAGCCGAGGTCGGCGCCGGCATCGAGGTAGGCATTGACCCGGTTGATCGCGTCGTCGAGCGACCCGCCGACGGCGCCGCGCGCATCGCTGCGCGCGATCAGTACGAAGTCCGGGTCCACCTGCCGGCGCACCGCATCGGCCGCGCGGATCTTGCCTACCGCTTCGGCCAGCGGGATCACCTGCCTTCCGGCCACGTGGCCGCAGCGCTTGGGTAGCGACTGGTCCTCGAGGTGGATTGCTGCCACGCCGGTCTGGATGTATTCGCGCACCGTGCGCGTCACGTTCACCGCGTTGCCGTAGCCGTTGTCGGCATCGGCGATGACCGGGATCGACACCGCATTGGCGATCCAGCGGGCATTGGTGTGCATCTCGGTCATCGTCGCAAAGCCGACGTCCGGCATGCCCAACTGCGCGACCGATGTACCGTAGCCGGTCATGTACACTGCGTCGAAACCGGTCATCTCGATCACGCGTGCGCTGACGGCGTTGAAGCACCCGGGAACGAAAACGGTGCGCCCGGCTGCAAGCAGCTGGCGCAGGCGGGTGGTGGAGCGCAGGGTGGGGGACGGTGCGGTGGCGTCGGTCATCGGGATCCTCGTTGGGTGTGGACGGCTCGGCGCAGGCAGCGCCTGCTGTCCGGTTCAAAGGGTTCGGCAGGACGACCGAAAGTGTACGTTGGCGGGATGTTGTCCGCCGCCATGACGACGGCGGGCATTCGCAACAGGGCTGCAGGCGACCTGCGATGTGGAAGGCAATACGGATTTGCGTGCTGATGTTCATCCTGGTGACGGTCGCGCAGGGTGCGTGGCTCGCCCGCCGCGATGCGACCAACTGGAAGGATCCGGTGATCGTCGCGTTGTACCCGATCAATGCCGATGGCAGCGAGCGCACGGAACAGTATGTCCGGGGCATCGACCGCGAGCGCTTCCAGCCGATGGCGGAGTTCATGCGGGAACAGGCGGCCGTCTACGGCATCGCCCTGAATGATCCGATCGAACTGCGGCTCGCGCCGCGCATCGATTCGCGGCCGCCTCAGCCGCCCGCGGATGGCGGCACCGTATCCGCGATCGTATGGAGCCTGAGTTTCCGCTTCTGGGCATGGCGCCACGACACCTACACCGGCGCGCGCGCGAACGTGCGCCTGTTCCTGCTCTACCACGACGACCGCCGCTCGCCCAGGCTGCCGCACTCGACCGGGCTGGAGAAGGGGCTCATCGGCCTGGTGAATGTGTTCGCGAGCGACGAGATGGCCGGCACCAACAATGTCGTCATCGTGCACGAGATGCTGCATACGCTCGGGGCGACGGACAAGTACGACCTTGCCACCAACCAGCCGCTGTTCCCGGACGGCTACGCCGAGCCGGAACGCATGCCCCGGGTGCCACAGCAGTTCGCCGAGATCATGGGCGGGCGCATCCCGATCAGTGCGCTGCGCGCCGACCAGCCGGCCGGCTTGCACCAGGTGGTGATCGGCCGGCTGACCGCACGCGAGATCAACTGGATCGCGCCCTGAGCGGATCGCCCGCCGCGCGTGCAGCCGGGCGCAGTTCAAGGGACAATGGTCCGGTCGAAACGCAGGGTCTCGCCAACATGAAGAAACAGATCGAGTACGTGTCCGAGATGACGCGCTTCATCCAGGAATTGCATGCGGAGAAGCCGCACCTGGCCGAAGAGCAGCGCAAGGCCCGCGCGCGCTGGTGGGACCGCGCGGCCGACCCTGCGCTCGGTGCCGCCGAACAGAAGGAAGTCGCCGAGGCGAAGATTCGCCAGCAGGCCTACGTCTACCAGACGAAGGGCTGACCAGCCCGCCCGTTGTGCTACGTGGCGGCGGCCGCAGCGCCGACCGGGCAGCGTCAATCGAACGACGACCAGCCCGGCTCGTCCCGGTCGAGCAGCCGGCGCAGCGCGGCGAAGTGAAGCGGCGCCTGCCGCCGATCCTGCACCATCTGTGCCGCGGTGAGCTTGACGATCTCACCCGGAATGATGCGAGGCGGCTGTCCGGTCCCGCGGCCGAGCACCTGCAGCATGCAGGCACGCTCGAGGTAGTACAGATCGTCGAAGGTCAGCGCCATGTCGGGCCCGCAGACGATCACGCCATGGTTGGCCAGGAACAGGATGTCGGCATCCTGGAACGCGGCTGCCATGCGGTCGCCCTCGGCCGGGTCCATCGCCAGCCCGTTGTATGCGTCCTCGTACGCGACGCGGCCGTAGAACTTGGTCGACTGCTGGCTCACCCACTCGAGGCGGCCCGGCAGGATGCCGGTGAGCGTGGTCGCGTGGGGCATGTGGGTATGCAGCACGACCCGCGCCGACGGTTTGGCCCGGTGGATGCGCGAGTGGATGTAGAACGCCGTGGGCTCGACCGTATGCCGGCCCTCGATCCGGTTGCCGTCGATGTCCACGGTCACGATGTCGGCGGGCGTCACCTCCAGCCAGTGCAGGCCCTGCGGGTTTATCAGGAAGCGGTCGTCGCGGCCGGGTACCGCGATGCTGAAATGGTTGCATACGCCTTCGTGCAGGTTCAGGCGGGCGGACCAGCGCAACGCGCAGGTGAGATCGAGCTTTGCTTCCCGGATCGGATCGGTCATGGCACGGGGGTGTGGGTGGATCCCCGCTACGATACACAGTTCGTCCAGGCGCGTCGCCGCCGGTCCCCCGATTGCAAGGTCGGCAGGCCGGGTGCACCATCTGGCCTACTTCTCCCCAGGCGAGGAAGCGATGGAAGTCGCACGTCATCCCGTCATCTGCGTCCGCGGCTATGCCATGACCGAGGACGAACGCAACGAGACTGCGGCTGATCCCTTCTGCGGCTTCAACGTCGGCTACCGCACGATCTGCGAGAATGGTCTCGACATCCTCGATCCCGACTGGCAGCCGCGCACCGGCACCGAGGGCGTGCCCACGGAGGGGCTGCCGCCGGAGTCGGGCGTGATCTGCGGCTCGCGGGGCATGCCATGATCATGCGTCCGTTCCCGATTACTGCCGGAGCCGTTCGATGATGCCGTCAACCCTCCCCGTCGCCCGTGCGCTGGTCGAACTGCTGGGTGCGCGCGGCATCGACCGTGCATTCTGCGTGCCGGGCGAAAGCTACCTGCCGCTGCTCGATGCGCTGATCGATTCGCCGGTCGAGCTGGTCGTCTGCCGCCACGAAGCGGGCGCCGGCTTCGCCGCGCTGGCCGATGCCCAGGCAACGCGCCGGCCCGGGCTGTTCCTGGTCAGTCGGGGTCCGGGCGCGACGAACGGTTCGATCGCGATCCACTCGGCGATGCACGATGCCCTGCCGCTGTTGATGATCTGCGGGCAGGTGTCGCGTGGCGAACTGGGGCGCCATGCGTTCCAGGAAGTCGACTATCGCCAGACCTTCGGCGACCTCGCGAAATGGGTGACCCAGGTGGACGACCCGGCAAAGCTGCTGGAGACCGTCGCGCGCGCGATCGACATCGCGACCTCGGGCCGCCCGGGTCCGGTGGTGATCGCGGTTCCCGAGGATGTGTTCGAGGGCGAGGCCGAGCCGTTCGACACCACGGCGGCGGGCCGCGCGGGACTGGCGGTCGACGATGCGACCGTGCGCGCGGTGGCCGCGCAACTCGCTGCCGCGCAGCGCCCGCTGCTGATTGCCGGCAACCTGCTCAATACGCCGCGCGGGCGCGACGCGCTGGCGAAGGTTGCGCACGGCTTCGGCGTGCCGGTAGTGGTCGAGTTCCGCCAGCAGGACATCTTCCCGAACGCCGACCGCCTGTTCGCCGCGCAGCTCGGGTTCAAGATCCCGGCCGAGCAGATCTCGGTGCTGAAGGGCGCCGACTTCCTGCTCGCGGCCGGTACCGACCTGGGCGACGTGCCGACGCAGGGCTTCACCTTCCCGCACGCGCCGGTGCCTGAGCAGCCGATGGTCCACGTCTATCCGGATGCCGAGGTGGCCGCACGCGTGTACCAGCCGCAGCTGCGCTGCATCGCCGATCCGGTCGTCTTCCTGGAGGCGCTGGTGCAGCACCTGCCGGCCCGGCCGGATCCGCGCGAGGGCTGGGTCGAATCGCTGCAGGCCTACCTGCGCAAGATCCGCCGCTTCGATGCGTCGACACCGCCCGACGGCGTGTCGTTCGGGCACGTGGTCGCCGCACTCGAGCGGCGCATGTACGATGACGGCGTGCTGGTCGTCGATGCCGGTAACTTCAACACCTGGACGCAGCGCTACTTCATGTTCCGCGGCGAGCGACGGATGTCCGGCACGATGGCCGGTGCGATGGGCATGGGCGTGCCCGGCGCGCTCGCCTGGTCGCTGCGCTTCCCCGGCCGGCAGGTGGTCGCGCTGGTGGGCGACGGCTGCGTGATGATGACCGGCAACGAGCTGGCGACCGCAGTCCAGTACGGTGCGAAGCCTAAGGTGTTCATCGCCGACAACGGGTCCTACGGCACGATCCGGCTGCACCAGGAAAAACGCTACCCGGGGCGCGTCTCGGGCACTCGGCTGGGTAACCCCGACTTCGCGAAGTGGGGCGCGTCGTTCGGTGCCGCCGCCTTCACGATCGACGCATCCGACGACGTCGACGGACAGGTGGCCGCAGCGCTGGCCCATGACGGGGCAGCGGTCGTGCATGTACGCACCAGCCTGCAGCAGCTGTCCGCGTTCCATGCGATGGCGCCGCGATGAGGGCAGGTTCGATGCGCGATGCGTTCTGGGCAGTGCCGATGGCGGTCGCTGCCGTTGCGGCGGTCCCCTCCACGGCGACCGCGCAGCCGGCATGGCCGGCGAAGCCGATACGCATGCTGGTCGGCTATGCGCCCGGCGGGCCGGTGGATATCGTCGGCCGCCTCACCGCGCAGCGGCTGTCCGAACTGCTCGGGCAGGCCGTGCTGGTCGAGAACCGGCCGGGCGCCGGTGCGACGATCGCGGTTGAAGCGGTGGCGCGCGCGGTACCCGACGGCTACACGCTGCTCACCGCTGGCGGCGGCGAGCTGTCGATCGCGCCGAGCATCTATCCGTCGCTCGGCTACAACCCGTTGAAGGACCTCGCGTCGATCGGGCTGATCGCCTCCAGCCCGCTGATGCTGGTGGTCAATCCGCGCGTGCCGGTGCAGGACGTGAAGGCACTGGTCGCACTGGTGCGCGGCCAGCCGGGCAGGATCAACTTCGCGTCCTCCGGATCGGGCTCGACTGCGCAGCTTGCGAGCGAACTGTTCGCAGTCATGACCGGTACGCAGATCGTGCACATTCCCTACAAGGGTGCCGGCCCGGCTCTGGCCGACCTGGTCGGCGGTCAGGTCGACATGATGTTCACCGGCGTGTCGGCCGCGCTGCCGTTCGTGCGCAGTGGCAAGCTGCGCGCGCTCGGCGTGTCGGGTACGCGCCGGCTGGCGGCGCTGCCCGAGTACGCGCCGGTCGCCGATACCGTGCCGGGTTTCGAAGTGACGACGATCTACGCGATGATGGGCCCGACCGCGCTGCCGAGGGACATCGTGCAGCGCCTGAACACCGAGCTAGGCCGGCTGGTGGCCGAGCCTGGCCCGCGCGAGCGCCTGCTCGCGCTCGGCGCGGAGCCCGCCGGCGGCACGCCCGAGCAGCTCGCCGCGTACATCGCACGCGAGATACCGAAGTGGGCGAAGATCGTGAAGGCGGCGAAGATCAAGGGCGAATGAAGCCACTACACCCCTCGCGCGCACCGACCGACCCGAACGTATCGACATCGATGGACCCGCAATGACCACACCGGCGCCCGTTACAGCCCCTGCATCCCGCGCCGGTTCTACGTCTCCGCAGCCCGCCGGACCTGCGGTACCGCGCCCGGCGGCGACGCTGGTGGTACTGCGCGACAGCGTGCGCGGACCGGAAGTGCTGTTGCTGCAGCGCAGCCCGCACCTCGACTTCATGGCTGGCGCCTTCGTGTTTCCCGGCGGCGGTGTCGACGCCACCGACAGCGCGCCGGATATCGCCGCGCGCTGCGTCGGCCTCGACGACGCCGCCGCGAGCGCGCGCCTTTCGCTCGCCAGCGGCGGCCTGTCCTATTACGTCGCTGCGATCCGCGAGACCTTCGAGGAAGCGGGGTTGCTGCTCGGCTACGAGCCGGCCGGGCACCTGCTCGACCTGCAGCCGTCGCTGGAGGAGACCCGCTTCGCGGAACACCGGCATGCGGTGCACGACCGCAGGCGCACGCTCGCCGAGGTGTGCGCGGCCGAATCGCTGCAACTCGCCACGGACCGCATCGCCTACCTCAGCCACTGGATAACCCCGGTGTCGGAGAAGAAGCGCTACGACACCCGCTTTTTCGTGGCTGCGGTGCCCGAGAACCAGGCGAGCCTGCACGACGACATCGAGAGCGTGAGCCAGCTGTGGATCACGCCGTCCGACGCGCTGGCGATGCAGTCGCGCGGCGAACTGATGCTGCGTTTCCCGACGATCAAGACACTCGAGATGATCGCCGACTATGCGACCACCGAGGACGCACTCGAGGGCGTACGTGCCCGCGGCGATATCCGCGCTCAGCTGCCCTGGGTGATCCGCCGACGCGACAAGGTGCTGCGCATCCTGCCCGGCGAACCTGGCTACGACGAAGCACAGTGGGTGAATCCGTCCGGGTCGGAATCGGTCTGCAGCGAAACCACGCCGGGCGTGGTGACCGTGTTGTCACGGCGTGTGCGGCGGCTGGTTGCGCCCAATCCCGGGATGATGACCGGGCCCGGCACCAACAGTTACCTGGTCGGCGACGCGGAGTCCGGCGATCTTGCGCTGATCGATCCGGGTCCGGCGATCGACGCCCATGTCGAGGCGCTGCTCGCGCTCGCCGGCCAGCGCCTGCGCTGGATCCTGTGCACGCATACCCATCACGATCATTCGCCCGCGGTCGCCGCGATCAAGGCCGCCACCGGCGCGACGGTGATCGGCATGCCGCCGCCGCCGCATTCCAACCAGGACCAGACCTTCGTGCCCGATTGCGTGTTCGCGCACGGCGATCGGGTACAGGTCGGCGGCACCACGTTGCGCGCGGTGCACACACCCGGCCATGCATCGAACCACCTCTGCTGGTACCTGGAGGAGGAGCGGCTGCTGTTCACCGGCGATCACATCATGCAGGGCTCCACGGTGGTGATCTCGCCGCCGGACGGCGACATGTCGGCCTACCTCGCGTCCCTGGAAGCACTGCTGTCGCTGGACATCGAGGCGATGGCCCCGGGCCATGGCTATCTGATGGTCGATGCACACGAGGCCGTCCGCCGGCTGGTGAAGCACCGCCTCGGACGCGAGGCGAAGGTCGTTGCTGCGCTGACGGCGCTCTCGACGCCGGCGGGTGCGACGCTGGATGCGCTGGTGGCACGCGTGTATGCCGACACGCCCGAGAAGCTGCATCCGGTCGCACGGCGTTCGCTCCACGCGCACCTGCTCAAGCTCGCCCACGACCGCCGTGCCGTCGAACACGAAGGCCGCTGGTCCCCGCTGAACCCCTGAAATGCGGGTCAGACCCTGGGGTCAGACCCAGCCAGCATCTGCCGTTCGTTGATCTGCGCCTTGCGGATCATCCCCACACCGGCCAGCGCGACGAACACCAGAAGCCCGAAGGTGTGCGCGTAGCTGCCGATGCCCTTGTAGGCAAGTGCGAACAATGCCGGCCCGCACAGGATGCCGAGGAAGTTGAAGGCGATCGCGCCGCTGGTGGCCAGCCCGACCTGTCCCTTCGGTGCCACGCGTGCGACTTCGGCGATGAACATGCCGGTCCAGCCGACCGCCGATGCGCCGAGACAGACCAGCATCATGTACAGGCCGGTGCGTGGCCAGCCGGGCGACAGGAACACGGTGACCAGGCACATCGTGGCGGTCACGCAGCCCACCACCGCGAGCGTGCTCAGCGCGCTGCCGATGCGGTCGGCCAGCAGGCCGAACACGACGCGCGAGCACACGCCCGAGAGCTGGATCAACGACAACAGCATGCCCGCCTGCACCAGCCCGAAGCCGATCTCGGTGACCAGCATCGTCACCGCGAACGAGGTCACGCACAGCTGGCAGAACGCATAGAAGAAGGCCGACAGCGCGAGCCAGCGCAGTATCGGATGGTTCCACACCACCGGTACGCCACCGAGTGGGTCCTGGATCAGCCGGATGCCGGGCGTGCGGTCATCGTCCCAGTGCCGGCGCAGCGGTTGCAGCAGCAGCAGCACGGTGAAGGCGATCAGCGCGATCGTGAGGAACGCCCACGAGGCGCCGAAGGCCAGCGTGATCGGCGGCATCAGGAACGCGGCGGTCACCACGCCCAGCGGAACGCCGGTCTGCTTCAGCGAGAAGATCAGGTTGCGCCGGGCCGGGTCGGTGAAGCGGTTGAGCACGTGGCTGGAGGCCGGCGTCGCCGGTCCGGTCCCGGCCCCCATCAGCACCGAGGCGATCGGCAGCAGCCACAGGCTGGGCACGGTCGCCAGCAGCGCGCCGACGGCCGCCACGCCGACGCAGATCTGCTGCGTTCGCGCGGCGCCGTAGCGCTGCACCAGGCGTCCGCCGTAGATCACGGCCAGCATGGCGCCACCGTAGACGAAGCTCACCTGGAAGCCGATCAGTGCCGGGTCGACCTGCAGCAAGGTGGCCATCGCCGGCGCGATCACCACCATGCTGTTGCCGATCATCACCGTCACCACCTGCACCAGCGTGGTGATGCCGATGACGGTCAGCGGCCGGAGCGACCAGTGAAGGCCCGGCGTCGGTTGCACCCGCAGGGGCTCAGAGGGCTTCGGCGATCGCCTTCCCGAGGTCGACGGTGCCAGCCGTGCCGCCGATATCGCGGGTACGCGGCGCGCCGCTGCCCGGCTCGAGCACCTTCTCGATCGCCTTGACGATCGCATCGCCCGCCTGCGGATAGCCGAGGTGGTCGAGCATCATCGCGCCCGACCAGATCGCGCCGATCGGGTTGGCCACGCCCTTGCCGGCGATGTCCGGCGCCGAGCCATGCACCGGCTCGAACAGCGACGGGAACTTGCGGTCGGCATTGATGTTGCCCGAGGGCGCGATACCGATGGTGCCGGTACAGGCCGGGCCCAGGTCGGACAGGATGTCGCCGAAGAGGTTCGACGCAACGACGACATCGAACCAGTCGGGATGCAGCACGAAGTTCGCCGACAGTATGTCGATGTGGTACTTGTCCCACTTCACCGCCGGGTAGTGCTTCGCCATCTCCTCTACCCGCTCGTCCCAGTAGGGCATCGTGATCGAGATGCCGTTCGACTTGGTCGCCGAGGTCAGGTGCTTCTTCGGCCGCTTGTTGGCCAGTTCGAACGCGAACTTCAGGATGCGGTCGGTGCCGATGCGGGTGAATGTCGACTGCTGGCACACCACCTCGCGATCGGTGCCCGGGAACGAGCGGCCACCGATCGACGAGTATTCGCCCTCGGTGTTTTCGCGGATGATCCAGAAATCGATGTCGCCCGGCTTGCGGTCGGCGAGCGGGCTCTTGATGCCGGGCATCAGGCGGCACGGCCGCAGATTCACGTACTGGTCGAACTCGCGGCGGAACTTGATCAGCGAATCCCACAGCGACACATGGTCGGGCACGGTGGCGGGCCAGCCGGAGGCACCGAAGTACAGGCAGTCGTGGCCGCCGATCTGGTCCTTCCAGTCGGCCGGCATCCACGAGCCGTACTTGCCGTACATGTCGCAGCCCCAGTCGAAATGGTCGAACTGGAGCGAGATGCCGAACTTGCGTGCCGCGACTTCCAGTACGCGGATGCCTTCGGGCATCACTTCCTTGCCGATGCCGTCGCC
>CANGXU010000067.1 GCA_947457885.1 Betaproteobacteria bacterium
CGGGCGCGCCGCCGAGCGCGGAGACGCAGATACCGGAGTCGTCGGCGAGCGCCGGCAGGCCGGTCGATGCCGACGCATGGCGCGCCTTGGCCAGCGCATTCTCGATGAAGGTGCAGTACGGTTCGGGCGCCTCGGTGACGCCGAGCGTGCCCTGTGGAATCACCTCGAAGTTCAGCGGCGCGAGGATATGGTCGATCTCGCGCAGCTTGCCGGCATTGCCGCTGGCGATTACCAGGCGCGTGCGCGCCGCCCCGGGCACCACCTCAGGCGCCGCCCCGGACATCGCCGCCGGCCACCGGGGCCGACAACGCCTGCTTCTGCAGCACGACCAGTTCAGCGATGCCTTTCTGCGCCAGTGCCAGCAGCGCGTCCATCTCCTCGCGCGAGAAGGCTTCGCCCTCGGCCGTGCCCTGCACCTCGATGAAGCGGCCGCTGCCGTTCATCACCACGTTCATGTCGGTGTCGCAGTCGGAGTCTTCCGCGTAGTCGAGGTCGAGCACCGGGGTACCGCGCCATACGCCGACCGACACCGCCGCGACATGGTCGCGGATCGGCAGCGCCGGGATCAGGCCCTGCTGCACCAGCCCGGACAACGCATCATGTACCGCGACGAAGGCGCCCGTGATGCTCGCGGTGCGGGTGCCGCCATCGGCCTGGATCACGTCGCAATCGATCTGCAGGGTGCGCTCGCCGAGCGCGGTGAGGTCGACGGCCGCGCGCAGCGAACGCCCGATCAGGCGCTGGATCTCCTGGGTGCGGCCGGACTGCTTGCCGCGCGCCGCTTCGCGCGCCATCCGTGTGTGCGTCGAGCGCGGCAGCATGCCGTACTCCGCGGTCATCCAGCCCTGTCCCTTGCCGCGCAGGAACGAGGGCACGCCCTCTTCGATGCTGGCGGTACAGATCACGCGGGTCTCGCCGGCCGTCACCAGCACCGAGCCCTCGGCATGGCGGGTGAAGCCGCGTTCGAGGGTAACTTGCCGCAGGGCGGAAGGCGCCCGTCCGCTGGGCCGGACGATGGCGGGGGCGGTTACATTGCTGGCAGGCTGGGTCATCAGGGGGGGGCGCTGTGCTATCGTCGATTCGAGGCGCGGATTGTCTGCGCTGGCGTCCCCGGTTACAACCCCCGCAACATCAAGGCAGATCCCGGACAAACCCATGGCAGGCAAGATCAGCAGCATGACGGGCTACGCGGTGGCCACGCGCGAACTGCCGCAGGGCGTGTTCACGCTCGAACTGCGCGCGGTGAACAACCGCTTCCTCGACCTGCAGTTCCGCATGCCCGAGGAACTGCGGCCGTTCGAACAGCCGATGCGCGAGCGGGTGGCGGCGAAGGTCGGGCGCGGGAAGGTCGAGTGCCGCATGTCGATCAACGCCGCGGGCACTGGTGGCACCCAGGGGGCGCTCGATCCGGCCGCGCTGGCGAACCTGCTGCAGCTGGCCACAGCCGTGCGCACGGCCGCCCCGGGCGCGCCTGCGCTGGGCGTCGCGGAAATACTGCGCTGGCCCGGCGTGCTGGTGACCCAGGCGCTCGCGGGCGATGCCTTGCGCGACATCGTGCTCGGACTGTGCGACGAGGCCCTTTCGCAGTTCAATGCATCGCGCGAGCGCGAAGGCGACAAGCTGCGTACCTTCATCCTCGAGCGTGCCGACGGCGTCGCGGCGATCGTCACCGACGTGAAGCCGCGCATCCCGGCACTGCTCGCGGCACAGCGCGAAAAGCTGCTGGCAAGGCTGGCCGACGCCGGCATCGCGGCCGACCCCGATCGCCTCGCCCAGGAACTCGTGCTGTACGCGTCGAAGATCGACGTCGAGGAAGAACTTTCCCGGCTCTCGGCGCATGTCGAAGAACTGCGGCGCGCGCTGTCGCGCGGTGGCGCGGTCGGCAAGCGACTCGATTTCCTGATGCAGGAGTTCAACCGCGAGTCCAATACGTTGGGTTCCAAGTCGGTCGACACGGCCACCACCCAGGCAGCCATCGAGCTCAAGGTACTGATCGAGCAGATGCGCGAGCAGATACAGAATGTCGAATAGATGAGCGGCTGCCTGTTCGTCGTCAGCGCGCCGTCGGGCGCGGGCAAGACCTCGCTGGTCAATGCACTGCTTGCAGCCGACCCGGCGGTGCGCAAGTCGGTGTCGTACACGACGCGCGAGCCTCGGCCCGGCGAATCGCACGGCCACGACTACCACTTCGTTGCCATGCCCGAATTCGAACGGATGATCGAGTCGAACGACCTGCTCGAGCACGCGCGGGTGCACGGCAACAGCTACGGCACCGGCCGCACCTGGGTGCTCGATGCGCTGGCGGCGGGCGACGACATCGTGCTCGAGATCGACTGGCAGGGCGCGCAGCAGGTGCGCCGGCTGTACCCGCAGGCGGTCAGCGTGTTCATCCTGCCGCCGTCGATCGAAGCGCTCGAGTCGAGGCTGCGCGGCCGGGGCCAGGACAGCGAAGACGTGATTGCCCGCCGCGTCAGGGCGGCACGCACCGAGATCGGCCATGTCGCCGAATTCGACTATGTTATAGTCAATTCGGTGTTCGCCACCGCTGCGCGTGAACTGCAGAGTATCGTGATCGCGCACCGCCTGATGCGTCCCACGCAACTCGTACGCCACCAGGCGCTGATCGAAGCGCTCAGATGAACCATCCCGGCGCGTTCCGCGCGCCAGGTCGCCGGAGATTTCCACATGGCCCGCATCACCGTAGACGACGCCCTCAAGCAGGTCACCAACCGTTTCGAGCTCACGCTGGCGGCCACCTATCGCGCGCGCCAGCTGACGATGGGCGCCACCCCGCTGGTCGAGGCGAACAAGGACAAGCCGACGGTGATCGCGTTGCGCGAGATCGCCATGGGCAAGATCGGCCTCGACATCATGCACCGCGCGCCGAACACCTGAGCCGTGCAGGGCGCCACGCGCCCGACGGCCCGGCTGCGTGCGGCGACACGAGCCGGGCGTGTCCGACAACGCCGCCCCGAGGCGAAGGCCCGGGGCGGCGTTTTGCTTTCTGGTAGGCTGTGGTCGATCCACCCACCCGGGCCGCAGCGCTGATGGTCGAAGCAGAACTGCTGTTCAAGGACCTCACGTCCTATCTCAAGGCAGACGACGTTTCCAGGCTGCAGCGCGCCTACGCGTTCAGCGAGGCCGCGCACCACGGGCAGTTCCGCAAGAGCGGCGAACCCTACATCTCGCACCCGCTCGCGGTCGCGAAGATCCTGGCCCAGTGGCACCTCGACCCGCAGGCGCTGACCGCAGCGCTGCTGCACGACGTGATGGAGGACACCGCCGTCACGAAGGAGGAGATCGCCGAATCGTTCGGAAAACCGGTCGCCGAACTGGTCGACGGCGTTTCGAAGATCGACGCGATCGAGTTCCAGAGCAAGGAAGACTTCCAGGCCGAGAACTTCCGAAAGATGCTGCTGGCGATGGCGCGCGACGTGCGCGTGATCCTGATCAAGCTCGCCGACCGCCTGCACAACATGCGCACGATGCAGGTGATGGACCCGGTGCGCAAGAACCGCATCGCGCGCGAGACGCTGGACATCTACGCACCGATCGCGAACCGGCTGGGTCTCAACAGCATCTACCAGGAACTGGAAGACCTGTCGTTCCGCTACCTGCACCCGACACGATACCGGGTGCTTGCCAAGGCGCTGAAGACCTCCCGCGGAAACCGCCGCGAGGTGGTCGGCAAGGTGCTCGACGCAATCCTCGCGCGGCTCAAGGAAGGCGGCATCGAAGCCTCGGTCACCGGTCGCGAGAAGCACCTGTACTCGATCTACAACAAGATGCTCGAGAAGCAGTTGTCGTTCGCGCAGGTGCAGGACATCTACGGCTTCCGCGTGATCGTGAAGGACGTCCCGTCCTGCTACGTGACGCTGGGCGTACTGCACGGGCTGTACAAGCCCTTCCCGGGGAAGTTCAAGGATTACATCGCGATCCCGAAGGCCAACGGCTACCAGTCGCTGCACACGACGCTGTTCGGTCCGTTTGGCATGCCGCTGGAAGTGCAGATCCGCACCCATGAGATGCACAAGATCGCCGAGGCCGGCGTCGCTTCGCACTGGCTCTACAAGACCTCAGATGCCGACCTGAACGAACTGCACCGGAAGACCCACCAGTGGCTGCAGAGCCTGCTCGAACTGCAGACCACTTCGGGTACCGCGGTCGAATTCCTGGAGCACCTGAAGGTCGACCTGTTCCCCGACGAAGTCTACGTGTTCACGCCGAAGGGCAAGATCATGGCACTGCCGCGCGGTGCGACTGCGGTCGACTTCGCGTACTTCGTCCACACGGACATCGGCAATCGCGCGATCGCGGTGAAGATCAACGACGAACTGATGCCGCTGCGCTCCGAACTGAAGAACGGCGACCGCGTGGACATCATCATGGCGGTGCAGGCGCGGCCGAATCCGGCCTGGCTCAACTTCGTGACCACCGCACGCGCGCGCTCGCAGATCCGGCACTTCCTGAAGACCATGCAGCTCGAAGAGTCGGTTCTGCTCGGCGAGCGGCTGCTGAATCAGGCGCTGGCGACGCTCAAGGGCACGCCGGCGGAGATCGACGCCGACAGCTGGGAGAAGTACCTGCGCGAGTCGGGCGCGAAGAGCAAGGCGGAGCTTTACGCAGACATCGGACTGGGCAAGCGGCTGGCCGCCGTGGTCGCCGCCAGCCTGCTGCAGCGCTCGGGCATAGCTCCGTCCGAACAGCAGATGCCGGGCACCATCCTGATCCGAGGCACAGAGGGCATGGCCGCGCAGCTGGCGCGCTGCTGCAACCCGATCCCCGGCGATCCGGTGATCGGCCTGGTCAGCAAGGGGCAGGGCATCGTGATCCACACCCAGGACTGCCCGGTGATCCGAAAGAGCCGGCACGAGTCCGACCGCTGGGTCGACGTTCAGTGGGACGACAAGACGCGGCGCGCGTTCCTGGTGAACATCCGCCTGTCCGTGGCGAACGAACGCGGGGTACTCGCGCGGGTGGCCGGCGGCATCGCCGAGGCCGGATCGAACATCGACAACGTCAGCGTGGAGCAGTCGGAGTCCAGCGCCTACTCGACCATGAACTTCACCCTGCAGGTGACCAACCGCTTCCACCTGGCGCAGATCATGAAGCGGCTGCGGCTGATCCCCGAGGTCGTGCGCATCGTGCGCGTGAAGGGACCGCCTCGAGAGCGCGACCAGTGAGCCGATGGAAGGCCTGAGTGCATTCCAGCTGGCGTGGGCAGCCCTTATCTTCACCGCCGGCTTCGCGATACGCAACCTCGCCGGATTCGGCGCGATCCTGATCCCGGCACTCGCGCTGTTCCTGCCGCTGACGACGGTGGTGCCGGTCGTCACGCTGATCGCGGTGCTGTCCTCGGTCGGCATCGCGGTGCGCCATCGCGACCAGATCGCCTGGAACGACCTGAAGCCGCTGTTGCCATGGAGCCTGGCTGGCGTCGCGGTCGGACTGTACCTGTTCGACCGGCTCGGTGACGACACGCTGGTCACCGCGCTGGGGGTATTCGTTGCGGGTTTCGGCAGCTGGTCGCTGCTCCGGGGCGACCGGCCGTCGGCTGGCCCGCGCCTGCCGCGCTGGCTGGTAGTGCCGCCGCTGGCGACCTTCGCCGCGATCGTGGGCACGACCTTCGGCGGTCTTGCCGGGCCGGTATACGGTGTGTACCTCGAGTGGCTGAAGATGGAAAAGGGCGCGTTCCGCGCGTCGATGTCGGCGGTCCTGGTTGTGCTCGGCACCCTGCGCGGGCTGGGTTACCTCGGCCTGGGCCACTTCGACCGTGGCACACTGATGCTCGCCGCGCTGGCACTGCCCTGCGCCCTGCTCGGGCTGGGCATAGGAGCACGCATGCACGCACGCGCGACCCCGGCCGGATTCCGCCGCATCGTCGCCGTCCTGCTCATGGTCTCCGGTGGAGCGCTGCTGCTACGCTGAACCGGACGTGCGTCGCCGTACCGGGCTAGAACAGGTACATCAGCGACAACGACCACAGGCCGGCGCGTGCGCGTCCGGTGGGCAGCGGCGAGTCGCCGACTTCGTTGTACTGCTCGTACTCGGCGCGCAGCGCGAGCCCGCGCGGCAGCTGGTACTGCAGGCCTGCACCGATGACGGGCGACACCTTCCAGTCACGGTCGGACATATCGCTGCGACCCACGACCGCAGGGAAGTTGCTGCTGTCCGCACGCACCCGGGCGTAGCCGAAGCCGACCTTGCCGAAACCGGAAAAACCGGTATTGCCGAAGGCGATCGAGCCGACACCGGCGAGCTTCACCGCATCGACCTTGTAATCGAGCCGGGCGCTGCCACCGGCGCTCGAATAGGTGACGGGATTACGGCCGAGACTGTCATAACCACCTTCGATGGCAAGCCAAGGCAACAGGCGATAGCCGGCAAAGAACTTGAATGCCGTGTTGCTGTCGTCGAACGCGGCGGCCGTGCCGCCGACGTTGAAATCGCTGGTCTTGAAGCCGAGGCGCGACTGGCCCATTCCGAAGCCGGTATACCAGCCGGTTGCCGACGGCGACTGCGCGAGCGCCGAACCGGCGCATGCAAGGAAGCCCGCGACACAGACGGCCAGCGCCAGGGAGAACCCTGCAGCGGACGGGCTCGACCGTGCCCTGAGGATCGTGTTGCTGCCGGCTCGTGGTTCGGTGCGCTGCGTCATGGTGGAAACCCCGTTCTTTTCAGACCGTATTTGATCATACCAACCGCCGCCCCGAAACCCAAGCAACACGGCGCTGCGCAACGCGGCGTACCGCGCAGGCAAGGTCGGACAGCAGGGACGGGACCCACGGCGCACACAGCGTATCGGGCGCCGGAATGGATGGCATAGTAGCGGCAGGGATGGGAACAACTTGAGGACGAGCGCAGGGAACCAGGACGCACCGCGGGTGGCCACCGGATTCTGGTTGCTCGCGGGTGCGTGCATCGTGCTGGCATTGGCGACACACCATTCGGACATCGCCCGCCTGCTCGTACACTGGCTGTTGCATCCGTTCCGGTCGGACATCCATGGCGACACCCTTCTGCTGGTGCCGGGCGCGGCGGCAGCGCTGCTCGCGGTGCTGGCGCTGTTGCGTCATTCCACGGCCGCGTGGTGGGACCGTGCGGATGCCGCGCAGCTGCTGCTCACGCTGGTGGTGTTCGCCCATGCGGTCGCACTGTTCGCGCTGCTGGACGTACAGGAGCGCCTCGACCTGCCATGGCAGCTCGAGGGCCGGCACTGGTCGGGCGGCGCATTCAGTACCGTCTCGCTGCTGCACAGCGACCTCGGCATGTCCGCGCTGGCGGCGCTGCCCACTCTCGTCCCGACGATGGAACGCTGGGCCGTCGGACTGCCGTTGATGGGCGCCTGCGCGGCTGCGCTCGCGGCTGCCCCCGGCGTTGCACGTCGCCATGACTGGCACCCGGTTGCAATCGCGCTGTTCATGGCAGCGACGCTCCATTGCCTGTGGACGGTAGTCGACGGGGGCGCGCTGGCTCCAGGCGTGCCGGGGTCGCTGCTGATGCTCGCGCTGCTGGCCTGGGCGCGCGACACGGCCCACCTGCGGACGCTGGTGCGCCGCCATGGCCTGTCTGCCTGCGCGGTGCTGGTTGCGATGGCCTGCGGCCGCGCTGCCATCGCCCGGGAGGGCTGGGACAGCCTGGCCTCCGACCTCGCCGTGCCCGCGCTGCTCTACGGCATGGCGCTTGTCTGCTGGGCCTTCCGGGCAGCGGCGGGCGGCCTGGCAGGCATGGCCGCGCTCATGGCCGCCCTCTGTTTCCTCGGCGTTTCGTACCTGGACGATGCCTTGTCCGGCACAGGCCTGCTGCTGCGCCCGCTGCCCGCACAGGCGCGCATCGTGGTCCTCGATGCGACAGGCAGCGAAGCGCGCGACGCGAGCACAGCACTGCGCGGTGCGACACCGCTCGCGGTGTATCGCCGTTTCGGCGACGATCCGCTGGCTCCGCGGCGGGTCTTGATCGATGCGCATCCGCCCGACCCGGTAGCGACAGTCCCCTCCCGGCCGGGCCGCGAGTTCGCCTTCGCACTGCGTTTCATCCGCGGACAGCCGGCGCCATCGACCGCACCCGGCGGGCCCTACTCGCTGCTGGCGGCGACACGGGTCCCCGACCGCGCGAACACGGCCGTGTTCCTGTTCCGCACCGCGTCGCCCCTGATCCCGCCCTTCTTCACGGTGTCATCGAACGCCCTGGACCGGAACAACTTCGAGGTACACCTGCACCTGGTCGCAGCAGCCCTTCGCGCGCAGGGCCTGGACGAGTTCATGCTGATGCCACTGCTGGATGCGCGCGACCGGGAACGGTTCGCCCCGCCGCGGCGCACGCGTGCCGATCCCGGCTGAATGCCTGGCACACCCTCCCTGGCGGGCGCTGCAGGCAGCGGCGGGCGGCAAGGCGGGATACACGGTTGCGGCACGCGCCGGCGCGAGGCACACTGCGCGGCCTCGAGACCGACGGCCATCCACGCGCCGCGGGCACGGCAACCGGAGGAGCAGTCAGTGACATATCCGCATCCATCGGCAGCGCGACTCACGCATGCATCCGCCCTTGCGCTGCTGGCGATCACCGGCACCTGTGGCAGCGCCAGCGCCGCCGAGGCGCCCTCGGCGGAGGTACAGTCTTATCCGGCACGACCAGTGCGCCTGATTGCAGCAGCGGCCCCCGGCGGTGGCATCGACATCCTGGGACGTTTGCTCGCGCAGCGCCTGGCCGACACCTGGAAGCAGCAGGTGGTGGTCGACAACCGAGCCGGCAGCGGCGGACTGATCGCGACCGAACTGGTCGTACGCGCGAATCCGGACGGCCAGACGCTGCTGATGCAGAGCGTCGGCGTGTCCTATGTCGGCACGCTCAACCGCAACGCGCCGTTCGACGTGCTGCGCGACCTTGCGCCCGTTGCACTGGTCGCAAGCCAGCCGTCGCTGCTGGCCGCCCATCCGTCGACGCAGATCGCGAAGCTGGGCGAACTGATCGCCCAGGCGAAGGCGAAGCCCGGGCAGCTGACCTTCGGATCCGGCGGCGCAGGCGGCGCCTCGCACATGGGCACCGAACTGCTCGCCAATGCGACAGGTATCCGGATGGTGCACGTGCCGTACAAGGGCACCGGGCCTTCGATGGCGGCCCTGCTGTCGGGCGAAGTAAACGTGGCACTGGTCGGCATCTCGACTGCACTGCCCTTCGTGCGCAACGGCAAGGTCCGTGCACTCGGGGTCAGCAGCGCAGCCCGGTCCTCACTGGCCCAGGATATCCCCACGATCGCCGAGGCCGGCGTGCCGGGCTACGAGTTCTCCGGCTGGTACGGAGTGCTCGCTCCGGCGAAGACGCCGCGGGCGATCCAGGATCGGATCAATGTCGCGGCGAACGAGGCGATCCGGCATCCGGAGATGCTGCAGCAGTTCGCGGGTAACGGCTTCGAGCCACTGGGCGGCAGCATCGACGCGTTCCGCAAGTACTTCGCTGCCGAGGTCGCGAAGTGGAAGCGGGTGATCGCCGAGGCCGGGATCAGCAACCAGTAGCGCCTGCCGCCGCCTGCTGCGGGCGGCGTTGCAGGATCAATCCTGCCCGTCGAAGTCGACAAGCCCCATGTTCTCGACCGACGGGCCGAGTTCGCCGCGTTCGATCCGGTGCACAATGTCGCACACCGCGCTGTTGCCCGGCGTCGGGATACCTGCCTCGCGCCCGAGCGACACCACCAGCCCGTTGATGTAGTCGGTCTCGCTGCGCCGCTTCTTGAGCAGGTCCTGGAACGCGGTGTTGCGCGAGTTCTTGCCGATGTGCCCGACCAGCGTGGTCACCAGCTTCTCGACGATCGCCTCCGGCGTATTTCCCGACTGCGCACCGAACTCGGCCTCGGTCAGGCCGAAGATGGGCTGCAGCCGGAAGCCATGCGCCTGGCCGACGGCGATGGTCTCGCAGCCGATGCGCCGGATCAGGTCGAAGATCTGCGGATCCTGCGTCGCCTCGTAGGACTGCACGCCGAGCATCGCGAAGGGCGAGAGCACCATCGAGTTGGTGACGAGCTTGGTCCACTTCGCATCGCGGATGCTGGCGGTGGTGGTGACCTGGGCGGTGCACGAAAGCAGGTCGCGCAGCATCTCCAGCCGTGGCGTCATGCGCCCGTCGAGTTCGCCGAGGGCGAACCAGGTACGCCCGCGCGGGGTCTTGCGCCGGGTTTCGCCCGGCACGAACAGTTCGGCGGCGAGTTCGATGCAGGCGCCGACCGTGCGTTCCCGCCCGACCACCGAGGCGATCGCCTCGTCGTTCATGCCGTTCATCAGACCGACCACGACCGCATCTGGCGCAAGGTGGGGCCGCACGAACTCGGCCATCCAGCGCGCGTCCTGCGACTTCATCATGATCAGCGCGAGGTCGTAGGTCTCGTAGGTGCGCCGATGGCTGGCGAAGTCGCACAGGTGCACCGCTTCGATCGGCGGCGCATGTTCTTCGCCATCCGGCAGGGTGATCTTCAGTCCGCGCGTGCGCAGCGCCTCGACCTGCGCCGGCCAGGGGTCGACCACCAGCGGCGCATGGCCGGCGCGCGCGAGGTCGGTGGAGACGTTGCAGCCGATGGCGCCTGCGCCGAGGACGACGATGTTGCGTGGCATTCGATCAAGCCGGACGGATTTGCGATGGGCGCGAGTCTATAGCAATCCGTGGGGCGGGCACGGTGACGAGCACGGCCAGGGGCAGGGACAGGGACAGGCCCGGATGCAATGTCATGAATCGGGCACTCAAGAAACCCGGCGCCATGCCGTTCCCAGTCTGCGGACTGCGCCAGATCCGCGCGCGCCTCTCACTGTGCGCCCACCTGCAGCCTGCCCTGCATACGCACGGCAGGCCTGAAACTGAAGGAGAAGTCATGTTGGTCCAGCGTTCCCTCCTGCCCGGCCTGCTCTGCATGTCGCTATCCGCCGCGGCGCTTGCCGCCGACTATCCGGCCACGCTGCGCGGGCGCTACACCTATTCCAGCGGCGACTGTGCCTCGCCGGCGCTGGTGATCGAGCAGTCGCGGCGGTTCAACGACGTGGATGCAACCTGCACGGCCCGCGCCATTGCCCCGGCCATCGGTACCCGCGTGGTGGTGGAGGAACGCTGCAACCGCGAAGGCCGCGAATGGTCGCAGAAGGCGGTCTTCGAACTCGACGCCGGCATGCTCAAGCTGACCGAAGGCCGTGACGCCGCGACTTTCCGCTCGTGCGCGGCGGGCACCGCGCCGGCGCCGAAGGCAGCAGCCGCGCCGGTGGCAACCCCCTCGCGCCCGTCGAACGCCGCACCGGGCGCACAGGCAGTCAACTGCAAGGTATCCCCGGGCCAGGCCGGCGTCACCACCTTCCTGGACAGTGGCCTGACGCGCTCGGGCAACGCGGTGCGCGACTTCGATGGGTACACCTTCCGTGCGACCGGCCGTATCCAGGTAAAGAAGTCGGAGGTGCTGGTCGGGCAACTGGTCCGAGCGGATGGAACGGTGTCCGAGCCCAGGTCGTGGGCGATGGCCGACGAGTGGGAATGCCGCTGAACTTCGTGCTTCGCTCGATGGTAGGCCGTGCCAGATTTGAACTGGCGACCAACGGATTAAAAGTCCGCTGCTCTACCGGCTGAGCTAACGGCCCCCTGAGCGAAGCCCGCGATTATAACGACTCTGCGCGAAGACGCAACCTCACACCTCGCGCATCATTCGCCAGTACTGGAACTTCATCGTCGCGGCGCAGCCCGCGACGATCGAGGCGAAGGTGATGAACGATCCGAGCGCCAGCGTCGACAGCCCGCTGATGCCCTGCCCGATCGTGCATCCCAGTGCGGTGACGCCCCCGAACCCCATCAGGATGCCGCCCAGCATATGGTTGCGCATGTCGGCCGGCGAGGTGAACGACTCCCAGCGGAAGGTGCGGGTCGCCATCGCCATCGCGAACGCACCCGCCATCATGCCTGCCACCGCGGCGATGCCGAAGGTGACGTGCAGCGAACGGTCGGTCCACATCGCGAGCAGTTCGAGTGAGTAGGCCACCGGTGCCACGAAGCTGAACGATTCGGCTGCGCGCGAGTTGGTCGCGTAGAAGGTGAGTTCCAGCGTCTCGGGATTCTCCCGGTAGCCGAGGTTGGCCGTGACGAACCAGCCGGCCGCCACCAGAAGGCCGACCACGGTCCCGCCGATGATGCCGTCGCGGTTGCCGCGGAAATCGCGGCTGCCGAACACGAAGGCGAGGATCGCCGTGGCGACCGCAGCCGCACAGCCCATCGCCATCGCAGCCGACGCGCGGGCGCCGGAGAGCAGGGTCGGCAGGTCCTGCCCGGGGATAGACCAGCGTTCGAAGTTCACCGCCACCGGCTGCAGCCAGTCGACCCGCCACTGCCCGAACAGCCCGCGCAGCGTCATCCAGGCCGACAGCCCGAGGAACACCGCAACCACCACCGACTTCAGGTTGCCGGCGCCGATCCGGATCAGCGTCTTGCTGCCGCAGCCGGATCCGAGCGTCATGCCGATGCCGAACAGCAGGCCACCGACGATGTGCGACAGCCACATCAGGTTGGGCGCGACATAGATCGACTTGCCCAGGTCGATCAGCCCGGCCGCCTGAAGGCCATTGGCCGCCAGCATCGCCACCGCGATCGACAGCAGCCACATGCGCATGCGCGACAGGTCGCCGATATTGATCCAGTCGGACACCGCGCCAAGCGTGCAGAAGTGCGTACGCTGGGCAGTCGCACCGAACACGAATGCCAGCACGAACGCCAACGAGGCAACCAGCATACCAGTGTAAGGAGTGGCTTCCGGGATCATTGGCGAAGGATCGGTCCCCGTGCGGTGAAAATCAAGGCCGCAGCGCCTGGCGCATGCCGCGATCAGTCCCGATAGCGCGTCGGGTCCGCGACACCGGCGCGGGCAAAGCCGTCGCGGCGCAGCCGGCAGGCATCGCATCGCCCGCACGCGCGACCATCGTCGGTTGCCTGGTAGCACGACACGGTCTGCGCATAGTCGACCCCGAGCGATACGCCGAGGCGGATGATCTGCGACTTGTCGAGGTCGATGATCGGTGCCCGCACATGCAGCCGCTGGCCTTCGACACCGGCGCGCGTGGCGAGATTGGCCATCGCTTCGAATGCCGCCACGAAGGCAGGGCGGCAGTCGGGATAGCCGGAGTAGTCGATCGCGTTCACGCCGATGAAGATCTCGGAGGCACCGATGACCTCGGCCCAGCCGAGCGCGAGCGCAAGCATCAGCGTGTTGCGCGCCGGCACATACGTGACCGGGATGCCGGGCGCGATACCATCGACTGGCACGTCGATCGACGCATCGGTCAGCGCCGAGCCGCCGAACTGCCCGGCGTCGACCCGCACCACCCGATGCGCGGCAACGCCGATCGATGCCGCGACACGGGCGGCGGCATCGAGTTCGGCGCGATGGCGCTGGCCATAGTCGATCGACAGTGCATGCGGCGCGAAGCCACCGGCCTTCACCACGGCCAGCACGGTGGCCGAATCCAGGCCACCGGACAACAGCACCACCGCCGGCCTCGCTGCGCCGGGCTGGTTCGACGGCTTTTCCGCCACGGCTGCCACCGCGTCGCTCATCGTCCCTGCGCCTCCCCCCAGAGCTGCTTGTGCAGTTGCACCTGCATGCGCACCGGCAGGCGGTCGCGCAGGATCCATTCCGCAAGCCGGGCTGCCGGCAACTGGTGGAAGGACGGCGAGAACAGCACCGGGCACCGAGCCGCGATCGCGTGCGTCTCGAGCATCGCCTTCGCCCACTCGTAGTCCGCTTCGCTGCACAGCACGAACTTCACCTCGTCCTGGCGATCCAGGTGGTCGAGGTTCTGCCAGAGATTCCGTCCGGCTTCGCCGGACCCAGGAGTCTTGATGTCGAGGATCGTCGACACCCGCGGGTCGACAGCGGCAATGTCGATGGCGCCACTGGTTTCGAGCGATACCGACCGGCCTGCATCGCACAGGGCGCGCAGCAGGTCGACGCAACCGCGCTGCGCCAGCGGTTCGCCTCCGGTGACGGTCACCCAGTGTGCGTCGAAGGACGCCACTTCGGCCAGTACGGCATCGACATCCATCACGCGGCCGCCGTGGAACGCGTACGCGGTATCGCAGTAGCCACAGCGCAAAGGGCATCCGGTCAGGCGCACGAAGGCAGTGGGCAGGCCGACACGACTCGTCTCCCCCTGCAGGGAGAAGAAGATCTCTGTAATGCGCAGGCGAACCGCGGTGGCCGACGCGGCCGGGTCGACGGCCGCATCCGGACGTGCACTCATCGGGTCATTTCCGCGGTGCGAGCCTGCGCTTCGCGCGCTCGGCCGCTTCGGACAGCGGATGACGCGCAATCAGGTCCTCAAGCGTCTTGCGCGACGCAGCCGTCTCGCCGAGTTCAGCCTGGCAGCTGGCGATGTTCAGCAGCGCGTCTGGAACCTTCTCGTGGTCGGGCCAGGTCGCGATCAGTTGCCGCTGGCTCGCAATCGCCATGCGGAACTCGCGCAGGTTGAAATGCGAATCGCCGATCCAGTACTGCGCGGCCGGGGTCAGCCGGCTCTTCGGCCAGGTCTTCACGAACGACTGGAACGCCGTGATCGCGCCGGCGAAGTTGCCGATGCGGCGCAACTGGTGTGCGGCATCGTAGGCACGCTGCTCCGCCACGGGATCGGCACCGGCCGGCGCGGCAGTGCCGCTGGCAGACGCAGCCGGCGGAACGCTGCCACCGCCAGCCGCTACCGGCACCTGGGCGGATCCGGTGGCTGCGGGCGCAGGCGCGGTGCCAGCGGGCGCAGGCGCTGCCGGCGTGCCGGGTGTCGCCGGCGCAGCGCCAGGCGGCGCAGCACTCGCAACGCCGACCGCTGGTACCTCAAGCCGCTTCAGCCGCGAGTCGATATCGATGTACATGTCGCGCTGCCGGCGCGTGGCGGTGTCGATCGCGTTGGCGAGGACCTCCTGCTGGCCACGCAGCGCGCGAATCTCCGCCTGCAGCGTTTCGACCTGGTTCAGCACTTCAAGCAGCGACTGCGCCTTGAGCGCGTTCTCGAGCTGGTTGATGCGCGTCGAGAGCTCGCCCGACTGCCGGGTGAGGTCGGCGATCTGCTGCTGCTGAGCGGCGATCGTCTCGCGCTGGGCAGCGATCGCCTTGCGCGACTCGGTATCGGTGAACAGCTGCGCGTGCGTCGCTGGCGCGATACCGGCAACGAATACCGCGCACGCGAGCCATGCTGTCGCACGGCGTGCCGGCGCGCGCACCACGGGTATGCCTGCGATCACTTGCCGGCCGGAAGCTTGTCTTCGCCGTCGTACAGGATGTCGGCGCGTCGATTCTCGGCATAGGCCGCTTCGGTGCTGCCGCTCGCACGCGGACGCTCTTCGCCGAGGCTGACCGGCTCCATCTGGCGTTCGGTCACGCCCAGCACGGACATCGCCTGACGCACGGCGTCGGCCCGACGCTGGCCGAGGGCGAGGTTGTACTCGCGGCTGCCGCGTTCGTCGGTGTTGCCCTGGATCGTCACCCGCAACTTCGGGTTGTCGAGCAGGAAACGGGCATGCGCCTGGATCATCGGGCGGAACTCGTCTCGCACCACGTTGCTGTCGTACTCGAAGAAGACGCTGCGCCGCGACAGCAGGCTCTTCGGATCGCTCAGAACCGCGGGCAACTGACCGGACGGCGTCTGGTCGGTGGCGATCGGCGCGCTGCTGATCGGGGGCTGGCCGACCGGCGCCTTCGGCAATGCATCGGTCGCAGGCTTGCTCAACGCGCCCTGTTCGCCGATCGTGCGCGACTCGACCTCCGCGGACGACTGTTCGGACCCCGGTGTAGACGAGCATCCGCCGAGCACGGCCAGGCACAACAGGCCGATCCAGGCGGCGCGAGGGCCGGTGCACGGCAGACCCGGCACGCGACGGATGGCGGAGAGATCCGCGCTGGGTTGCATCGACAGTTCAGTCATCATCTTCCCTTTCACTGTGCCTTCAACAGGGGACCCCATGCGGGTTCGCGCACGTCGCTCGAGCCCGCGGAAAGCCGCTGCCGCACGCGCCCGTCGCTGGACACTGCGGCCAAGATACCACGCCCCTTGACCTCGGTTGCGTAGAGGATGATGCGGCCATTCGGAGCAAAACTGGGCGACTCGTCGACGGCGGTATCGGTGAGAACCTGCACCTGGCGCGTGGCGAAATCCTGGATGGCGATATTGAAGCGGCCGCCGGTGCGCTGCACGAACGTGAAGCTGCGTCCGTCGGGACTCACCCGCGGCGACACGTTATAGGTTCCTTCGAAGGTCAGGCGCTCAACCTCGCCGCCGCCCGCTGCGACGCGATAGATCTGCGGGCTGCCGCCACGGTCGGAGGTGAACAGGATCGAACGCCCGTCGGGGGTGAACGCTGGCTCGGTGTCGATCGCGTTGGACTTGGTGAGCCGCTGGAGATTCGAGCCATCGGCGTCGATCAGGTACACCTGCGACGGTCCGTCGCGGGTCAGCACCACCGCGAGCCGGTTGCCGTCGGGCGACCAGGCTGGTGCGCTGTTGCTGCCACGGAAATTCGCCAGCACGATGCGAGACCCGTTGATCAGCGACTGCACATAGATGATCGGCTTCTTGCGCTCGAACGACACGTAGGCAATGCGGGTGCCGTCGGGCGACCACTTGGGCGAGATGATCGGCTCGCTCGACGCGAGCACCGTCTGCGCATTGGACCCGTCGGCATCGGCGATCTTCAGTTCGAACCGGTTGGCCTGCCGCTCGACATAGGTGATCTTGGTGCTGAACACGCCTACATCGCCGGTCAGCCGCTCATAGATCGCGTCCGAGATGCGATGGGCGGTCAGGCGCAGCTGCCCCGGGTTCACCGTGTAACTGAAGCCGGCGAGTTGCGACTGCTTCGCGACGTCCATCAGGCGGAAGCGCACTTCCACCCGCCCGTCAGGCAGCACCGTGGTCGAACCGATCACCACCGCATCGGCGCCCCGCGAACTGAAATCGGGATACCGAAGCTCGGACGGCTGTACCGGCAGCGGCCGCACGTCCTGCACGTCGATCATGCGGAACAGGCCGCTGCGCTGCAGGTTGGCGATGATCACCGGCGTCAGCGCCTGCGCGAGCCGGTCCTCGCCTGCGAACGGCACGATGGCAATCGGCGACTGGCTGGCGCCGGCGCCGGTGATCTCGATCTTGAGCTGGGCGGAGGCCGACGGCGCCAGCACGGGCTGCAGCACCACCAGCAGGGCCGCGAGCAGCCACAGGCAGGCGCGGGCGATCGGCGGTGGGAGATGCCGCGGCGACACGGCGGCGGGACGCACCATTGTTGAAACCATCAGTATCTTCATGAGGGCCAAGTCTAGCGTGACTGCAGGCATTGAACGGCTGGGCACGGATTCAGGGGTCAGGTACGTCGAAAAAATCCATGGTGGCTCATTCCTGGGGCCTGAACTGCAGCAACAGTGTACGGAACTGCGGAAACAACTGGGGTTCAGGCGGAATGGGCAGAGGTTGCGCGCGCATGATCGCGCGCTCGACGGCCTCGTCATACAGCGCATTGCCGCTGGACCGGCGCAGTTTCACCGACAGCACGTCGCCGCCGGGGATCAGCACCACGTCGAACTCGGCCGTCGCGTTCGGCGGCACGCCGGGAGGCTCGACGATGAAGCGGCGCACCTTGCCCCGGATCTTGTCGATGTGCGATGCCAGCACCTTGGCCTGCGCGCTCGCCGCAGCCTCGGCCGCCCGGCGCGCGAGTTCGTCCTGTTCGCGCCGGATGCGATCGGCCTCCGCCTGTTTCGCCAGCGCATCCTTCTGCGCCCTGGCGTCTGCCTGTGCCTGTGCCTGTGCCTTGGCATCGGCCTGTGCCTGCGCCTTTGCCTTTTCAGCCTCGCGCTGCTTCGCCTCCTCAAGCTTGCGCCGCTCGGCCTCGGCCTGCTTCGCCTTCGCCGCCTCCCTGGCCTTCAGCTCGATATCGACCTTCGGCTGCGCCTTGACCGGCGCTTCCTTCGGCTCGGGGGGCGGTTTCGGCACCGGCTTCGGTTCGGGCCGCGGCACCGGCTTCGGCGCGGGGGCCGGCTCAGGTTGAGCGGGCGCAGGTGCGGGCATCGGTTGCGCCACCGCCGCGGGGGGCGGCGGCAGCGCCGACCACAGTTCGGCCGAGACCGGTTCGTTGCGCCGGGTCTGGATGTGGAACCCGTAGGTCAGGGCGACCACGGCGACCAGGTGCACCAGCAGCGCGAGCACGCCCGCCAGCACGGCCTTCGGCTCGTCGCGCACGGATTGCAGCGGATGCCCTGACCCGACCCGGTTCAGCACGGACATGCCGCCCCGCGGAGCCGGGTGTGCCGGATCCGCCATGCCTCACGCCACGCCCGGCCGCAGGTCATCGCCATCGGCCTCAGGGCGTGTGCGGCTTGGCGAGCAGGCCCACCCGCTTCACCTGGTTCTGCTGCAGCAGGTCCATCACCTCGAGCACCGCCTCGTAGCGCACCGCCTTGTCTGCCGCGATCACCACCGGCCGGTCGGGCGCGCTCGACTGCAGCCCCTGGATGAACTTCACCAGTTCTGCTTTCGACAGTTCGCGCTCCGGCCCGCCCTGCGCCCGGTCGCGTACCGCGAGCGCACGGTCGGCCTTGATCGTCACCTCGATCGGCAGCGCCGGTGCGGTCAACGACTGCCCGACGGAAGGCAGTTCGATCTGCCCGGGGTTGGTCAGCGGAGCGGTCACCATGAAGATCACCAGCAGCACCAGCATCACGTCGAGGTAGGGCACGACGTTGATCTGGTTCATCATGCGGCGCGGCCGCCGCTTGCGGATCGACGCGCTCATCGCACCGCCTTCCGAAGGAGGGCCATGCTCAGCCC
>CANGXU010000068.1 GCA_947457885.1 Betaproteobacteria bacterium
GATCGGCGAGATCGAGGAGAAGCTGTGCCCGACCGCCGGCACCTGCATGGTGATGGGTACCGCCAGCACCATGGCCTGCTGTGCCGAGGCGATGGGCATGATGATCCCCGGCGGGGCTGCGATTCCGGCAGTGATGGCAGACCGGATCCGCAACGCGGAAGAGACCGGTGCGCGCGCCGTGGCCATCGCCGCCGAAGGGCTCACGCCCGACAAGGTGATGACCCAGGCAGCCTTCGAGAACGCGCTGACCATGCTGCTCGCCGTCGGTGGTTCGACCAATGCGCTGATCCACATGGCCGCGATCGCGGGACGGCTGGGCTTCGAACTCGACATCGAAGGCTTCGACCGCATGGGCCGCAAGACGCCGGTGCTGGTCGACCTGAAGCCGACCGGCCAGGGCTACATGGAAGACCTGTACCGTGCCGGTGGTGCGACGACGATCATGCGCCAGCTGAAGCCGCTGCTGAACCTGGACGCACTCACCGTCACCGGGCACACGCTGGGCGAAAACCTCGATGCCGCGCCACCCGGATGGGACCAGAAGGTGGTGCATGCGTTCGACGACCCCGTCTACAAGGACGGCGCGATGGTCGTTCTGCGCGGCAACCTCGCGCCCAACGGCGCGATCATCAAGCAGTGCGCCGCCTCGCAGCCGCTGCTGCAGCACGAGGGCCGGGCGGTGGTGTTCTCGTCGCTGGCCGACCTCGCCGAGCGCATCGACGACCCGGCCTTGGACGTGACCGCAGACGACATCCTGGTGCTGCAGAACTCCGGGCCGAAGGGTGTGCCCGGCATGCCTGAATCCGGCTACCTGCCGATCCCGAAGAAGCTTGCCGAGAAAGGCGTGAAGGACATGGTGCGCGTGTCAGATGCGCGCATGAGCGGCACCGCGTTCGGCACCATCGTGCTGCATGTGTCGCCGGAATCGGCCGTCGGCGGGCCGCTGGCGCTGGTGAAGAACGGCGACCGCATCCGGCTCGATACCGCGGGCCGGCGCATAGATCTTCTGGTGAGCGACGAAGAACTCGCCGCGCGCCGCGCGGCCTGGGTCGCGCCGGAGCCGAAGCCGGAAGACCGGCGCGGCTACCGCAAGCTGTACATGGAAGACATCGAGCAGGCGGAGCGCGGAGTCGACTTCGCGTTCATGCGGGCGCCGACGCGCGGGGTGGTGCCGAGGGCGTGAGGCGGGATCCGAGCTCTGTCTTGTCGCGGCGCGGAGTCGGTGTTACCTTTGGATTACCAAAGGCGACCGGGATGCTCATGTCGACAACCAGTACATCCATCAAGTTGCCCAGCGCGTTGAAGGCGCGCGTCGCGGAGTTGTCGCAGTGCGAAGGCAAGACCGTGCATGCCTGGCTGGTCGAGGCCGTCGCGCAGCAGGTGGCGCGAGCAGAGATGCGCGAAAGCTTCATCTCTGATGCGCAGGCGGCTGCGGACGCGATCGATGCCGGGGCGGCGGTGTACGCCGCCGAAGAAGTGCATGCATACATCGTCTCGCGAGCGTCCGGAGGCCGTCCTCGGCGTCCTCGATCGCTGACGGGTCGCTGATCGCGTTCCTGGCCAGAGCCGTATCCAATGCCGCCGAAGCGGTCTGCTGTACCGGGCTCGGACCGGTTCTCGATCGTCTATGCCGAAGCTGCGCTCGATGATCTGGACCGGATCTTCGAGTTCCTCGCCACAGCCGATCGTGCTGCGGCGGAGCGCGCAGCCGGGTCCATCGTGTCTGGCGTGGTCATGGTTGCCGAACATCCCCTGATCGGTCGCCCGGTCAGCGACGCGTTTCGCGTACTGGTCGTGTCCTTCGGCAACGGCGGGTATGTCGTGCTTTATCGCGTCCGCCCCAGGCTCACGCGAGTCGAGGTGTTGTCTGTCAGGCACCAGCGAGAGGCCGGATTCGGCTGAGCCTTGCAGGCGCCAACGCAGGCACGCCGGGCGCCACAGCCCGACCTTTCAGCCCACCGCCTTCATTCGTGCGTCTATCGTGCCGAGCAGTTCATGCCACGACTTCACGAACGCCGCGGCCCCGTCCTGCTGCAGCTTCAGTGCCAGCGCGTCGAGGTCCACGCCAGCGGCCTTGAACGCCGCCAGCGTCGACGCCGGTTCGCCATCGCGGCCGGCACCGATGGCACCAGCCACCTTGCCGTGGTCGGCGAACGCGAGCAGCGTCTTCTCCGGCATCGTGTTCACCGTGTCGGGTGCGGCCAGCGCCTCGATGTAGAGCGTGTCGGGTGCGGCCGGGTCCTTGGTGCCAGTGCTGGCCCAGAGCAGCCGTTGCGGCCGGGCACCGGCAGCCATCACCCGCTTCCAGCGCGCCGAGGCGAGCAGGTTGCGGTAGGCGAGACAGGCCTGCTGGCCGATGGCGATGCCCAGCCGGTTGTTCAGTGCCGTCGGTACCTTGCCGGCGACTGCCGCATCCCAGCGGCTGATGAACAGCGAGGCGACCGAATCGATGCGCGGATCGAGCCCTGCATCGATGCGTCGCTCGATGCCGCGCAGCCAGGCCTCGGCCGCCGCTTCGTACTGCGCGCACGAGAACAACAGCGTCACGTTCACCGGCACGCCGGCGAAGATCGCTGCCTCGATCGCGGGCAGTCCCTCGGGTGTACCTGGAATCTTCACGAACAGGTTCGGCCGGTCCGCCTGCCGGTGGATCTGCAGCGCCTCGGCGATCGTGCCGGCGGTGTCGCTCGCCAGCAGCGGCGAGACTTCCATCGATACCCAGCCATCGACGCCGCCCGTGCGCTCGAACGCGGGACGGAACAGGTCGGCGGCGCGGCGCAGGTCTTCCAGCGCCAGTTCGACGAACAGTGCCTCGTTGTTCAGGCCGGCCTTCGTCTTCGCGGCGATACCCGCGTCGTACGCCTTGCTGCCGCCGATCGCACCCGCGAAGATCGTCGGGTTCGAGGTCAGGCCGGTCACCGACAGATCGGCGATGTAGCGCGCCAGCATGCCGTTGTCGAGCAGATCGCGCGTGATGTTGTCCAGCCAGAGGCTCTGGCCGAGGTCGTGCAGGGCTTGGGTGGATTTCATCGGGGTCAGAGCACGCCGGACAGGCCACCATCGACGTTCACGCAGGTACCGGTGATGTAGCCGGCCGCATCCGAGACCAGGAAGGTGATGGCATTGCCCATGTCTTCCGGATCGCCCATGCGCTGCAGCGGCACCGACTTGGCATTGCGGGCGAAGTGCTCTTCGACCGTCAGGTTGTTGCGCTTGGCACCGCGCGCCTGCTGCGGCGTCTTGATCTTGCCGACGCAGACCACGTTCACCCGGATGTTGTGGGGGCCGAGTTCCTTCGACAGCGCCTTGGCCAGCGTCGCCCCGGCCTGCCGGCTCACCACCGTCGGCAACTGGTTAGCGCCTGGCGTGGCGGCTGCGGCCATAGTCAGGTTGATGATCGAGCCCGACTTCTGCGCCTTCATGTACGGCAGCACGAGGCGGATCAGGCGCATCGGCGCGAACAGCTTGACCGACACGTCTTCCTGCCAGCGTGCCTCGTCGACCTCGTCGAACGACAACTGGCCCGAGCCGCCGGCATTGTTGATCAGGATGTCGATCTTCCCGAATGTGTCGTAGACCTGCTTCACCCACTGCTGCATCTGTTCTGCGCTGGTTGCATCGCCCTGGAAGGCGAGCACGGTGGCGCCGGTGGCGAGCAGTTCTTTCTCGACCGCCGCCAGCGGCTCCGCGCGCCGAGCGCAGATCGCGACGATCGCGCCTTCCCTGGCCAGGCAGAGCGCGGTGGCGCGGCCGATGCCTTCGCTGCCGCCGGTGATCAGGGCGACCTTGCCTTTGAGTCCGAGTTCCATGGCGTTCCTTCCGTGTGCCGTGAGGATGGCGCATTCTAACTCGGTGCAGTTCCTTTCCCAGTCCGAGCGCATGCGCGTCGGCGCACGGCGGCGCATGGGGCGCACGGCGCATGGAGTGGCGCATGGTGCATGTGCAGCGCATGGGGTCAGGTCTTGAGTTTTGCTCTGCCCCTTCAAGCCGAAGCAAAACTCAAGACCTGACCCCATCCTCCCAAGCCGAAGCAAAACTCAAGACCTGACCCCATCCTCCATCCTCCACAGGCACAGATCACATCATCGTGTGCAGTTCCTTGATCTTGGCGAGCGGCGCGCCGATCTCGCGCAGCACGTTCTCCGGTGCCGATGGCATCATGTTGGCTGGGTGCAGGTGCTTGGGCTTGCCATGCCACTGCACATAGCCGCCGACCCAGCGCGAGCGTTCCACGACCTTGCTGCCGAAGTTGCGCCGGCGCACGTCGTACGTGGCTAGCGCCCCGGCGATGTCGCCCGGCGCCGCATCGAGCTGGTTCACAAGGTCGAGCGCATCGAGCGCAGCCTTGCTCACCCCGGCGCCGATGTGCGGACGTGCGACGAAGGCGGCATCGCCGAGCAGGGCGACCCGGCCCTTCGCGACGGTCGTCGACTCGAGGTCGTAGATCGCCTGGAAGAACGGCTGTTCGGTCAGTTCGAACGCCTCGGCGATCTGCGGGGCGAGCACTTCGTGCGCTGTCTTCTTGATCGAGCGGATCACTTCCGGACGGATCAGCGGCGGTGCAATCGACTGGCCATGGCAGCGGCCGGTGGTATCGGTGCACAGGTCGGGCAGCTGGGTGTGCTCGTCGGTCGGGCGGTACCAGACGAAGTTGTAGCCGCGATGGCCGGGACGCACGTCGTCGCCTTTCCCGGGCACCGGGTACGCCAGCATCATCTCGCCTTCGGGCAGGCCGAACGCGTAGTTCGGCATCAGCTGGGCATGCAGCGCCGGCGGCATCGCACTTTCCTGCATCACGCCGCGCCAGGCGATGTAGCCAACGTATACCGGCTGTGCCGCAGGTTGCCAGATGGAACGCAGCGTCGAGCGGATGCCGTCGGCGCCGATCAGCAGGTCGCATTCGTCGCGTGTGCCGTCGGACAGTTCGACCACCACCCGGTCGGCGTGCTCGGTGAAGCCGGTCAGTGCCGTGCCGGGACGATAGCAGCGGTCGGGCAGCATTGCCTTCAGCGGGCGGTAGACGCGCGCCCAGGCGCTCATGGTTTGCGGTACGGCCAGCTCGTATACCAGCGAGCCGTCCAGCGCGAGGCACATCCGGCGATTGACGGCGACGCCGATGGTCTCGTCGATGGTGATGCCCAGTTCACGCATCACGGCGAACAGCTCTTCATGGGTACCGATACCGGCGCCGCGGGTGGCGAGGTCGTCGCTCGCGCGTTCGTACACCTTCACGTCCCAGCCACGGGCGAGCAGCAGGTTGGCGCCGAACAATCCGCCGAGGGAACCCCCGATGACGATCGCGCGGCCCTTGCCTTTGGTGGGTTCCATCAGGACTGTCCTTCCCCGAGCAGTTCGAGCGCGTTCAGTCCGTGGATCAGGTCGCGCTGCTGGTTGGTGAGCCCGGTGAGCTGTTCCAGCATTCCGAGCGGATTCTCTTCGCCCATGTCGTAGGGCGCATCGGTGCCGATCACGACGCGATCGGCGCCGACGCGGTCGACCAGGTACTTCAGTGCCATCGCGTCATGGGTCAGCGCGTCGCACCAGAACCGGCGCAGCAGTTCCAGCGGCGAGGTCTTCGACTGCGCCTTCGTCTCGGTGCGGCATTCATGGCCGTGTGCAAGGCGCCCGATCTGGTAGGGCAGGTAGCCGCCGCCATGCGCGAGGATGATCTTCAGGTCGGGCAACTCGTCGAGCGTGCCGCTGAACATCAGGTGGCTCGCCATCAGCACGGTATCGAGCGGGTGCCCGATCAGGTTGGCGAGGTACCAGCATTCCAGCTGGTCGCGCACGCCGCCGACGAAATGCGGATGCGCGAAAAGCACGACCTTCAGTTCCGCCGCGCGCTTCAGGATCGGCCGGAAGCGCGGTTCGGACAGCTGCAGGTCCTGCACCGTGCAGCCGACCTCGAGCGCGCGGAAGCCATGCTCGCGCACGCAGCGCTCCAGTTCGGCGATCGCGGCATCGGCGTCCTGCATCGGGAGGGTTGCCATGCCGCGCAGCCGGGTCGGATGTGCGGCCACCATGGCGGCGATGCCGTCGTTGGTGACCCGGGCCGCGGCGAGCGCCCGTTCCACCGGCAGCCAGTAGAAGAACACGAACGGCGTTGTGGACAGCACCGAGATGTCGATGCCCTTGCGGTCCATGCCGGCGACCTTGGCATCGGCATCGTGGAACTCGGCGGGGATCGGCGTCTGGTGGCCGTCGCTGCGCTTGAAGCGGTGTACCTCTCCCTGCCCGTCCCTGACCACCTCGATATCGTGCTCGCGCGGTCGGGCGGCGATTGCCTCTACCAGAGGCTTCGGCAGCACATGGCTGTGCACGTCGATCACCGGGGTCCTGCCTGTCACGCGCGTCTCTCCTTGCACGAACCCGGGTCGGACACGGGTTTCTGGATCAGTTGGGTCAGACCCCAGGGTCAGACCTCGATTGTCCCGCTTGTCTTCAGGGCTGGGTGGCCTGCACCGGGGTGCCGTCGCGAAGCGAGCGTGCGACGGCTTCTACGGCTGCAATGGTACCGAGCATTTCGTCCGGCGGGATCGGCCAGGCGGCGGGTTGCGCGCGCGCGGCGACCGCAGCGGCGAACGCTTCCATCTGCAGGCGCATGCCGTTCACCGGCTGCAGGTCGAGCCGACGGATCGGCTGGCCGCTCAGGCGGATCACCACTTCGCGGTCGCCGATGGCTTCGACCGAACCGTCGCGTCCGAACACATGCAGCCGCCAGAAGAGCGGGGTGGGGCGTACGCCGCACAGGACGGCGGACATCGGGCGGGCGAAGCGGAAGACCATCGTCAGCGCATCCAGCGCCTCGTCTGGCGGTGGCTGAGAGACGGTGGTCGCGCTCACGCCAGTCACCGGCCCGAACAGGCGGATCATCGCATCGAGCACATGGATGCCGGTGGCGGTCAGGCTGGATGCGGGTGCCTCTTCCGGCCGCTCGCGCCAGCTGGTGAAGAAGTTCTTCTGGTTCTCGTTGCTGAAATGGCCCTCGGCATGCAGCAGCGGGCCGAGCACGCCGCTGGCGACCACCTCGCCCAGCTTGCGCATCGACGGCCAGTAGCGCTTGTCCTGGCCGACCGTGAGTACGACGCCTGCGCGAATGCAGGCCTGCACCGAGGCCCGTGCCTCATCGAGCGAGAGCGCGAGCGGCTTCTCGCTCAGCACCGACTTGCCGGCGGCGGCGCAGGCGCGTACCTGGCCGGCGTGCTGCGAATTCGGCGTGGCCAGCACCACCGCGTCGATCGACGGGTCGGCCAGGACCGATCGCAGGTCGGTGCCGAGCGTCAGTCCGTTTTCGCGGGCGAAGTCGGCCGATCTTTCCGTCGTCTGCACCACCGCACGCACGAAGCGCACATGCGGGCTGTGTGGATCGTTCCCGCCCTGGACCGAGCTCACATGGTTGCGGCCCCAGCGGCCGAGGCCTATCACGGCGGCACGGATCATTGCTTCCTTCCTTCCGGCGCGGACGCCGGTCCTGTCGTCTGTCGTGGAACCGGCCTGGGCCCGGTGCTAATGCCCGGTCTTCGCGCTGTCGGCGTGCTGCTCGCCGAACTGTTCCTCGATCGCGCGCCAGCGGTCGATGCCGACCACCTTCAGGTAGTCGTCGAAGTTGGCACCGGTGCCGACGAGACTCAGCTCGTCGCTGCGCAGGTCGGCCAGTGCCAGCTGCATGGTCTTCACCACGCGCAGCAGCAGGGTGATGCCGTAGAGCGCGATGCCATAGCCCATCTCGCCCAGCACCGACGGCTTGACGATCGGCGACAGCCCGCCTTCGAGCATGTTGGCCACGTGCACGGTGTCGATCTCGCGCACCGCGCGCGCCATCTCTTCCTCGTCGAGCATCGACTCGATGAACACGCCGTCGGCGCCGGCACGCACGTAGCGTTCCGCGCGGCGCAGAGCTTCATCAAGCCCGTGGATCGCGCGCGCATCGGTACGCGCGACGATGAACGTCTCAGGGTCCATGCGGTTTGCGCTCATCGCGCGCAGCTTCGCTTCCATTTCCTCGGTCGGTACCACGCGCTTGCCGGCCATGTGGCCGCAGCGCTTGGGCGCCACCTGGTCTTCGATGAACAGTGCCGAGATGCCCATGCGTTCGTAGCTGTTGAGCAGGTGCACGCAGTTCTTCACGTCGCCGTAGCCGTTGTCGGCATCGACCAGCACCGGCAGGTCGCACGCGTTGACCATGTCGCGGAACGCCGCGCCGAACTCGCCGAGCTGGCACAGGCCGATGTCGGGCAGGCCGTGCCGCGCGCCGGCCGTCTGGAAGCCGCCGATGAAGAAACCCTTGAAGCCCGCCTGCTTGATCAGCAGCGCGGACAGCGCATCGTGCGCACCCGGCAGCACCAGGGGTTTTTCTTCCTTCAGCAGGCTGCGGATGGTCTTCCTGGCCACGGTGGTTCCTTCGGTGTTTGCGGGGGGATGGGCGGTTCTTTTGGTACTACTCGCCCTTGATGCCGGCGTCGCGGATCACCTTGCCATAGCGTACGGCCTCGCTGCGGATGAACTCACCGAACTGTTCCGGCGTGCTGGTACGCGATTCGATGCCCGATGCGGCGAGCTTGTCGCGCAGGTCTGGCGAGGCCAGTGCCTTGACGATCTCGGCGTTCAGCCGCCCGATCAGCTCGCGCGGGGTGCCCGACGGTGCCAGCATGCCGTACCAGATCGGCACCTCGAAACCCTGCACGCCCGACTCGGCTGCGGTCGGGATGTTCGGCAGGTTGGGGACCCGCTTCTCCGACAGCAGCGCGATGCCCTTCACCTTGCCTGCGGTGACCTGCGGCGCCGCGACGGCTGCGGCCATGATCAGCATGTCGGTCTCGCCCGACATCAGGCCGACCAGTGCCTGGCCCGATCCCTTGTAGGGCACGTGCACGGTACGGATCTTCATCAGGCTGTTGAGCAGTTCCGCCGCCAGATGGCCGGTGGTGCCAACGCCGCCCGAGCTGTAGTTGAGCCGGCCAGGATTGGCGCGCGCGATCTTCACCAGGTCGCCCAGGTTTTTCGCGGGCACGGACGGGTGCACGATCAGGATGTTCTGGATCACCGCCAGCAGAGAGATCGGCGCCAGGTCCTTCATCGGGTCGTAGTTCAGCTTCGAATACAGCGACGGGCTGATCGAGATCAGCGGCGAGGACAGCACCATCGTGTAACCGTCGGCGGGGGCCTTGGAAGCCACCTCGAGCCCGAGGTTGCCACCAGCGCCCGGCCGGTTGTCGACGGTGACCGGCTGGCCGACCTGTTCCGACAGCCTGGCCGCGACGCTGCGGCCGAGCATGTCGGTCGGGCCGCCCGGCGGGAAAGGCAGAATCATCCGCATCGGCCTGGCCGGGAATGCCTGGGCCTGCGCCTGTGGCACCAGCGCATTGGTCAGCAGTGACCCGCCGATGGCGAGGATTGCGCACATCGGGGTGCGGCTGCGCAGCGCGGACATGGATCGCGTCATTCGTGGTTCTCCTCCGTTGGACCGCCAGCCGATAGCGTGGCGGTTTCCCGCTCCCCTGGGGGGCAGGGTGACGGGCTGCCGGAGCATGCGCTGTTCCGCGCATGTCTTGTCCACGGCTATCCCGCTGTCATTCATGAGCTTATCAGCATGACAGCCGCGACGGCAAACGGGCCGGACGCGCCGGCCGGTCCTGGCTCAGGCGATCGTGTGGCGCAGCAGGTGGCCGGCAGTGGCGTCCTGGCCGAGCAGGCGTACCAGCGCCGGCAGCGTCGCTTCCAGCATCGCCGGCAAGGTCCACGGCGGATTGAACACGAACAGCCCGCTGCCATGCATGCCGATACCGTCCTCCGACGGGGCCTTCACCTGCACCTCGACCTGCAGCCAGTCGCGATCGCGCAGCGCGGCGAGCGCGCCCGGCAGCCGGACCGCCTCGCGCTTCGACAGCAGCGGATACCAGACCATGTAAACGCCGGTGGCGAAGCGGCGCAGCGCGTCGTCCAACGCGTCGACCACCTGCCGGTAGTCCTGCCGGTCTTCGTACGAGGGGTCGATCAGTACCAGCGCGCGCCGCGGCTGCGGCGGCAGCAGCGCCTTCATCCCGGCGAAGCCGTCGCCGGCGAGCGCGCGGATGCGGCGGTCGCCCGCGTATTCTTTCTGCAGCAGGCGGCTGTCGGTCGAATGCAGGTCAAACAGGTGCAGCCGATCGGCCGGTCGCAGCAACTGCAGCGCGATCTGCGGCGAACCCGGGTAGCGCAGCAACTTCCCGCTGCGGTTCAACTGCCGTACCTGGTCGACATAGGCCTGCACTGGAGCGGGCAGGTTGTCCTGAATCCAGAGCCGGCCGATGCCGTCCCGGAACTCGGCCGTCTTCAGGGCCGTCGGCGTGTCCAGCGCGTACATGCCGGCACCCGCATGGGTGTCGATGTACCAGAACGGCTTGTCCTTCTGCCTGAGGTGGCCGATCAGTTCGACCAGCACCATGTGCTTGAGGACATCGGCATGATTGCCGGCGTGGAAGGCGTGGCGATAGCTGAGCATCGGGCCAGTGTAACGGGACGACCGGCGCCGTGCGACGCGCTCAGCCGGTCACGCCGATGTTCCACGGCACGAACTCGTGGTCGCCCAGGCCGAGCAGTTCGCTCTTGGTCTTCTCGCCGGAACAGGTGCGAAGGATGTGCTCGAAGATCTCCTGTCCCATCTCCTGCAGGGTGTGGCTTCCGTCGAGGATGCCGCCGCAGTTGATGTCCATGTCTTCGGTCAGCCGGTTGTACATCGGCGTGTTGGTGGCGAGCTTGATCGACGGCGCCGGCTTGGCGCCGAACATCGAGCCGCGGCCGGTGGTGAAGCAGATCACGTTCGCGCCGCCGGCGATCTGGCCGGTGGCCGAGACCGGGTCGAAGCCTGGCGTGTCCATGAACACGAAGCCCTTCTGCGTCACTGGCTCGGCGTAGCGGTAGACCTCCATCAGTGGGCCGGTGCCGCCCTTCATCGACGAGCCGAGCGACTTCTCGAAGATGTTGGCGAGGCCGCCCGACTGGTTGCCCGGGCTTACCACGCCGTTGATCTGTGTGTCGCGACCCGGGGTGTACTCGTCCTTCCACCAGCGGATGCGCTCGATCAGCTTCTCGCCGACTTCCTTCGAGCGCGCGCGCGCGGTGAGCGTGTGCTCGACGCCGTAGATCTCCGGCGTCTCGGACAGGATCGCGGTGCCGCCATGGCGCACCAGCAGGTCCATCGCCGCGCCAAGCGCCGGGTTGGCGGTGATCGACGAGAAGCCATCGGAGCCTCCGCACTGCAGGCCGACGGTGATGTGGCTGGCCGGCACCTTCGTGCGCGCGACCTTGTTCGCCTCCGGCAGCATCGACTTCACCGCGGCAATGCCGGCGGCGATGGTCTTCGTGGTGCCGCCCTCGTCCTGCATCACGAAGGTGTGCAGGCGCGCGCCGGCGGTGAGCTTCTGTTCAGCCAGCAGCTTGTTCACCTGGTTGCGCTCGCAGCCCAGGCCGACGATCAGCGCGCCGGCCAGGTTCGCATGCAGCGCATAGCCGGCCATCGTCCGGCGCAGCAGGTCCATCGGTTCGCCGGTCATCTCCATGCCGCAGCCGGTGCCGTGCGCGAAGGCGACCACGCCGTCGACATTGGGATACTCGGCCAGCCGCTCGGGAGTGAAGTATTCGGCGATCTTGTGCGCGACGGTAGCCGAGCAGTTCACCGTCGACAGCACGCCGACGTAGTTGCGGGTGGCGATCTGCCCGTTCGCGCGCACGATGCCCATGAAGGTAGCCCGCTCGGCTTCGGGGATCATCTCGACCGGCTTGTAGTCGCGGGTGTAGGCATAGTCGCGCTGGTACTCGCGGAACTCCATGTTGTGCGAGTGCACGTAGGCGCCAGCCGGGATGTCGGTCGAAGCGAAGCCGATGGTCACGTTGTACTTGCGGATCGGTTCGTCCTTCGCAATCGCGCGCGCGGCGATCTTGTGGCCGGCCGGGACCTGGCCGCGGCTGGTCAGTCCGCCGTCGAGTTTCGCGCCCAGCTCGATCAGCGTGCGCGCGATCAGCACGTTGTCGTCCGGATGCAGGCGGATGGTCGGGCCGGCGGCGGGGCGCTGGTTGATTTCGATCATGGCGGATCCTCTGGCGGGTGTCTGGGGCGGAGCTGCGGGGCGGGAATCTAACATGGGCCGTGCACCGGGCCCCGCAGACGTGTCACGCCGGAACGATCACGGTCGGTGTCAGTCCCATCCTGCGGGCACGGCGAGCAAACCTGCGGTCATCGAACGAGGCCACGGCGCTGCATGCCCGGTAACTCGCATGATGAAGCGCGTCGGCGAAGTCGAAGCCTGCGGCCATGTTGGCGACGGCCTGCTCCACCGCACCCCGATCCTCGATGCTGGCCTGGGGCAAGGCAAGCACATGCTCGAACACGGCCTGGATATCGCTCGACGCGAGCCGGTAGTATCCGCGCATCAGCCACTCGAGTTCCAGCAGGACGGTCTTGCTGATCATGAGCGCCTGGCCGGATTCGATCAGGCGACGCGCAGCTTCCCGCTGCAACTCGGCTTCCGCGTCTGCCGTGTCCTCGATGTAGTAGCGGGCCAGGACATTCGTGTCGAGACCGGTCATCGTTCCAGCAGCGAGGCAGGGTCGAAGTCGACCGGTACGGAAGACTTCCGACTCTTGACCAGGCCGAATCCGTTGCCCGGGGCGCTCGCCGGGGTGCTCTTGACGCGCAGCTCCACACGATCGCCCGCCATCACGAATTCGATTCGACTGCCCTGGCGTATGCCGAGCTGCCGTCGGATCTCCTTCGGGATCGTGACCTGCCCCTTGCTTGTCACCGACGTCGTATCCATGCGGATTCCAGATGTATTACTGAGTAATACTAGCTCGCGCAGGCGCGGCGTGCAACGCACGGAAACGATGCCAGACGGTTGAAATCGTCATCCATCAAAGGAGAAGAGCCGTCACGAGGCCTGCCAGAAGTACACCCGATACCGCCAATCGCGTCCCGGCCACCAGACCCCGAAGCGCGTAGTGCAGAGCACCCATCGTCGCGGCGGCGATCGCCGGCCAGGCAAGGCCGTAGAGCAGGACGGCGCCGATGATCGCCGACGGCCCGCCTGGCGCTCCCGTCTCTCCGGCCGCCTGGGCCGCGATCCACGGCCACGCATTCCAGCAGAGCAGCCCTGACAGCAGGAAAGCGAACACCGCTTCGGCCGCGACTGGGGGATCGAGCAGCGGCGGCCGTGCGGGCGCCGCCGCGTCCCGCCCCGGCGGCTCGTCGTTCGACGCAGGCTGCGTATCGGGCCGCTGGCGCTCAGGTTCCATCGTTCAGATGGCAGGCCGAGTGGCGCCCCGGCACGATCTCGCGCAGGGCCGGCGCTTCGACCGCACAGCGCGGCATCGCATGCGGGCAGCGTGGATGGAAATGGCAGCCCGGCGGCGGCGCGAGGGGCGAGGGGATCTCGCCGCGCACCGGCCGGTACTGGCGGTGGCGCAGCGCGAGCGTCGGTACCTCGGCCAGCAGCGCCTGCGTGTACGGATGGTTCGGCGCCGCGAAAAGTTGCTCTGCAGGCGCAGACTCGACGATGCGGCCGAGGTACATGATGAGTACCCGGTCGGCGAGGTGGCGGATCACGCCGAGGTCGTGGCTGATGAAGAGATAGGTCAGGCCGAGGTCGGCGCGCAGCTGCATGAACAGGTTGAGCACCTGCGCCTGGATCGACACATCGAGCGCCGCCACCGCCTCGTCGCAGACCAGCACTTCCGGGCGCACTGCCAGCGCGCGCGCGATGCCGATGCGGCTGCGCTGGCCGCCGGAGAACTGGTGCGGCCAGCGTCGCTTCGCCGCCGGGTCGAGCCCGACCTGGCGCAGCAGCGTGTCGACCCGCTCGTCCTTGCCGGCTCGGGCGAGCAGGCCGTGCGCGAGCGGTGCCTCGGCGATCAGGTCGTCCACGCGCATGCGCGGATCGAGCGAGGCGAACGCATCCTGGAAGATCATCTGCACCTTGAGTTCGGTGGCGGTCTTCTCCGCTGTCGGCATCGCCGCGATCGAGCGGCCCTGCCACAGTCGTTCGCCGCGGCCGGGTTGCAGGATGCCGGCGGCGATGCGCGCCAGCGTCGACTTGCCGCAGCCGGATTCGCCGGCCAGGCCGACCACCTCGCCCCTTGCGAGCGCGAGGTCGACCCGGTCGACCGCATGCACCACCTGCGCGCTCATGCCGGCGCCGAAGCGGTTGGCGATACGCGCAGCCAGGTCGAGCGGGCGTTCGAAGCGGCGCTCGATGCCGCGCAGTTCGAGCAGCGGGACCTCGTTCATCGCGTGCCCGCCGCCGGCAGCTGCACCGGATTCCAGCAGCGCACCGTGCGCGATGCGGCGCCTTCATCGGCCGGCGGCGCGAGGGGCGGCATCTCGCCGCAGCGCTCGGTCGCGCGTGTGCAGCGCGCCCGGAACGCACACCCCGGCGGCAGGTCGACCGGCGAGGGCGCATTGCCCGGGATCTGCGCCAGCGGCCGGCCGCGCGGATTCATCGCCGGCACCGAATCGATCAGCCCGCGCGTGTACGGATGGCGCGGTGCATCCATCACCGCATCGACCGGGCCGGCCTCGACGATACGCCCGGCATACATCACGCAGACCCGGTCGGCCAGCCCCGCGACCACCGACAGGTCATGGGTGATCCAGACCAGCGCGGTGCCGGACTCGCGCACCAGCGCCTGCATCTCGAACAGGATCTGTCCCTGGATGGTCACGTCGAGCGCGGTGGTCGGCTCGTCGGCGATGATGAGGTCCGGCCGGTTGACCAGTGCGATCGCGATTGCCACCCGCTGGCGCATGCCGCCGGAGAGCTGGTGCGGATAGGCGAGCAGCCGTTCGTCCGGCGCTGCGATGCCCACCTGCACCAGCGCCGCGCGCGCACGGTCGCGCGCCTGCGCCGTGCCGACGGATTCGTGCGCGGTGACCGCCTCGATCATCTGCGTGTCGATGCGCAGCACCGGGTTGAGCGTCATCATCGGATCCTGGAAGATCATCGCAATGCGCTTGCCGCGAATCGCGCGCCGCGCGCCCTCGTCGAGCGACGCGAGGTCGACGTCATCGAGCAGCACCCGGCCACCGAGGATGCGCCCCGGCGGATCGACCAGCCCGAGGATCGAGAAACCGGTGACGCTCTTGCCCGATCCCGACTCGCCGACCAGGCCGAGGATCTCGCCGCGGTCGAGGCTGAAGTCGACGCCATCGACGGCATGCAGCATGCCGTTGCGCGAAGGGAATCCGGTGCGCAGCCCCTCGACCCGCAGCAGCGGCGGGCGCAGGGGTGCGTCCGTAGCACTCATCGCGACAGCCTCGGGTTGAGCACGTCGCGCAGGTGGTCGCCGACCAGGTTGATCGCGACGATGGTCAGCACCAGCGCGACGCCGGGGAAGAAGCTGATCCAGTACTTGCCCGACAGCAGCTGCGTGTAGCCATTGGCGATCAGAAGCCCCAGCGAGGGCGAGGTGATCGGCATGCCCAGCCCGAGGAAGGACAACGTGGCTTCGAGCGCGATCGCATGCGCGACCTGCACGGTGGCGATCACGATCAGCGGTGGCAGGCAGTTGGGCAGCAGGTGGCGCAGCACGATGCGCGTGGGCGACAGCGCCAGGCAGCGCGCCGCCTCGATGTATTCCCGGTTGCGCTCGACCAGCGCGCTGCCGCGCACCGTGCGCGCGTAGTAGGCCCACTGCACGATGACCAGCGCCAGCACCACCTTGTCGACGCCCTGGCCGAGCACCGCCAGCAGCACCAGCGCGACCAGGATCGCGGGGAACGACAGCTGCAGGTCGACGATACGCATCATCAGCGCATCGAAGCGGCCGCCGATCCATGCCGAGCCCAGGCCCACGAGCGTGCCGAAGGCCATCGCGACCACCGTGGCCAGCACGCCGACGCCCAGGCTGATCCGCAGCCCGTACAGGATCGCGCTCCACAGGTCGCGGCCCTGTTCGTCCGAGCCGAGTACGAAGGTGTTGCCGGCCGTGCCCTTCGCGCCGGGTTCCAGCTTCGAATCCATGATGTCGAGCTGGGCCAGGTCGTACGGGTCCTGCGGCGAGAGCAGTGGTGCGAACAGCGCGGCGAGCAGGATGGCGGCGAGCAGCAGCGCTGCGCCCAGCGCGACCCGGCTCGCGGCGAAGTCGCCGAGGAAGCGGCGCAGCGGGGACTGCAACGACGGCACCGCCGCGCTCATCGCGCACCGCCCGTATCCGCCAGCCGGATGCGCGGGTCGAGCATCGAATAGAGCACATCCACTACCAGGTTGATCAGGACGAACATGAGCACGATCAACAGCACGTAGGCAACGATCACCGGCCGGTCGAGCTGGTTGATCGAATCGATCAGCAGCTTGCCCATGCCCGGCCAGGCAAAGATGCTCTCGGTGACCACTGCGAAGGCGATCACCGAGCCGAACTCGAGCCCGACGATGGTGACGATCGGGATCATGATGTTCTTCAGCACGTGCACGCCGATGATGCGGGAATCGCGCAGCCCCTTGGCGCGGGCGAACCGTATGTAGTCCTGGACCATCACTTCGCGCGTGCCCGCCCGGGTCAGGCGGATCAGCAGCGCGAGGTTGAACAGCGCGAGGTTCGTCGCGGGCAGCAGCAGGTGGCTCCAGCCGTCGAGCGTGAGGAAGGACACCGGCACGCCGAACAGTTCGACCGTGTCGCCGCGGCCGGTCGGCGGCAGCCAGCCCAGCCAGACCGAGAACACCATGATCAGCATCAGCCCGACCCAGAACGTCGGCAGGCTGAACCCCAGTATGGAGCCGGCCATGATGCCCTTCGCGATCTTCGACTCCGGGCGCAGGCCGGCATACAGCCCGAGCGGGATGCCGAACGCGATGGCGATTGCCATCGATACGGCGGCCAGTTCCAGCGTCGCCGGCATGCGCTGGAAGATCAGTTCCAGCGCCGGGATGCCGGTCGAGAACGAGCGGCCGAGGTCGCCCGACAGTGCGCTCGTCAGGAAGTGCCAGTACTGCAGGTGCAGCGGCTGGTCGAGGCCGAGTTCGGCGATCGCCCGCGCGATGTCCTGCTGGTCGGCGTTCGGGTTGACCAGGATGTCGACCGGGTTGCCGATCGCATACACGCCGAAGAACACCAGCAGCGACATCACGAACAGCACGCCGGTACTCTGCATCAGGCGGCGCAGGATGAAGGCGAGCACGGTGGGCGATATCCTGGCGCTGGAGGGCGTGTTACTTCTCGAGGCTGAACTCGTGCGCCCAGGTCGCCTCGTCTGTGCGCGCCGTATAGCCGAGCCCGCGCCGCATGCCCCAGACGCCGACCTGGTGGTAGAGCGGGATCAGCCCGACGTCGGCTATCGCCGCCTCGGTGGCAGCCTGGAACAGCTTCTCGCGAGCCGCGTCGTTCAGCGTCGCGAGGCCCTTCTCGGTGAGCTGGTCGACCTTTGCGTTCGAGTAGCGGCCGCGGTTGGAGACGCCCAGCCCCTTGTCCCGGTCGAAGGTGGACAGCAGCGAGCGCAGCGACGAGGACGCTTCGCCGGTGGCTGCGGCCCAGCCGGCGAGCAGGAAGCTGAACTCGAGGTTGTTGGCGCGGCTGAAGAACACCGCCGAGGGCATCGCCTCGACCCGGGTGCGGATGCCTACCTTCGACAGCATGCCGGCCACGGCCTGTGCGACCTGCTCGTCGTTCACGTAGCGGTCATTGGGCGCGTGCAGCGTGATCGTGAATCCGTCCGGATAGCCTGCCTCGGCAAGCAGCCGGCGTGCGCCATCGGGGTCGTAGGCCGGCGGGCGGATGCCCGGTACGTAGCCGAACAAGCCCGGCGGCAGCAGCTGGCCGGTGGGCACTGCTGCGCCTTCCATCACCTTGTCGGCGATCGCCTGCCGGTTCACCGCCATCGACATCGCGCGCCGTACCCGCACGTCTTTCAGCGGGTTCTTGTCCAGGGGCTTGCCGCTGGCATCGGCAATGAACGGCGAGCGGTCGCGCGCATGGTCCATGTGCAGGTAGAGGAAGCGGTTCGAGATGCCGCGCGCGAGCGTCAGCTCCTTGTTGAGCGCGAGGCGGGCGATGTCGGCCGTGGGCACGTTCTCGATCGCGCGCACGTCGCCGGCGAGCAGCGCCGCGACCCGCGTCGGATCCTTCGCGATGATGCGCAGCGTCGCGCGCTCCCAGGCCGGCTTCGGCCCCCAGTAGGCGTCGTTGCGCGCGAGTTCGATCCGGTCGTCGAGCTGCCAGCGCACGAAGCGCCACGGGCCGGTGCCGTTGATCGCGCGGCCGGCATTGAAGTCTTCGGTGCTCGCCTTCTCGTGCTTTGCCGATATCACGTAGATGGTCGACAGGTCGTTGGGCAGCAGCGGGTACGGTGTCTTCGTGCGCACCCGGATGGTGAACGGA
>CANGXU010000069.1 GCA_947457885.1 Betaproteobacteria bacterium
GCATCCAGCAGCGGTGCCATCGAAGGCCATTCCTCGCAGCGTTCGATGGCCGACTCCACCGCCGCCACGCCCGCGTCGGTCAGCACCAGCCCGGCCAGCTCGCGGTACTTCGCGCGCACCGGGGCCTCGTCGAAGGCCTCGCCGACCCGGCGGTCGTCCTCCACCGAGCCGGCCTCGCGCCGGCCGTCCTTCAGCACCAGTGTGACCCGCGCCGGCTTCGACGCAGGCAGCCGGGCGGTCATCGCCTTGTCCTCGACCACGTGCACGCGGTGACGCAGCGCGGTCAGTACCGGGTCGCGCACGGCGGCGTCGGTGAACGAGGCATAGCCGAGGTGGCCATTGACCACCAGGGCTGCGGCGGCATGCGGCAGCGAGTAGCGCGCACCAAAATGCCCGGGCGGCTCCTGCACGCCCAGTCCGGCAGCGAAATCGTAGGTCTCGACATCGATGCGCTCGATCTCGTCGGGCCGGGGCTTCAGCCGCGCCAGCACGTCGGCCAGCGCATCGAGCGCCGGGTAGATCGGGTTGCAGCAGGCGCGCAGCCGGAACAGCACCTGCGCGATCTCCCAGCGCGCGCCGAGGCCGTCGAACACCGGCGCCGGGTCGAAGCCGACCGACAACAGCTCGGTCATCGTCTGCTCGATCGCGTCCTGCTGCGCGGTGAAGCCGGCGAGCACGAGCTCGGGTGCATTCACCGCCGCCATCGCCGACATGCCACCGACGGCATTGAGGGTAGTGGCACCGGCGACCACGTTGCCGTAGCCGGCGGTGACCATCAGGTTGCCGCCGATGCGGATGGCGGTACCGATACCAGCCGCATCGAGCCCGCGCAGGCGCGCGCCGGCGGCGATCGCGCCAAGCATGCCGGCCTGGCCGAGCGGATGTGCGAGCGGACGGCGCGTGGTCGCGGCACCGAGCCGGATCGCCACGTCGTAGCCGGTGACCAGCGCCTCGAGCAGGTCGCGGCCATTGCGGCCAGCACGCTCGGCCACTGCCAGCGCTCCCGGTACCAACTGTATCGCCGCCTGGCAGGATACCTTGCCGTGCGTCTCGCACATCTCGATCGCGCGGCCCGCGACACCGTTCAGGAAGGCGGCGCGGCCGGCGTCGTTCACCGCCCAGCCACGCGAGAGCACGGTGGCACCGCTGCCAGCCCCGGCCGACAAGCCAGCGCGCAGCCGGGCCACTTCGGGCTGTTCGGAACCGCCGAGGATCACCCCGATCGTGTCGAGCAGCACCAGCCGAGCCAGACGCTGCACCCCGGCCGGCAGTGCCTCCCAGTTCGTTCCCGCCACCATGCCGGCCAGCGCGTCGATCGCCTTGCTCATCGTCGTTTCCTTCAGTCGAAGCCGTAGAGCCGGCGTGGATTGTCGACCAGTATCCGGTGGCGCACCGCCTCGTCGGGCGCCCATTCGCCCAGCATGTCGGCGAGATCGCCATCGTCGGGCATCTTCTCGCGTGCGCTCGGGTGCGGCCAGTCGGACCCCCAGACCACGCGGTCGAGTGCCACCTCGATCATGCCGCGCGCGAACGGCACCAGGTCGGGATAGTGAGGTACCGCGTCGGAGACGAAGTAAGGTCCCATCAGCTTGGCCCACACGTTGTCGCGCGCGAGCAGGCGCAGCAGCGCGCGGTAGGCCGGCGACTGCAGGCCCTCGGCGGTCGCGATGCGCGCGAAATGGTCGATCACGATGTCGATGTCGAGCGCCTCCAGCGCCTGCTCGATCTGCGGCATCGCGCGCAGGTCGAGGTAGAACTGCAGGTGCCAGCCGAGTGGCCGGATACGCTCGGCCAGCCGCGGTGCATCCTCGATGCGCAGGCCCGGCGTGGCCGATGCGGTGTTGATGCGGATGCCCCGGAAACCCAGTGCGTGCATCCGCTCGAGTTCATGGTCGTCGATATCCGCAGACACCACGGCCACTGCGCGCAGGTCGAACGTGCCCGATTGCAGGGCCTCTTCGATCAGCGTGTTGTCGGTGCCGTAGACGCTCGGCTGCACCAGCACGCCGCGCTCGCAGCCGAGGGTGCGCAGCATCTGCACATAGGCAGGCAGCGGCGTCTCGTGCGGCACGAAATGCGTCTTCGGCAGCAGCCGGTAGCGCGCCTGCGGCCCGAACACATGGGCGTGGCAGTCGCAGGCACCGGCCGGGAACGGCCGCTTCGGCGGATGCGGGGCCACCGCAGGCGGCGGGATGTCGGGCGTTCGTATGGTCGCGTCGGTCATCACAGTCATTTCCGGGGTTACCCTTGCGGCGGACGATATCACTCCGGGAGCATCCCCCATGCATGTCGACGGCCAGTGCCATTGCGGCAACATCCGCTATGAAGCCCAAGCCGACCCGTCCAGGGTCGCGATCTGCCACTGCACCGACTGCCAGGTGCTGACCGGTTCGCCGTATCGGGTGTCGGTCGTGGTACCGGCGTCCGACTTCCGGCTGCTCGCTGGCGAGCCGACCTTCTACGTGAAGACCGCCGAGAGCGGCAACCGGCGTGCGCATGCGTTCTGCCCAGTCTGCGGCACGCCGGTGTTCGCCCGTCCGGACAGCGATACGCCGCAGACCTTCACGCTGCGCATCGGCGGCCTGGCGCAACGCGCGAGCCTGCCGCCGCGGCGGCGGATCTGGTGCCGCTCGGCCGTCGACTGGTCGCTCGACATCGGCGCACTGCCGGCGTCGGCGCAGCAATGATGCAGGCCGCGAACACTGTCCGGCACGGCGTGGCGGTCGGCTACTTGTTCCGTGCGCAGGCAGGCAACTGGCGATCCCGCCGAGTCGTTCCCCTGTGGCAGGCTTTTGGGTAGATTGCAGTCCTCTGGAACCACTCAAGGCGATCCCGCCATGGCCGAACGCATCCTCGTCATCAACCCGAACAGTACGCATGCGGTCACCGAGCAGATGAGCGCAGCCGTATCGGCAATGCGCCTGCCGGGCGGCCCGCAGATCGTCTGCGAGACGTTGCACGAAGGCCCGCCCGGCGTCGAGACACAGGCGCAGGTCGATGCGAGCACCGGCCTGTTGCTCCAATGGCTGGCAAGGCGTCCCGAGATGGCCGCGAGCGCTGCCATCATCATCGGCTGCTTCTCCGATCCCGGCCTGCATGCGCTGCGCGAGGTATACCGCCAGCCGGTGCTCGGCATCGGCGAATCGGGCTTCAACACCGCGTCGGCACTGGCCGAACGATTCGCATCCATCGCGATCGTCGCAGGCTCCCTTGCGCGCCACCGGCGCAAGATCCGGGCGCTGGGCTTCGAGCATCGCTACTGCGGCGGCCTCGCCGTCGAGATGGCTGTCACTGCGCTGGCGGACGTCCAGCGCACCCGCGAGCGCCTGGAATCGGTGGGACGGCGGCTGCGCGACGAGATGGGTGCGCAGGCGATCGTGCTCGGCTGCGCCGGCTTCTCCGCCCATCGTGAAGGGCTGGAACAGGTCCTCGGCGTGCCAGTGGTCGAACCGACCCAGTCAGCCGTCGCGCTGGCCCTCGGGCAGGTGCTGGCGCGGCGCGCGCTGGCCGAACCGAGCCGCGTCGCGGCCTGAAGACGCGCCGCCCAGGCGATCGACGCGTTCGAGAAGACGGGCGCCGCGCGCACCCACCGCCCGGAGCGCATCGTCGTGCAACAGGTTCAGCGTCCGAATGGTTTTCAGGCCGGCCGGAAGCCGCCCTCTGCCGGCAGTGGCGGACTGTAGATCACCACCACCTTTGCCGGTCCGTCAACGGCACGCGCGCCGTGCACGCATTTCGGCGGGATGCGGATCACGCTGCCCGGACCGCAGCGCTGCGGCGGCAGGCCGGGCTCGGAATGCTCCAGGAAGCCCTCGATCACCATCACGATCTGCCAGGCGGTGTCATGCGAATGCGGATGCGCCGCGCCTCCGGCTGCGACCTCACCCAGCACCATCTCGAGCCCCGTCCCGAGGGAGGCCTCGACCAACCGCCGGTTGACCGTGCCACCATGACCGGGCGGGGAGTAGGACGGCAGCGTGTCGGGGTGGACGATGCGCGGCGGCTGTTCCATCGAGGGTCTCCTGCAGGGTCGTTCTGTGCGGCCCGCCCATGGCCGGCCGCTGGGGTCTCAGGCAAGCGCGCGTGCGCCGCCAGAGGCGAGCAGCGCGGCGATGCCGGGCTCGTCGTAGCCCGCCTCGCGCAGCAGTACGCGGGTGTGCTCGCCCAGACGCGGCGCATTCATCGGATGCCGCGCCGCGGCGCCGTCGAAGAAGCCCGGCGAGGACAGATGCTTCACGGGTCCGATGCCAGCGAACTCGCGCGTCTCGGTCGCGCCGCTGCGTTCCAGCTGTACGTCACCGGCGACATCGGCCAGCGACACCACGGGCATCGCCGGCATGCTCAGCTCGCGCGCAAGCGCAATCCATTCGGCGACGGTGCGGGTATGCGCGACCGACTCGACCACGTCGTACAGTTCGTGGAAACGGGTGCCGCGCACCGCCGGGTCGGTGACGCGCGGGTCGGTCGCCATGTCGGGCCGGCCCACGGCGATGAAGAAGCGCGCCCACTGCTCGTTGCTGTAGGGCGTCATCGACACATGGCCGTCCTTCGCGCGGTAGATGCGCCGGCCCTCGCGCGTCACGCGGGTGTATCCGACGCTGCCCTCCGGAGAGAAGGTCGCGCCCTGCAGGTGCTCGACCAGGCAGAAGGAGGCGAGCGTCTCGTACATCGGCACGTCCACCGTGCCGCCCTGCCCGGTCGTGCGCTGGCGCACCAGCGCGGCGAGCATCGCGGTGGCGAGCGCGAGGCCGGCGACCTTGTCGGCGATCAGGCTCGGTACCAGCCGCGGCGTGCCGTCGGCATCGGCATTCAACCCGGACAGGCCGACCGCGCACTGGATCACGTCGTCGATCGCCGGTGCGTCGGCAAGCTCATGCGCTTCGGCGAAGCCGGTCGCCGCGCAATACAGGAGCCGCGGGTTCAGCGCCGCGCAGGCCTGCGGCGAGAAACCCAGCCGTGCCATCGGCTTGCGCCGCACGTTGTGCACCAGCAGATCGGCACCGCGGATCAGTGCCTCGAGCGCGGCCTTGCCGTCGGGCTTGCGGATGTCGAGCACGATCGAGCGCTTGCCGCGGTTGAGGTTCACGAACACCGGTCCCATACCCCGCTCGGGCGCATGGCCGGCATAGCGCATGATGTCGCCCTCAGGCACCTCGACCTTCACCACGTCGGCACCATAATCGGCCAGGATCTGCGTCGAGTACGGGCCGAACACGACCGAAGTGAGGTCGATCACCCGCACCCCGTCTAGCATCTTCGCTGCTGCTGTCATTGCCGATCCGGGATCAGTCGTTATGCAGGCCGTGATGGTACCTCAGCACATCGCGGACCCCGACGATGCTGCGAAGACTGCGCAGGGCCGCCGGCGTATCATCTGCGCTCTTCGCCAAGGATGAAACGATCGTGATCCGTCCCGACCCCGCCCGCCGTGCCGCGCTTGCAGCGGCCTTCGCGGCCGCGCTGTTGCCAGCCCCGGCATTGGCGCAGAACGCCGACGCGGCCGCCTTCCCGTCGCGGCCGATCCGCATGGTCGTGCCGTACGTGCCCGGCGGCCTGCCCGATACCCTCGGCCGTATCGTCGCTCAACGCCTCGGCGATGCCTTCAAGCGTCCAGTACTGATCGACAATCGGCCGGGCGCCGGCGGCATCATCGGCACCGAACTGGTCGCGCGCGCGCTGCCCGACGGCTACACGCTGCTGGTGGCAGACCTCGGGCAGACGGCGATAACCCCGGCGATGACTCCGAAGCTGCCGTACAACATCCGGCGCGACTTCGCACCGGTGAGCCTGCTCGGCACCTCGCCGTTCTTCCTGGCTGTGAACAGCAGCACCGGTATCTCGACGCTCAAGGAGTTCGTCGCCTACGCACGCGCACGCAACGGCAGCGCTTCGTACGGCTCCTCCGGCGTGGGCAGCCCGCACCATCTGGCGATGGAGATGCTGCGCCTGCGGCTGGGCATCGAGCTGGTGCACGTGCCGTACAAGGGCAGCGGCCAATCGACGCCGGCGATCGTCTCGGGCGAGGTGCCGGCGCTGTTCACGGTGCTGCCGACGGTATCGGCCCATGTGAAGTCGGGCACCATCAGGCTGCTCGGCGTGGCAAGCGCCACGCGCAGCGCGCAGGCGCCCGACGTGCCGACGTTTGCCGAACTCGGGGTGAAGGACTTCGTGCTGCTGCCCTCGGTCAGTGTGCTCGCGCCCTCCGGTACCCCGGGCCCGGTGATCGAGCGGCTGGCCACCGAGATCGGCAAGGCGATCAGGCATCCGGACTCGGTGCAGAAGCTCGCGGCGATGGGCATCGACCCGGTCGGCAGCACGCCGGCAGAGTATGCGAAGCAACTGCGCGCCGACATCGAGCTGTTCGTGCAGGCGGTGCGCGCCTCGGGTGTGAAGGCGGAATGACCGGCCCGGCCTCCGGGGACGGCTCGCACACCGGGGACGCGACCGGAGACGGCCAGCTCTACTTCGAGGATTTCGCGCCCGGCCAGTGCTGGCCCGGCCAGCAGCGCCGCCTCGATGCCGCCGCATTCCGCGCCTTCGCCACCCTCACCGGCGATGCCCACCCGATCCACTACGACGCCGACTATGCACGCGGCACCCGCTTCGGCGCACCGGTCGCGCACGGACTGCTGGTGGCGGCGATCGGCGCGCTGGGTGCCACCGCCCTGTCGCCGCGGCTGGAATCGTCGATGGTCGCCTTCCTGGAACAGGGCATGCGCTTCCTCGCCCCGGTGCTCGAGGGCGAAACGATTCGCACTGCGTTCGAGGTGGAGAGCACCCGACCCTCGCGCGACGGCAGGCGCGGCGTGGTGCGCTTCATCGTGCGCGTGAGCAATGCAGCCGGCACGCCAGTCGCCGAAGGCTTCCACGCATACCTGATTTCCGGCCGGCCTCGACCCCGGCCAGCCACACCGTAGAGGAGCCCGACATGGACAAGCCCTTCACAGCAGTCGTGCCGCCCGGCGGCTGGAATCCGCGCTACACCTTCTCCGCCGGCGTACGCGCTGGCAACCTGCTGTTCATCTCCGGCATGACCGCCGCGAACGAGCAGGGCGAGATCGTGGGCGAAGGCGACATCATCCGGCAGACCGAATACATCTTCGAGAAGATGGGCCGCGTGCTGGAGGCGGCTGGCGCCTCGTTCGCAAACGTGGTCGAGACCACCGAGTACTACCTGACGCTGGACGGATACGCCGGGACCGCAGCGGTACGCCGCAAGGTCTTCGGCGACGCGCCCTGGCCTGCGGCGACCGGCGTGCAGGTCGCCGGGCTGATCCGCCCGGGTGCGCTGATCGAGATCAAGGCGACCGCGCTGCTCGACTGAGCCGTGGCGTACCGGTCGCTCAGTTGACGCCAGCGCCGGAGGCGCGCACCACCTTTTCCCATTTCACCAGTTCGCTGCGGATCAGGGCGCCAAGCTGCTCCGGCGTGCCGGGTGCCGGTTCGTCGATGCCCTGCCCGGCCAGCTGCGTGCGCACCTCGGGGTCGGCGAGCACCTTGCGCAGCTCGGCGTTCAGCCGGTCGATGACCGGCCGCGGCGTGCCGCCGGTGGCGGCCAGCCCGTACCAGGTGGTGGCGACGAAGCCGGGCACGCCCGCCTCCTGCACCGTCGGCAGGTCGGGCGCAGCAGCGCTGCGTTTGGCGCTGGTCACCGCGAGCGCGCGTACCTTGCCGGCACGGGCGATCGGCAACAGGGTGCCGATGCTGCTGATCACGATCTGCACCTCGCCCGACATCAGCGCCGTCAGCGCCGGCGGCGCGCCCTTGAACGGCACGCGTACGGTCTGGATGCCGGCGAGGGTGTTCAGAAGTTCCGTAGCCAGGTGGGTCGGGCTCGACGTGGCCCCGTAGAACAGGCCGCCCTTCTTCGCGCGTGCCAGCGCGAGCAGCTCCTGCATCGTGTTCGCCGGCAACCCGTTATGCACCGCGACGATGTTCGGCGACTCGCCGATCAGGCTGATCGGCGCGAAGTCCTTGATCGGGTCGAATGGCACTTTGCCGTAGAGCGGCGGGTTGATCGCCACGCCCGGCTGGATCAACAGAAGCGTGTGGCCGTCCGGGCTCGCCCGCGCGACCACTTCCATCGCGATGTTCGCATCTGCGCCCGGCCGGTTCTCGACAATGACTGGCTGGCCGAGCGGCACCGCCAGGCGCGGCGCCACGATGCGCGCGACCAGGTCGACCGGACCGCCGGCCGTGAAGCCGACGACGATGCGCAACGGCCGCGACGGCCAGGCCTGGGCCTGCGCCTGCACCGGCAGGCTCGACAGCAGGAAGGGCACCGCGAGCACGGCAGGAAGGACAGAGAGGGTCTTGCGTCGGGTCTGCATCGACTCATCCATCGGATTGTGTTGAAGGGCGTGCAGCGTTCAGTCGGGACGGATGCCCACGCGCGGGATCACCTCGCGCCACTGCGCGATCTCGGCATGCACCCGCTTCGTGAAGGCCGGCGGCGGCACCAGCAGCGACCGTGCGCCCTGCGCGGCAAACAGCTCGCGCAGCCGCGGGCGGTTGGCCGCGCGGACGATCTCGGCATGCAGGCGATCGAGCCGGTCGGCAGGCAGCCCCGCCGGGCCGATGATGCCGAACCAGATCGGCATGTCGTAGTCGCCGAAGCCGGACTCGGCGAAGGTGGGCACCTCGGGCAGCAGCGGGTTACGCTCCTTGCCGGTCACCGCCAGCGCGCGCATCCGCCCCGCCTGGATCGGACCGGCGGCGCTGGCGATGCTCGAGGTACCGACGTCGACGCGCCCGGCGACGATCTCGGCGATCGAACCGGCCACGCCCTTGAACGGCACGTGCACCATCTTCAGCTTGTTGCGATCGATGAACAACTCGGCGGCCAGGTGCGAGGAGGTGCCGTTGCCACCGGTGGCGAAGGTGACCTCGCCCGGCCGGTTGCGCGCGAGCTGCACCAGGTCCTTCGGGCTGCGCGCCGGGAACTCGAGCCGGCTGAACCAGACGGTCGGGGCCTCGGCGATCAGCGTGACCGGCTGGAAATCGCGCACTGGGTCGTAGGTCATCTGCTTGCCGTAAAGCGCCGGCGCGATGGAAAACGAGTTCTCGGTCATCAGCAGCGTGTAGCCGTCGGGCGATGACTTGGCGACGGTGGCCGCACCGATGGTGGTGCCGGCACCGGCCCGGTTCTCGACCAGCACCGACTGGCCGAGGGATTCGCCCATGTCCGCAGCCAGCCCGCGAGCGACCACGTCGGTGAAGGAACCCGGCACCACCGGCACCACGATGCGCATCGGCTTCACCGGCCACTGCGCCTGGGCAGCGGCCTGCGGCATGAGGACCACTGCCACGGCAGCGAGGCCTGCGGCAGCCGCCAGGGCGCGCAGGCCGCTGCGCGAGACGATCGACGGCGCGCCGCCGGCATACAATCGGGCCAAGGTCTTCCCTGCCTCTCGAACTGTGATCACGATGACATCCTACTACGAAGACTTTGCCGTCGGCGCCCGCTACCCCACCTACAGCCGCACGGTGACCGAAGGCGACCACTCCCTGTTCTGCGCGCTGGTCGGCTACCACGTGCCGCTGTTCATCGACGAGGAGTTCGCGAAGAAGACGCCCTATGGCGGCCGCATCTGCCCGAGCCACCTGATCATGTCGTTCTCCACCGGCATGACCGAGAGCCTGTTCCGCACCTCGGTGGTCGGCCTGCTGGCGCTCGATGGCGGCCGGTTCTTCGCGCCGGTGCGTATCGGCGACACCATCCGTACTGAGGTCGAGGTGATCTCCAAGCGCGAGACCTCGAAGCCGGACCGCGGCGTGGTCGTGTTCCGCGACCTGGTCTACAACCAGCGCGACGAGCTGGTGTTCCAGATGGACAAGACCGTGCTGATGCGCACCCGCGCCAGCCTGCCGCCCGCGGCCTGATACGGAGAGTACCCATGGCAACGCATGCAACCGGCACGATCGACGCCTTCGGCGACCCGCTCGCCTTCCGCGCCCGGCAGGGCACCGCACGGCCGGCGGTCGTGCGCAATGTCGCCGGCCATGACGTGTTCACGGTCGAGGCGCGCCAGATGGCGCACCACCAGAAGGAAGCCGTGGTCACCGAGGGCGATGCCGGCAGCGCCTGGCGCATCACCAGCGACGAGGGACGGCACCTGTCCGGCACCGACCTCGCGCCGTTCCCTCTCGGGGTGTTCAATGCGGGCCTGCATGGCGACCTTTACAACCGGCTGCTGGCCTCGGCACCGGTGGCCGGCATCGACATCGACGACCTGCGCATCCACCTCGACAACCGCTACAGCCTGACTGGCTCGTTCGTGCGCGGCGATGCGGTCGGCCAGGCGGAGCCGACACGGGTCACGGTCAAGGTGAAGTCGCCCGCCGCGCCCGCCGCGGTGCGCGCCTGGGTCGAGGCTGCGGTCGTCGCCTCGCCGGCGATGGCCGCACTGAGCACACCACTGGAGAACACCTTCGCGATCTACGTGAACGGACGCCGGCGCAGCGTCACTGCGCTGCCCGCTTCCACGGCACCGGATGCGCCGGATCCCTACCAGGTCCATGCGCGCCCGCCGCGGCCGGTGCCCGGCCCGGATCCGCTGCAGCCGCTGATCCTGCGCACCGGTGAACAGCGCCCCGGCGTGTCGCAACCGGCGCAGGCCTCGCCGACCGGGCGCGTGCTGCGCCTGATCGTCGGCGACAGCCACCTGCTCGACCCCGCCGGTGTCACCTGCACCGACACCTGGCTCGAGCTTCCCGCAGCCAGCCATTTCGCGCTGCGCACCGACGAGCGGCCCGGCACCGGCAGCGCCGGCGACCAGGGGCCGTGCGGACTGTCGCTGCTGTCGGCCGGCATCGTGTTCTGCTACATGACCCAGCTGTCGCGCTACATCGAGAACATGAAGCTGGACATCGGCGGAGTACGCATCGTGCAGTACACGCCGTTCGCGCTGGAGGGCAGCCTCGCCGCCGGCACCCTCGCGGGACGGGCGCTGCCGGTGGACACCCACCTGTTCCTCAACGGCGGTGCGGCAGACGAAGTGTTCGAGCGGCTGCAGAAGATCGCCGCCATCACCTGCTACCTGCATGCAACGCTCGCCACGCCGCTACCGCCGGAAGTGGCTGTCGAGCACGAGGGCACGGCACGCTGACCATCAGCGATCGCTGCCCCGCCTTCGATCCTTCCACGATCGCGTATCGCCCCACCATCCTTCACGGGAGACCGCCATGCCCCATGTGACCGCCGACGACGGCATCAAGCTCGCCTACCAGGTCGACGACTTCAGCGATCCGTGGCTGCCGGACGATCCCCTGCTGCTGCTGCATGCAGCCATCGGCAGCACGAAGCGCTGGTACTCGATGGTGCCGGCCCTGTCGCGCCACCATCGGATCATCCGCATGGACCTGCGCGGCCATGGGGCCTCCGACGTGCCTGACCCGTCCTCGCCGTTCTCGCTGGCGCGGCTGGCGAAGGACACGCTGACGCTGATGGATGAACTCGGGCTGGGCAAGGTGCACATCCTCGGCAACTCCGCCGGCGGCTACGTGGGCCAGCGGCTCGCGATCGACAACCCCGAGCGGGTGAAGAGCCTGGTGCTCTACGGTTCGACGCCCGGACTGACCCGCAGCCAGGTCAGCACCTGGGTGCCTCACATGGGCGCGATCGGCATCCGCCCGTTCCTGGCCGAGACGATCTCGGACCGCTTCCCGGTGGACGCGGTAGATCCGCGCTTTGTCGAGTGGTTCCTCGACGAGGCGGCGAAGAACGACCTGCCGTTCATCCAGCGCTTCGTCGGCCACATGTCGACGGTGGACATGATGGAGGAGATCCGCGCGATCCGCTGCCCGGTGATGATGATTGCGCCCGGCGCCGAGCCGGTCGGCCATGCCTCGACCTACGAGGACATGAAGGTGCGCATCCCCGACAACGAGCTGGTGTACTACGACGGCGCCCGCCACAACATCTGCGACTACCTGCCGGACCGCTGCGCAGCCGACACGCTCGCGTTCCTGCAGCGCCGCTTCCCGCGCGGCTGAGCCGCAGCCGCGCGGCGCCGCTCAGGCCGCGTGCTTCAGCAGGAAGCGCTTCAGCTCTTCCGCACAGCGATCGGGCACTGCATCGGTGATGTTGTGAGGCAGTCCTTCATACACGACGAACTCGCAGCCAGGCACCCGCTCGGCGATCGGCCGGTATTCGTCGGCCGGATGCAGCGGATCGGCACCTGGCACGACCACCAGCATCGGGCAGGCGATCTTCGGCAGGTCATCCTGCAGGTCGACCGTGGCCATCATCGGCACGAAGCGCGCAAGCACCTCGACCGGCGTGCGCGCCGATTCGGCGATGAACCAGTCGACGAAACCCGGCTTCGCGGTCGCGAGGTCGACCCGGTCGGCGATCGTCTCGCGCAGGAAGGTCGCGACGCCCTTCGCGCCGATGCGCGCCACCCAGCCGGCGTAGTCGGTCGCGACCTTCTTCATGCCCGGCACCGAGGCGAAACTCGCCAGCGTGCGCACCCGAGACGGGTGGTGGATGGCCATGCCCTGCGAGACGATGCCGCCGGCGGACGAGCCGGCGAGGTGCGCCTTGTCCACGCCCAGGTGGTCGAGGAGTTCCACCACGTCCTGCATCAGCCGCGGAAACGACAGCTGGTCGGGACCGGGGATGCCGGTTTCGCCATGCCCGCGCTGGTCGATCCGCACCACCCGGAAGTGGCGGGCGAGGTGCGGCACCCAGGCATGGAAGCGGCGCGAGCTGCCCATCGCCGCATGGACCAGCACCAGCGTCTCGGCCTTGCGCCAGGGATCGGTGTAGTCATCGACGACGTAGCGCAGTTCGAGGCCATCGCTGGCGACCAGGGTTTGCATGTCCGTTCCTTCAGTAGGCTGACCGGCCACCGTCGGCCGGGATCGTTGCACCAGTGATCATTCGCGACTCGTCGCTCGCCAGGAACAGCGCGATATTGGCGATGTCCTCCGGGCGCCCGACCCAGAACGGGTAGTCGCGTACGCGGCCAGCCGCGTCCTGCAGGTCGGCGACCAACCCCGGTGCATCGGCCGTGCCGTAGTTGTTCAGGATGCGATCGGTGAGGATGCGCCCCGCGCAGATCGCGTTGGCGCGCACGTTGTCCCGCGCGTAGGTGCCGGCCAGCGCACGGGTGAACGACAGGATCGCGCCCTTGGCCGCGGTGTAGACATGCTTCGGGCTGCTGCCGCGCAGCGCGGCGCCAGAAGACATGTTGACCACCGAACCGCCACCGGCCTTCACGAGTTCGGGAATGCCATGGCGGCAGACCAGCATCGCACCGCGCACGTCCAGCGCCATCGTGCGGTCCCATACCGCGAGGTCGACGTCGGTGACCTGGCTGTCCGCATTGAGCGAACCACCGGCGCAGTTGAACAGGATATCGAGCCGGCCATGGCGGGCCACGGCCGCGCCGACGGCCACGCGTACGCTCGCTTCGTCGGTGACATCGGTGCGTACCGCCATCGCGTCTCCACCCGCATCGGCCACGTCGCGCGCCGTGGCCTCGGCCAGCGCACCATCGATCTCGGCCACCACCACCTTCGCGCCCTCGCGCGCGAACAGCAGCGCGGCCGCACGGGCGATGCCCGAGCCACCGCCGGTGATGAACGCGACCTTGCCGTCGAGCCGCTTCACGCCGCGCCAGCGCTCACGGCCGAAGTTCGGGGAAGTGCTGGCGCAGGAAGCGCAGCACCTCGGCCACGCAGCGGTCGGGCTGGTAGTCGTACAGGTTGTGCCGGCCATTTTCGTAGACGACACGCTCACTGTTCGGGATCAGGCGCGCCATCTCGGCAAATGCCGATCCGGTGCCGATCGGATGCGCACCAGGTTCGACGATCAGCGTCGGGCAGCCAATGCGATGCACCTGGTCCATGAAGTCGGTGTCGGTCCAGTGGCCGATGAAGCGCTTCAGGAACTCGAGGTCGTTCTTGCAGATCTCGTCTAGCACCCATGCGACCAGCCGCGGATCGGCCTCGCCCACCGGCAGGCGTTCGTCGATGGTCTCGCCGAACACGGCACGCATGCCACGCACCGAGGCCTCTGCCAGCCAGCGCTTGCCCTGGTCGCCCTTGAAGCCCGGCGTCGAGCTGAACAGCGACAGGCTCTTCACCCGCGACGGGTGGTGGATCGCCAGCAGCTGACCGGTATAGCCGCCGGCCGAGCCACCGAGGATATGCACGCTGTCGAGCTTCAGCACGTCGAGCAATTCGAGCACGTCCTGGCTCAGCCGTTCCTTGTCGTGCGGCACGCTGGCCGGCGGCACCTGCGACTCGCCATGGCCACGCGAGTCCATCCGTACCACCCGCAGGTGGCGCGCGAGGCCCGGAACCATCGAGAAGAAGCGCTTCGAGCTGCTCATCGCCGAGTGCAGCATCAGCAGCGTCGGCGCGTTGCGCCACGGATCGGTGAAATCGTCTACGTGGTAGGCGATGCGTACGCCGTCGCTGGTGGTGAAGGTTTCCATGCTCATGGCTCGACCTTTTCGAGGAACTTCAGGTATTCGAGCGCGCAGGCATCCGGGATCTCGGCGGTCATGCCATGGCTCGCGCCCGGGAAGGTGACGAAGGTGCAGTCGCGGATGTAGCCGAGCATGCGCTCGTACTCACTGCGCTCGACCATCGGATCAGGGTCCGGCACCCCCATCATGACGGGGAATCGGAAGTCGGCCAGGCGCTCGGTCCAGTCCTCGCTAGCCATCAGCGGCACGAAGCGCGACAGGTACTCGACGGTCAGTCCATCGGCGGAGTCGAGGTACCACTTCACCTGTTCCGGCGATGCATCGCCGATGCGATCGCGTACTGTCTGCTCGAGGAAGCCGCGCACGCCCGCCTTGCCCACCCGCGCCATCCAGTCGCCCTTCTGCGGGCGGCTCGGCGGGATGCCGGCGGTGGCTGCGTAGAGGGCGAGGCTGCGGAAGCGACCCGGCTCGCGGATCGCGGCCTGCCCGGCGATCATTCCCCCGGCGGAAGAGCCCATCACATGTGCGGATGCGATCCCCAGGCGGTCGAACAGTTCGAACAGGTCGAGCGACAGCCGGTCGTGCCCGAGCCCGTCCAGCTGGCCCGGCTCAGACTGGCCGTGTCCGCGGGTGTCTGGCCGCACCACGCGGAACCGGCGCGCCAGGTGCGGCACCCATCCGAACAGGCGTAGCGAACTACCCATGCCCGGATGCAGCAGCACGACCGTCGACGCGCGGGTCCACGGATCGGTGAAATCGTCGATGCGGTAGAAAAGGCGAGTGCCGTCGCTCGCGGTCCAGTGGTGTTCGGCGGTCATCTGCGGCGCCCCGTCCTTCCGGCGACGGATGCTGCTGTCGGCCGTACAGGCTGCGGTGAAGGAAACGCATGGATGCATGCGCATCGATGCAAACTGTGCGGGCAGATTATCACAAGGCGTCTGCTACCATTTTGGCTGTCCTTCGCCGCTCCCGAGCCTCACCCGCGCTTATCCTGCCCCGCCCGCCGGCACCCGACACAGGCACCCCTTTGGACATCCGAGCTTTCCTTCTGCCCCTCGCCACCGCGCTGCTGCCGGCTGCCGCAACCGCCGCCGAGTTCCCCGTCAAGCCGATCCGCTGGATCGTGCCGTTCGCCCCGGGCGGCAGTGCCGACGCTCTCGCGCGCACGGTACAGCCAGCGTTCGCCGAAGCCTTCGGCCAGCAGTTGCTGATCGACAACCGCGCCGGTGCCAGCAGCACCATCGGCTCCGAGATGATGGTGAAGGCGCCGCCCGATGGCTATACGCTTCTGCTGATCACCACCACCCACACGATCAACCCTAGCCTGATGAAGCTGCCGTTCGATCCGGTCAAGGACTTCGCACCCGTCTCGCTCATCCTGTCGCAGCCGAACATCCTCGTGGTGCACCCGTCGGTGCCAGTGAAGTCGGTAAAGGAACTGGTGGCTCTGGCGCGAGCGAAGCCCGGCTCGCTCAGCTACGCCTCCGGCGGCAGCGGCAGTTCGCCGCACCTGTCCGGTGAGCTGTTCAAGCTGGTCGCAGGCATCGACCTGGTGCACATCCCCTACAAGAGCTCCGGTCCGGGCGTGAACGACCTGCTCGGCGGCCATGTCCCGATGATGTTCGTCGGGCCGCTGGCGGTCGACGGCTTCGTGAAGACCGGCAGGCTCAGGGCACTGGCCGTGGCCGACGTGCGGCGCAATGCAGTGGTGCCGAACGTGCCGACGATGAAGGAAGCCGGCTTCGGTGGCGTCGAGACCGGCACCTGGTTCGGCATCACCGCACCGCCGGCAACGCCGCGCGCAATCATCACCACGGCAAACGCGGCGATGGTGAAGGCGCTGGCCGGCCGTGACCTCAAGGCCAAGCTCGACGCGATCGGCGTCGACATCGTCGCCAGCACCCCGGAGGCGTTCGGCGCCCATATCAGCGCCGAGATCGCCAAGTGGGCCGCGGTGGTGCGCAAGGCCAACGTGAAGATGGACTGAGCAGCATACCGATGAACGCCGCCTCGCCCCGTCCCTCCGGCCCTGCAGATGCACAGCCGCGCATCGCCTTCGTCGGCGCAGGCGCGACCGGCGGCTACGTCGGTGCCCACCTGTTCCAGGCGGGGTACGACGTGACGCTGATCGATCCCTGGCCGGAGCATGTGGAGGCGATCCGCAAGAACGGGCTCGCGTTCAGCGGTACGGTCGGTGAATACACGATCGCGGTGCCCGCCCTGCACATCCACGAGGCGCAGCAGGTCGCCAGCCGAAGCCCGGTGGATATCGCCTTCGTATGCACCAAGCTCTATGACACGGCATGGGCGGCTTCGCTCGCCGGCGCATGCCTCGCCCCGGGCGGTTACGTGGTGACCCTGCAGAACTGCCTGGTCGAGGAACTGGTCGCCGGCATCGTCGGTGCCGACCGTACGCTCGGCTGCATCGCCAGCACCCTCAGCGCCGAGGCCCATCGGCCCGGTGGCATCGTACGCACGCGTCAGCCCGGCGGCAGCGGCTACACGATCTTCCGGGCCGGCGAACTGCATGGACGCACCACCCCTCGGCTGCAGGCGCTGGTCGCGATGCTCGGCCAGGTCGACAGCGCGCGTGCCACGTCCAACCTGTGGGGCGAGCGCTGGTCGAAGCTGGTGGCCAACACGATGACCACCGCGCTTTCGGCCAGCACCGGCCTGACGCTGAAGTCGATCGTCGCAGGCGCCCCGACGCGCTCGATCATGATCCGGCTGGCCGCCGAGGCGATCCGCATCGGCGTCGCCCTCGGCTACGCACTCGAGCCGATCCGCACGCTCGACGCACAGGCCTGGCTCGACTGCGCCGCCGGCGACGCCGCGGCCCGTGCAGCCGTCGACGCCGCGTTCGACAACGAACTGAAACGGATGACCGATCGGGGCTATTCAGGCATGGCACAGGATCTGCGCAAGGGACGGCGGACCGAGAACGATTTCATGAACGGCTATGTCGCGCGCCGCGGCCGCGAGGCCGGGCTGCCGGCACCGACGCACGAAGCGCTGTCGCTGCTGATCGGCCGGATCGAGCGCGGCGCGGCGGCGATGGATCCGGCACACCTCGATACGCTGGTCGATGCGGTTGCGTGATTGCACTAGACAGGGCTGGCACAGACAATGAGGTGGAGGCAGCCGCAAGGCCGCAGGATCAAGCGATAGACCGACAGGAGACGACAGGTGATGGCAGCAAAGGCGGCAAGGAAGAACACGACGAGCCGGCCACCGGCGAAGAAGAAGACTGCGCAGCCACGCCGCAGGCGGGTCGACGTACACAGCCATGTCGTACCGCCTGAGCTCCTTCACGCGATCGAACGCGACCCGGCACGATTCCAGATGAAGATCGAATCGAGCCAGGGCGGCCAGAAGATCGTGCGTGAGGGTGGCCATGGATTCCCGGTTTATCCGGAGTTCTCCGATGCGGCGATGAAAGTCGCCGGCATGGATCGCAAGGGGCTCGACGTCTCGTTCATCTCGCCGGCGCCGATCGTGATGATGTACTGGCTCGGCGTCGACGCTGCGGCCGACGCAGCCCGAATTACCAACGACGGCATCGCACGGATGGTCGCCACCCATCCGGATCGGCTCAAGGGCATGGGTACGCTGCCGATGCAGCACCCCGACGCCGCGATCGCCGAGCTGGAGCGGATCGTGCGCGACCACGGCTTCCGGTCGGTAGAGCTGGGCACTTCAGTCGAGCACGAGCAGTTGTCCGAACCGCGCTTCCGTCCCGTACTGAAGCGTGCGCAGGACCTCAAGGTTTTCATCTTCGCGCACCCGAACGCGGCGACGCCGGAATGCGGCAC